>DATHBF010000465.1:0-10304 GCA_035296285.1 Pyrinomonadaceae bacterium | reverse complement strand
AAGGAAGCGGCGGAGCGCGGGGTGGGGGTGAGGGTCGAGACGGATTCGATGGGGGAGGTGGAGGTGCGGGGGGACAGGTATTGGGGGGCGCAGACAGAGAGGTCTTTGCACCATTTCAATATCGGGTTCGACGTGATGCCGCGGGAGATGATTAGGGCTTTGGGGGTTTTGAAGAAGGCCGCGGCGTTGGTGAACGAGGAGTTGGGGAAGTTGGCGGGGGATAAGGCGCGGTTGATTGAGCGGGCGGCGGAGGAGGTCATAGAAGGGAAGTTGGACGAGCACTTCCCGTTGCGGGTGTGGCAGACGGGGTCGGGGACGCAGACGAACATGAACGCGAACGAGGTCATCTCGAACCGCGCGATTGAGCTGGCGGGGGGCGTGATGGGGAGCAAGCAGCCCGTCCACCCGAACGACCACGTGAACATGTCGCAGTCGTCGAACGACACGTTCCCGACCGCCATGCACATCGCGTCGGCCGAGGAGTTGGGCAAGCTCATCCCCGAGGTGCGCCGCCTGAAGGAAGCGATAGATGCGAAGGCCCGGGAGTTCGCGGGCGTCGTGAAAATAGGGCGGACGCACTTGCAGGACGCGACGCCTTTGACGGTCGAGCAGGAGTTCTCGGGGTGGGCGTCTCTGCTTGAGCGCGACGTGGAGAGGTTGGAGGCCGTGCTGCCCGGACTCTACGACCTCGCCATCGGGGGGACGGCCGTGGGCACAGGTTTGAACTCGCACCCGGAGTTCGCGGAGCGGGCGGCGCGGAAGATAGCGGAGCTGACGGGGCTGCCCTTTAAAGCTCACCCGAACAAGTTCGCGGCGCTGTCGGCGCACGACGAGATGGTGTTCGCGAGCGGCGCGCTGAAGACGCTGGCGTGCTCGCTGATGAAGATCGCGAACGACATCCGCTGGCTGGCCTCTGGGCCGAGGGCGGGCTTCGGCGAGTTGATACTGCCGGAGAACGAGCCGGGCTCTTCGATCATGCCGGGGAAGGTGAACCCGACGCAGTCGGAGGCGATGACGATGGTCGCCGTGCAGGTCATGGGCAACGACGCCGCCGTCGGCTTCGCCGGCTCGCAGGGCAACTTCGAGCTGAACGTCTTCAACCCCGTCATGGTCCACAACCTGCTCCACTCCATCCGTCTCCTGAAGGACGCCTGCCGCGGCTTCGTGGACTACTGCGTCGCCGGCATCCAGCTCAACCGCGAGCGCATCGAGGAGCACCTGCGAAACTCCCTGATGCTCGTCACCGCCCTCAACCCCCACATCGGCTACGACAACGCCGCCAGGATAGCCAAGAACGCGCACAAGAAGGGCATCTCCCTGCGCGAGTCGGCCGTCGAGCTGGGGCTGCTCACCGCCGAGCAGTTCGACGAGTACGTCAAGCCGGAGGAGATGACGCACCCGTAGAAGCGGGTGTCGGGAACGGGGTGCCGGGCGCCGGGTAGAATCGGGGTTCTCTGACCCCCGAAACCCGACACCCGGCGCCCCTCCTTTTGCATCGTGGGGGGGCGCGGGCGCATCTAATTCGCGGCCCGGAAACCGGGGCCGCTTGCGGGCCGTTTCGGAATGTCTGTATAGTTCGCGTTTCGCGCGGGAGGCCGCCGCGGGCGAGGGGGCAAGAAGGATGACAGCAACGCTGCTTGAGAATGAGTTGAGGGCTCCGGCGCTCGAAGACTACTTCGGGATGTCGGAGGAGGCGTTGGCCGCGCGCATCGAGGCGGCGCGGCGGAGCTTAGGCCCGCGCCTCGTCATACTCGGACACCATTACCAGCGCGACGACGTGGTGCGCCACGCCGACTACACGGGCGACTCCTTCAAGCTCGCCGTGCTCGCCGCCTCGCGCCCCGAGGCCGAGTTCGTCGTCTTCTGCGGCGTCCACTTCATGGCCGAGTCGGCCGACATACTCCGCCCCGGCGACCAGAAGGTGATTCTGCCCGACCTCGGGGCGGGGTGCTCGATGGCCGACATGGCGACGGCCGAGCAGGTCGAGGACGCGTGGGAGCAGCTGCGGGAGATAGGCGTCATCGGCGACTTCAGCGTCACGCCCGTCACCTACATGAACTCGACGGCCGCCATCAAGGCTTTCTGCGGCGAGCACGACGGCGTGGTCTGCACCTCGTCGAACGCCGTCCCGCTCTTCGACAAGTATTTAAAAGAGTCGGACAAGCTCTTCTTCTTCCCCGACCAGCATCTGGGCCGCAACACCGGCGTCAAGTTCGGCATCCCGCTCGACGAGATGGCGCTCTGGGACCCCAACAAGGAGCTCGGCGGCAACACCGAGGAGCAGTTGAGGAAGGCCCGCCTGATTCTCTGGAAGGGCCACTGCTCCGTGCACGGCCGCTTCCGCGAGTGGCACGTCGAACAGGTGAGGAAGGAGGTGCCGGGCATCAAGGTGCTCGTCCACCCCGAGTGCGTGCGCGAGGTGGTCGAGAAGTCGGACCTCAACGGCTCGACCGAGTTCATCATCAAGACCATCGAGGAGGCGCCCCCGGGGTCCGCGTGGGCCGTCGGCACCGAGGTCAACCTCGTGGACCGGCTCATCAAGGCCCACCCGGACAAGCACATCCGGCTGCTCGCGCCCGACCTCTGCATGTGCGCCACGATGTACCGCATCGCGCCGCAGAACCTCGCCTGGGCGCTCGACTCGCTCCTCGCGGGCCGGGTCGTCAACCAGATCGTCGTCCCCGACGAGACGAAGACCTGGGCGCGCGTCGCCCTCGACCGGATGCTCCAGATCAAATAAGGTGTCGGGGGAAAGCCGGGTAACTTACCCGGCTTTCCCCCGACACCCGACACCCGACACCTGCTCTATGGCTGACCCCAACGACCGCGTGCCCGAGAACCAGCCGGGCTCCTTCTACGTGGACACGAACTGCATCGACTGCGACGTGTGCCGCGACACCGCGCCCGACAACTTCACGCGCGCCGACCGCAACGGCTACTCCTTCGTCTACAAGCAGCCCCAGACGGACGCCGAGCAGGCGCTCTGCGAGGAGGCGCTCCTCGCCTGCCCCGTCGAGGCCATCGGCAGCGACGGCTGACCCGGCCCCCGCCCGCCCCGCCTAATTACTGCTCCCGCAAATCGGCACGCCCCTCCTCGTCTTGCCGCCCGCCGTCGCCCGCGGCGAGCAGGTGCGACTCGGCGTCGAGGCGGAGCGAGCCGCCGCGCAGGTGCAGGTCGCGCTGCGGGAAGGGTATCTCGATGCCGGCCTCGCGGAAGAGGCGGTGGATGCGGTAGTTGATTTCGCTCTTGATGGCCGGGTAGCGGCGCGGCCGGTCGGTCCAGACGAGCAGCCGGAACCTGAGGTCCGAGTCGGCGAACTCAAGGAACTGCACGCTCGGCTTCGGCTCGTCTAAGACGAACTGCACGCCCTCGGCCGCGCGCAAAAGCGTCTGCTTCACCAGCTCCGGGTCCGAGTCGTACGAGACGCCGACGGGCACCGAGATGCGCGAGCGCCGCTCGCGGTACGACCAGTTGAGGAAGGTCTGGTTGACGAGCTTCGAGTTCGGGACGATTGACGCGACGTTGTCGTTCGTCATCACGACCGTCGAGCGCAGGTTGATGCTTCGGACGCGCCCCTCGGTGAGCTTGCTGTCGGGGCCGGTGATGGTGACGAAGTCGCCGACTTTCACGGGCCGCTCGAAGAGGATGATGAAGCCCGAGGCGATGTCGCCCGCGATGAACTGGAGGCCGAAGCCGATGCCGACCGAGAGAGCCGTGAAGACGACGGCCAGCGACGTGAAGTCGGCCGCCACCGCCACCCTCAGCGCCGCCATCACGCCGACCGCGACGATGACGTAGTGGACGAGCCGGAGGATGGTGAACTGCACGCCGGGGTCGAGGTGCTTGTGGTGCGCCATCCGCGACTCGATGAAGCGGCGCAGGTAGCGCGAGACGACGAAGGCGCCGACGAGGACCAGGAGCCCGAACGTCAGCGTCGAAATGGAGAAGACGAAGTTGCCCAGCTCCCACTTGAAGTTGAAGTAGTTGCGCAGCGGCTCGGTCAGCCGCCAGAGCCTCCGCAAGACCCCCTCGTCCTGCCACGCGATCAACGTCCCGAACAGCCTGCTTCCCGTCATAACCCCTCGAAACCTCCGGCGCCCCAAAAGCCCGAAGCCGCCCGCGCCTCGTTGGGGGCGGGCGGCTTCAACCTGCGACGAACTTGGGGAGATTAAATTTTCTTTGGCGGAGGGGACAGGACTCGAACCTGCAAGCGCGTGAGCGCGGTAGTTTTCAAGACTACTGCCTTACCAATTAGGCTACCCCTCCGTTCGCGGAACAATCTTAACCCGGCTCGGAAAGTGAAGGCAAAAGGGCCGGGCGCGGGTTTCGGCGGGTCGGGTGATCCTTCCGCCGCGCCGGCCGCGCGTTTAGGGGTGCGGGAAGTTCACGATTTCGGGGTGGCGGAGGTGGCGCGCGATGAAGGGTAAGTGGGCGAGGCGTTTGCTGAAGGCGGGGGGTTACGGGGCGGCGGCGGCGATGGTGTTGCTGGCCGGGGCCGTGACGATGACGGTCGGGTGGCGGCCCGTCGTCGGCCCGGAGGCGAGGCCGCTCACCGCCCGCCGCTTCGAGCCGACGGGCGAGAGGCTCGACCGCGGGCGCTACCTCGTCGAGACCGTCTCGGCCTGCTTCGCCTGCCACAGCCGCTACGACCCGTCTAACCCGGCCGAGTCCTACCCGAAGGCCCGCAAGGGCGGCGGCAACACGATGGACGCCGAGGGCATGCCCTGGCTCGTCGCGCCCAACATCACGCCCGACCCCGAGACCGGCGCCGGCTCGTGGAGCGACGACATGTTCGCCCGCGCCATCCGCGAAGGCATCGGCCACGACGGCCGCGCCCTCTTCCCCATGATGCCCTACGAGACCTACCGCAACTACTCGGACGAGGACGTGGCCTCCATCGTCGTCTACCTGCGCTCGATACCCGCGGTCAGGAACCCGCTGCCGAAGAGCGAAATCCCTTTCCCCCTCTCGCGCCTCATCAACACCGTGCCCGAGCCGCTGACCTCGGCCGTCCCCGACCCCGACCTGACGACGCCGGTCAAGCGCGGCGAGTACCTGGTCAAGGTCGGCGACTGCGCCGGCTGCCACACGGCGCGCGGCGACAAGGGCGAGAAGCTGAAGGGGCTCGACTACGCGGGCGGCAACACGTTCGAGGACGGCCGAGGCGGCGTGGTCGCGACCATGAACCTGACGCCCGACCCGACCGGCATCTCCTACTACGACGAGGCGCTCTTCGTCTCCGCCATCCGCACCGGCCACGTCAGGGCGCGCCCCCTGAGTCCCGCCATGCCCTGGTGGGTCTACAGGAACATGCGGGACGAAGACCTCAAGGCCGTCTTCGCCTACCTGCGCACGCTCAAGCCCGTCGAGCACATCGTCGACAACACCGAGCCGCCCACCCACTGCAAACTCTGCGGCCACAAACACGGCCTCGGCGCGAAGAACTAGCGGCGGCCGGCCGTTCAAAGTCTCCGCCTAATTGAGCGGGCCGAAGTTGAGCACTCGCGGTACATACCGCCCGCTGGCGAGCGCCCGGCGTGCCTCGCGCATGGTGGAGAGCAGGCGGCCCGGCGTCGTGGCCCCGAGGCCCTCGATTCTGCCGAGCAGCGCGCCCGTCCTGCTCTCGAAGAGCACGACCGGAAAAGTTATCTCCCTCTGCCCGCCGAAAATCCTCGAATGCTCCCACCTCCCCGCCGAGTCGAAGTCGCGGACTTCGTAGTGAACCCTGCCCACTTCGGAGTTGACGGACGGGTTCCGTATCGTCTGCCGGAGGAAGTATTGCGAGTTGCCACAGCCTTCCTTGACGAAGACGGTCATTCTCGGCGTGAGCGCGTCGGCGGCGTCGGCGGCTTTCTTCTGCTTGGTGGCTTTCAACCACTGACTCACCCGGCCGGAGCGGCGCGAGTCGTAGTAGTCGTCGAGGTAGTCGGAGCACGCGCTTATCGCGTTATCCCAGGAGCCGTTCTCGTAGCTCCGCTGGGCCTTCTGGAAAGAGCACTCCTCGGCCAGCTCGCGCGCCTGTTTGCTCGCCTTCGTCTTGGGATATTTGACGATGAGGTCGCCGACCAGCCGCTCGGCCGCGTCGTAGTCCGCCGCGCCGGCGCGGGCGCGGGCCTCCGCCAGTAGTTTCTCGGCGGCGTTCTCTCTCGGGGTGAAGAGACGCCGGATTCGCGTCGTCAATCTTGAGCGGACGGACGGCTCGGCGGAGAGGACGTAGCCGCGGGCGAGGTCGGCCACGTTGTCGAGCACGAGGTCGGCCCACGCCTCGACCACCGGGGCGGCGTTGATTTGAAGGCCGATGGACTCACACAACACCTCCGAGGCGGCGTGCAACGTTTGCCCGTAAAGGCTCTCCGCCCTGTCGGCCTTCGCCTCCTGAGCGGTGACTTGCTCTTTCGCTTTCCCCCAGTCGTCAACCGTCTTGATGGGCCAGACCATGCCCTCGGCGGGGTCCGCGGGCGGCTGCCCGGGTGCCGGCACATCTTCCCCGTCGGGCGGCTCGGCACCCTTCACCTGACCGCCGACGACGGCGTCGGCCTTCGAGAGCCATGAGTCATGGGCCTCCGGCTCGGCCTTCTTCGGCGGGGCCGACTCGTCCGAAGCCGTCTCGGCGGGAGGCGCCGACCTCGACTTCGCCGACGACGGCCTGTAGTCGTCAGGCGCAAGGGGCTCGCCCCTGTCTAACTTGTCCCGAACGGGAGCGGGCGGGTGCGGCCAGGAGGGCGGACGCCAGTTGAACGGACGGGTCGGCGGCGGATCGTCAGGCGGCGTGGGGCCGCGGGGGCCGTCCGGAGGCGGCGTGGGAGCGGACGGAGGGGCGGCCGGGGGCGGATAGTTTGAAGGCAGGTCGGCGATGTGCGTGGCGAAGTCGTCCTTGTCTTCCGGACTCCTCGCCGGGTCTCCGGCCGCCTCCTTCAGTTGCTCGGCGAGCAGCCGCTTGTTGTCGAGTTCCTGCTCGGCGCGCTTCGCCACCCCGTAGCGCCAGCGGAGTTGCTGCTCAAGCTCAAGCGCGTGCTCGTTAATCGGCGCCTGGCTGAAAAACGTGAAGAGGGTGAACGCCTGAATCGCCACCGTGGCTTTCGTGAGGAACTGCTTCCAGTTGCTCAACCTCTGGACGGGCTTCAAACGCTTCTCGCGGCGCCGCGCCCACACGGCGCCGACGACGGACAAGACGATGAGGACGACGTACGCCACGGCCATCAACTTTTTGTTATCCGCGTCCTGGAGCCACGCGCTAATCCCGACCAGCCCGCTCTCCATGGCCGGCAGCCAGGAGGGGTAGCGGGACGGCGTCAGGCCGGCGTAGCCGTTGAGAAACGTGATGAGGGCGATGACGGCGGCGAAGCCGATGGCGCCGCCGCCGGCCGTGCTGGCCGTCGCCTCCCAGAGCGCCGCGGAGCCCTTCCGCAGAAGGCCCTCCTCCCCGCCCGCCGACGCCTTGCGCCGGCACGCCCACCACGCGAGGGCCGTTAGGAGAAACAAGAGGGTCGGCATCCACGCGCGGCCGAAGGCCCCGCAGACCAGGACCGCGGCCGACGCCTGGAGGGCGACCAGTTGCACGCGTTCGGATTTGCCCGCCCGCGCGTCTTCGGCGTGGCTGCCGGGGGGCGACCACTCCCAGACCGTTTTGCATTCGGGGCAGGTGACTTTCAGGTGACCGCGGTCCGAGGGGAAGCGCAGCATCTTCCCGCAGTTAGCCCCGGGGCAGGGGACGATTGTGGTTGAGGCGTCCAAGGCGTGTTCCTCCTACGTACAAGCAAGGGTGAGCTGACTTTGAGGCTCGTGAGGCGAACAAGGACAACCCCTGTCGGCCGGACGGGCGGGCCAGTGAGTGCGGGCAAAATACTTCCGCCGCCCGCCAAAGTCAATAGCGAGGCGGACGCGGCGCGAGACTAATCTACGTGGTCAGGCGGCGGTAGATGGCGGGCATGCGTTCGGGGAGTGTGAGCACGTCGTCGATGATGGTGTAGCCGACCTCGCCGTAGAGGTCGCGCAGCTCGGCCTCGGAGTCGCGGTCGATGGTGATGCAGAAGGGGGTGACGCCGTCGAGGCGGGCCTGGAGGAGTGCCTCGCGGGTGTCCTCGCGGGCGTAGCGGGCGTCGCCGTAGTCGTGGTCGTAGGGGCGGCCGTCGGAGAGGACGATGAGCAGGCGCGTGCGCGCCTCCTGGCGGCGGAGCTTGGCGGCGGCGTGGCGCACGGCCGCGCCGAGGCGCGTGTTGTTCTGGTAGTTGATGCCGCCGATGCGCGCCTCGACCTCTTCGGAGTAGTGCTCGCCGAAATCCTTGACGACGTAAAACTTCACGTTGCGCCGGCCCTCGGACGTGAAGCCGTAGATGCTGTAGGGGTCGCCGACGGCTTCGAGGGCTTCGCTCATCAGGACGAGCCCTTCCTTCTCCACGTCGATGATGCGGCGGCCGGGGTGCGTGTAGGGTTGCAGGGGGTGGCGGCCGATGGTGCGCGCGGTCGAGGAGGACTGGTCGAGCAGGAAGGAGACGGCCACGTCGCGCTCGCGGCGGAGCCGGCGCGTGTAGACGCGCTCGGACTGCTGGCCGTCGGCGCGGCGGTCGATGACGAAGTCCACGAGGGCGTTCAGGTCGTAGTCGTCGCCGTCCAGCTCGCCCGCGATGCGCTTCAGGCTCTCGGGCCGCATCAGTTGGAATTGATGACGGACCGAGGAGATGACGCCGCGGTAGCGCGTGCGGGTGAGTTCGACGAAGGCGCGGTCGCCGCCGCGGACGCGCTTCTCGACGACGCGGCACCAGCCGACGCGCGTGTCCGAAAGCTCGCGGTCCCACTCGTCGTACTCGAAAGCCTCTTCGCCCGCCTCAAGCTCCTGCTCGGGCGTCTCGCTCGTCATCCAGCGTTCGGGGCCGGTGAAGGACTGCTCGCGCTCGCCCGCCGACTCGGACGCGGCCCAGGCGTTGAAAAGCTCGCGCGCGTCGCGGCGGCGCTCGGCCTCGCGCCGCTCCTGCTCGGCCCGGCTGTCGTCCGTCTCCTCCGGCTGCTGTTCGAGGTTCGACTGCGCGCCGGTCTGCTTGTCCTCGCCGCGCTCCTCGCCCTCCTGCTGTCGCTCCGAAAGCTCGGGCACGACCGACTGGAAGAGCGAGTAGACGCGGCTCGTCGCCATCAGGGTGTCGGCGACGGTCGCCCGCTCGTCCGTCAGGTAGTCAACGACGATTGACTCCAGCTCGGAGGCGGCCTGGCCGTAGGTGGCGCGCGCGTCTTCGAGGGGGCCGCCGCAGAGCGTTATCTGGAAGAGCAGTTCAAACGGGACGAGCGCGAGGGGGAGCGAGGCGATGCGGGGGCGCGAGGCCCGCAGGCGGTCGCGCACGAGGTCGAGGTCGCGGCGCAGGCCGCGGTAGGCGTAGCGCAGCCGGCGGTCGATGCGCCCGTTCTCAAGCGTGCCGAAGATGCGCGCCGCCAGACCCTTTTGCGGGAAGAGCGAGAGCACGGCGCGGTAGTCGCCGCCTTCGGGGAGTTGGCGCGCGCGCAGGGCGGCGAGTTTCGCTTCCTCTTCGGGAGGCAGGGCGCGTTCGCCGCTTCGGATGTCGTTGATGTAGCCGTCGAGGGCGAAGGCGTCGAGGGCGTCGGCGTGCTCGGGCGCGTAGAGCGCGGCGAGCGAGGAGTAGGCGGCGCGCACTTCGGGGCTCTCGCGCTCGTGCGTGCCGAACTCGATCTGGCCGGCGGCGTGCGCGGCCAGGACCTTGTAGAGCTTGAAGTCTAAATCGCGCTCGCCGAACTCGGAGACGTTAGAGGGCAGGTGGATGGTGCGGCCGTCGCCGATGCGCTGCTCCTCGGGCACGGCCGCCAGCGGCGCGACTTCGACCGGACGGCCGGTCAAAGCCTCCACGTAAAGCCTGAGCGTCTGCGACACGTCTTCGAGCGCGAGCCCCTGGCCGCCGCTTTGCAACTGCTCGTTGCTGCGGCGCGTCTCCAGCGCGTAGTAGCTGCGGCGCGCGCGGGCGGTCGTCGCGGCCCCCAGCTTCAAACCTTCGCGCGCCCAACTCTCGAACTGCTCGACGCTCGTCTCCCTGAGCGCCTGCGGCGCGGAGCGGAAGCAGGCGATGGCGGCCTCGGGGTCGGCGGCCGCCACCTCGCGCGCGGCCGCGATGACGCGGCGCGCGACCTCCGCGAGCCTCTCGCGCGGCGCGCGCCCCGCCGAGAGCGCGCGGAAGGTGGCCGGGCTCGTGCGCGCCAGGGCCACCAGCGTCGCGTTGTTGTGGGCCGAGACGGCGCGAAGCAGCGCCGCCCACTCGCCGAACGCCTCCGGCAAGAGGCGCAGGACTTCGCCGCCGGCCGCGAG
>DATHBF010000464.1:0-3101 GCA_035296285.1 Pyrinomonadaceae bacterium | reverse complement strand
GCCGCCGCCCGCCCCGCCGGGGCCGCCGATGACCATGAAGCCGCCGCCGAACGACTGCAACGACTGCCCGAAGAAGGGTGAGCTGAGGTTGCCGACCGGCGTGGCGAGGTTGGCGCGGTTCAGGAGGTTCTGGAAGTTGAGCGAGAAGGTCATGTTGTACTTCTTCTCGCTGCCGCCGAAGGCGTTGCCGCCCATCATCATCATGCCGGGGCCCCTCATCGGGGGTATGCCGCCGCCGCCCGCCGCGGCACCGCCGCCTCCGCGCTGGCCGCCGCCGCCCGCCCCGCCGCGGCCGCCCTGGCCGCCCTGCGCGCGGGTCGTGCGCTGCTCCTCCTGCTGCTTCTTCCTCGCCTCGGCCGCCGCGCGGCCCGCCGCCGTGGTGCCGAAGCCCCACTGCCGGCTAATGCCGAGGTTGACGGAGACGAAGTTGGGGCCCTGGCCGAAGTTGCGCGAGATGGTCTGCTCGCCGGCCGCCGGCCTCAGGTTAAAGGTGCCGTAGGGCGTGCAGACGATGCCGACGCTCACGTCGGTGCGGCCCGCGCAGGTCGCGCTTGAGACGAGCGAGGGGCGCTCGGTCAGGGCGCCGTCGCCGTTCGTGTCGGCGCCCGTGATGATGTTGAAGGGGCGCGACGAGTTGGCGACGACGACGGGGTTGAGCATCAGCTTAAGCTTCGGGATGCCGATGGAGGCGAGCATGAAGAAGCGGTGGCGCACGTCCCAGGAGGCGCGGCTGTAGTCGGCCCGCAGGTTCGAGTAGTCGCTCGGGAAGCTGTTGGGGCCGTCCGTGTCGGTCTCGAACTTGCTGAGCGTGTAGAAGCCGGAGACCGTCAGGCCGGGGTTGAAGCGGTTGCTGAGCCCGATCTGGAAGTTCTGCATGTTCTGAGAGCCGCTCGACTCGTACTGGTAGACGTGCTCGCGGGTCGTCGTCGGCGCGGTGGGCGCGCCCGGCGGCAGCGCGTTCAGGTCGCGCGAGCGCAGGGCGTGCTTGGTGCGCATGTTGATCCAGCCGCCGTTCATCGTCATGGTCCTCGTGAGCTGGCGCTCGACGAAGAGGCCGGTGGTGAACGAGTAGGGCTCGCGCAGGTCGGGCGCGACGACGCGCGTCGTCTGCGGCAGGTTGAAGCCGGCGAGCTGGGCCGCCGTCGGGGTCGGGAACACGCCGTCCTCACCAACCTGCGACGCGAGCGTGGCCAGGATGGCCGGGTCGTTGATGAGGTACTGCTGCTGGTTGACGCCGTTGAAGCGGAGCGTCTGGAGCGAGAAGTTCTCGTTGAAGCGGTCGAAGAAGAAGCCGGCGCCGAAGCGGATGACGGTCTTGGCCGTGCGGCCGCCGGTGCCGTCGGGCGCCCACGCGAAGTAGAAGCGCGGCGCGAAGTTCATCGAGCTGTCAATGTTCGACTGCTTCTCGTAGCGGAGGCCGGCGCCGAGCGTCAGATTGGGCCGCACCTTCCAGTCGTCCTGGAAGAAGCCGCCGAAGTCTATCTGGCTGACCTCGGCCCGCGGCTCGCCGCCCGCGATGAAGAGCTGCGAGGGGAGCGCGCCGAGGTTGAAGAGTTCGGCCGGGGTGTAGGGCAGGCTCGTGGCCGGGTTGACGGTGCCCGGCAGTTGGAGCGCGCGGCGGTAGCGCTCGATGCTCGTGAGCCCCGCGCCGCCGAAGAAGGAGTAGGTGCCGCCGAAGTTGTTCTGCGAGAAGTCCTCGATGGAGACGCCGCGCAGGCGGCCGCCGAACTTGAAGGTCTGCGTGCCCCGCGCGATGGTCGTGATGTTGGTGACTTCCCAGCGGCTCGACTGGTTGTAGGAGTCGCCGACCTGCGAGCTGCCGCCGAAGAACGCCGACTCGACGTTGACGCCCGGCGTCGTGTTGTCGCCCTGCTGCTCGTTGCGCGAGCGGATGAACTGGAAGCGCGTCTCGTTGATGGTCGTCGCGTTCAGCACCGCCGTCTCGGTCATCTGGAGGTTGTGCTGCGAGAAGACCGTGTCGAAGGCGCGGGTCGGGAGCGCGAAGCCGCTCCCCAGGCCGGCGCCCGTGACCTCCGAGCGGAAGAAGCCGTAGCGCGTCGTCAGCGTGTGGTCCTTGTGGAGCTGGAGGTCGAAGCGCGGGTTCATGTTGAAGAACCGGCGCGGCGTCAGGAGCGTCTGGTTGAAGCGCGACACGGCGAAGGTCGCGGGGTCAACGACCGTCGCGTTGATGATGTCGTTGTCGTCGGTGACGGAGCGCTCGGCGTCGAAGAAGAAGGATGCCTTCTTCGGGACGATGGTGCCGCTGACGTTGCCGCCGAGGCGGCGGAACTGGTAGTCCTCGCGCCGGTTGGCGAAGGGGTTGCGCGAGTTCAGCGCCTCGTCGGCGAAGCTCGAAGAGAGGCTGACGCGCAGCTTGTCGGTGCCGGGCTTGGTGAAAATCTGGATGCCGCCGAAGCCGGGCTGGTCGCGCTCGGCCGAGAGCGGGTTGTCGTTGACGCGGACCTCGCGGATGGAGTCCTTCGGCGGGATGCGCCCGCCCTCAAAGCCGTCAATCGTGATCTGGCCGCCGTTGGGGCCGGCCGAGGGGCCGGCCAGCGCCTGGAGCGCCGCCGCCAGCTCGTCCGGGTCGTCGGGCAGGGCTTCGAGGTCTTTGCCCTTGAGGACGATGGCGCCGGGGCTCGTGTTGTCGACGCTGATGGGCGCCTCGGAGGCCACCGTCACCTCCTCCTTCTCAAGCGAGACGCCGAGCGTGATCTTCAGGGGCTCGACGGCGCCCGGCGCGACCTCGACCACGTTCTCGTAGAAGGCGAAGCCGGGCGTGACGACGCGGACGTTGTAGGTGCCGGGCACGAGGCCGGCCATGACGAAGTTGCCTTCCGAGTCGGTCTGCACCGTCTTCGGCTTGCCGGAGACATCGGCGGCCGTGACGGTGGCGCCGATGATGGCGCCGTCGAACTCGTCCGTGACCTGCCCGCGCAGCGTGGCCGTGGCCGGCGTCTGCGCGAAGGCCGCGGCCGACGACGCGACGAGGAGGAGCCATAGGGCGAGGCCCCTTCCGATTGCTTTGAGTGAAACTTTCATGATCAGTGCCTTTACGTTCCTGTGGGGTTCAATGATTTACGTCCGCACTACGGCTGGCC
>DATHBF010000463.1:0-5784 GCA_035296285.1 Pyrinomonadaceae bacterium | reverse complement strand
GGCGGCGGCCTTTTTAGCTTTGGCGGCGGCTTGGGCCGCGGCGGGCGTGGCGAAGAGGAAGAAGGCGGAGACGGCGAGCGCGAGCAGGCGGGGGAACGGGAACTTCAGGGTCATCGGGTCTATCCTCGCTTGAAAATAAAGCCTGACGGGCGGCTGCCGCGACGAAAGAGGGGGTCGGGCCGGCCGCTCGAATCCTTATGAAGCCTTGAGCGATGTTTTGTTTGCGAAGCGTGCGGCCCGCGTTCGGCCGCCGCGGCGCCCCGCGGGTGAGTCGTGCCGGAAGTCTTGTAAAGCCACGTCAAAGCCCTTCAACGTAAAGCTCCTTGAAGTCACTTCAAAACTTCTGCCTTCGTCGGTTGTGACTGGAGAGACTGCTGTCTTGTGGTCCCCGGGAGGGTTTGCGCTGGGGACCACCGCGACTATAACATCAGGGCCGGTTGAAGGCAAAACAAAAAAAGTAGACAGTGGACAGTAGGCAGTAGACAGTAGGCGTCGCCGCGTCTCATATCACGACGTTTCCCGTCCCGGCCTCGCGCCGGGCGAAGGTTTTTCTACTGACCGCTGTCTACTGACTACTGTCTACTGTTTCTATGCTCCTGCCGCGACTCTTCTACAGCTTCCGGACGCGACTGCTGCTGGTGATGGCGTCGCTGCTGGTCGCCACGCTCCTCGTGCAGCTCTACCTCAACCAGTTGGAGCAGCGGGACCACGCCCGCCTCATCGCCGAGCAGGAGCAGGCGCTCACCGCCAGCATCGCCCTCGCCAACGAGAGCTTTTCGGCCGGCAAGTACCTCTACGAGCTGGACGAGCGGCGCGCGATGTCGCTCCTGAAGGAGCGGGCCGGCCGCGTCATCAACATCCTGCAAGTCCGCGAGGACGGCCGCGTGGACGACAGCCTCGACCGGGATTACAGGCCCGCGACCATCAGCGAGGGCGTCTACCAGTACTACCAGATCACGGACGTTCCGCTGCCGGAACTCGTGGACGCGGGCGAGGCGTCGGAGGGCTTCAAGCGGCTGCGGCCCGACTTGCAGACCACGACGCAGCCGGTCGCCGGCCTGCCGCGCACCTTCGCCATCCCTCTCTGGAGCGAGCGCGGCGTCAACTACATCGTCGTCGTGCTCGGGTCGAGCCCCAACACCGACGGCTCCTTCTCTGCGGCCGCCACTCCCCTGCTCCCGACGCTCGTCGTCCTGCTCATCGCCACGGCCGGCGCCGCCTTCCTCGTCTGGCGATTCACGCGCCCCTTGAGCGACCTCTCGGTCGCCACGCAGCGCGTCGCGGCCGGCGACTTCTCCTTCCAGGTGCCCGACTCGCAGCGGCGCGACGAGATAGGCCGGCTCACCGAGACGTTCAACGAGATGGTCGCGCGCCTCGGCCGGATGCGCGAGCTTGAGGTGCAGGTCAAGCAGGCCGAGCAGTCGGCCGTCATCGGCCGCCTCGCCTCGGCCATCGCCCACGAGATACGCAACCCCCTGAACTACATCAACCTCACGCTCGACCACCTGCGCACGAGCCTCGCGCCCGCCGACCCGCAGAAGCGCGAGACGGTGGCGCGGCTCACCGCGCAGCTCAAGGCCGAGGTGGCGCGCATCAACACGCGCATCACCGAGTTCCTCAAGTACACGCGCCCGGCCAGCCTCGACCTGCGGCCCTTGGACCTCAAGGAGACGCTCAGGGACGCGCTCTCGATGGTCGAGGTGCAGGCCGGCGAGACCGGCGTCGAGACGCGCCTGGAGGAGGACGGGCGGGTGCCGCCGGTGGCTGGCGACCGCGAGTCTTTACGTTCCGTCTTCACAAACCTTATCATTAACGGCATGCATTCGATGGAGGGCATGGGGGGCGGGCGCCTGACCGTCAGGCTCGGGGCCGCCGACGGCCGGGCGCACGTCAGCGTCTCGGACACGGGCCGCGGCATCGAGCCCGAACACCTCCCCAAAATCTTCGAGCCCTACTTCTCGACGAAGGAGACGGGCACGGGGCTCGGCCTCGCCATCGTCAAGAAGGCCGTGGACGAGCACCGCGGCTCCATCTCCGTCGAGAGCCGCCCCGGCGCGGGCACGACGTTCACGGTCGAACTACCTACTGCCCCTGAGGATGAGAATGGGACGCAAAAGCATTCTGGTCGTTGACGACGAGAAGTCGCAGCGGGAGATCCTGGAGATGATTCTGTCGGGCGAGGGCTACGACGTGACGACCGCCGCGTCGGGCGAGGCGGCCCTGCGCATCGCGCGCGAGCGGCGCTTCGACCTCGCGCTCACCGACCTCAAGATGACGGGCATGGACGGCATCGAGCTTTTGTCGAAGCTCCTGGCCTACGACTCCTCCATCATCGTCATCCTCCTGACCGCGCACGGCTCGATTGACTCGGCCAAGGAGGCGCTGCGGCGCGGCGCCTTCGACTACCTCGAAAAGCCTTTCGAGCGCGAGGCGCTTTTGGAGGCCATCCGCCGCGCCCTCCTGCGCCTCGACGCGCTCGACCAGGAGATCATCTCCTCCTCGGGCGAGATGGAGTCGGTCAAGAAGATGATCCTCAAGGTCGCGCGCTCGACCTCGACCGTCCTCATCCGCGGCGAGTCGGGCACGGGCAAGGAGCTGATAGCGCGCGCCATCCACAGCCAGTCGCCGCGCATCACCGAGATGTTTCAGGCCGTCAACTGCGCCGCCATCAACGAGAACCTTCTGGAGTCCGAGCTGTTCGGCCACGAGCGCGGCGCCTTCACCGGCGCCCACGCCGAGAAGAAGGGCCTGTTTGAAGTCGCCGACCGCGGCACGCTCTTCCTCGACGAGATCGGCGAGCTTGACGTGACGATGCAGGCGAAACTTTTAAGGGCCTTGCAGGAGCGCGAGATTCGCCGCGTCGGCGGCACCCGCGGCATCAAGATCGACGTGCGCGTCGTCGCCGCCACCAACCGCGACCTGCGCGCGATGGTGCAGGACGGGCGCTTCCGCGACGACCTCTACTACCGCATCAACGTCCTCTCCATCGACGTGCCGCCCCTTCGCGAGCGCCGCGACGACATCCCCATCCTCATGGAATTCTTCCTGCGCAAGCACACGCGCAACACCTCGCGCCTCATCCGCGGCCTAACCCCGGACGCGCGCAAGGTGATGCTCGAATACGCCTGGCCCGGCAACGTCCGCCAGCTCGAATCGGCCATCGAGCGCGCCATCCTGCTGGCCGAGGCCGACTACATCACGGTCGAGGACCTGCCGCTCGAAGTCCGCCAGGAGTCGCGCCCCGCGGCCGAGGGCGCCGGCTTCAAGCTCCCGGCCGAGGGCGTCAACTTCGAGGACGTGGAGCGCAACCTCATCCTCCAGGCGATGGAGCGCACCGACTACAACATCACCAAGGCCGCCAAGCTCCTCGGCCTCACCTTCCGCACGCTCCAATACCGCCTTGAGAAGTTCGGCATCAAGCGGCCCGAGCGCCACGGCGCGCGCGAGGAGGAGGAAGAGGAAGAGGAGCAGTAGTCAGCATTTTTCCGACGGACATAAACCGATGAGAAGAAGCGTTCCCTTCATGATTCTCCTCTGCCTCGCGCTCTCGGCGGCCTCCTGCACGGGCGGCCCGCAGGGGACGGCCGAAGCCCCGAAGGCGGCGACGCCCGCGGCCGGCAACGTCGCCTCCGCCACCCCGGTCGCGACGCCCGCCGCGCAACAGCAGCCCGTCGCGGCCGCGGCCGACGAGGCGCGCCTGAAGGCGGGCGGCGCGGGCGAGGCCGTCGTCAGGCTCGACATCACGGACGGCTTCCACGTCAACGCGAACCCGGCCTCCGACAAGTTCTACATCCCGACCGAGCTGACGGCCGGGCCGGAGGCGGGCGTCACGCCGGGGAAGCCGGCCTACCCGAAGGCCCTGACGAAGAAGTTCAAGTTCGCCGACAAGCCGCTCGCCGTCTACGAGGGCCGCGCCGAGATTCGTCTCCCCCTGCGCGCCGAAGCCTCGGCCGCGAAGGGGCCGCACACGCTCCGCGCAAGGGTGCGCGTCCAGCCCTGCAACGACGAGGTGTGCCTGTCGCCGCGCACCCTCGATGTCAGCATCCCGGTCGTCGTCGAGTGAAATGAAGCGCCCCTGGGTAATCGTCGCGGTCGTGCTGCTCGTCGCCGCCGCGCTGCTGCTCTGGCGCGGGTACGCCGAGGCGACCTTCGTCGTCGCCACGCTCGGCGTCCTCGCGTGGTTCCTCAACGTCCGCGCCAACCTGCCCCGCCGCGAAGAGGATTAACTTTTAGCCTGCCGCGTGAGTAGTTCTTCGAAGGAGAGCTGCGCGTCCTCGTGGCCGTCTTTATTGGAGGAGCGCGCCGCGGGTTTGGGCTTCGCCGCGCCGTCGAGGGCGCGGAAGACGGCCTTGAGGTTGAAGCGGACGAGGCGCGGCGTGAGGCGGACCGAAGGGATGCGCCCCTCGCGCGCGAGGCGGTGGACTGTGGACTCGCTCACCTGCAAGACGGCGGCGAGCTGGCGCGCGGTCAGGAACTCTTCGCGCGTCTCTTCCGTGGGCGGGTGCGCGTCCTTCAAACGGGAAGCCCCCGGCCCGCGCGCTACCTGGCGGCGGGCTTGAGCGACAGAGCGACGCGGTAGATTTGCGCGCCGTCTACGTGTACGTCCTGCGTGACGGCCTCGGCGCCGTCGGCCTTAACGGTCACGCGGTAGTCGGCCGCGTCGGGCGGCAGCCGGAACCTGAAAGAGCCGGTGGTGTCGGTGACGCGCATGTCGAGTTTCTTGAGCGTCCCGTCGGCGAGCACCCGCGCCAGGTCAACGCGCGCGCCCCGCACGCTGTACCCGGCCGCCGTGAAGACCGACCCGCGCAGGTGCGCTATCGCCCCCTCGTCTATCCCGAGGTACAAGCTCTCGCCCTTGTAGGTGAGCGTCTTGCCGGCGCGCACCTCCACGTCGTTGAGCCGGCCGGTCTGCAAGCCCGGCTTGCGGAACGTCAGCCGGTAGGTGCCGGGCTCAAGGTTGCGGACCTCGAACTCGCCCTTCGCGTCGGCGGTCGTCCGCGCCACCTCCTCGTCGCCCCGCTGCACCGTGACTTCGGCGCCCGACGGGCTCGCGCCCTGCGCCACCTTCAGGCGGCCGCGGATGCCGCCCGTCGTCGGCGGCGCGTCCTTCTTATTCTTCTGCGCGGCGGCCGGGGCGACCGACAGTAAGAGCGAGGCGCAGACGGCGGCGGCGAGCAGGATGCTGTGTTTGGTTCGGAGCATTTCGGTCTTCACCTGAGGGGCCGGATTATATCACGCCGCGGAAGCGCCCCGCGGCTCGGTCGGTTGATGCGGGGCGGCCGGGCGCCTGTTGCCCGCGGCCGGGTCTGGCGCTCGCGGCGCAGGGCATTTATAATCCACACGCCTCCCTGTTTCGTAAGGCCCGAAGGCACCCGAAGTATGGCTTTAATTTACGTCCCCGAAGCGCGCGCCGCCGCCCGCGCCCTGCCCTTACTGCTCGCCCTCCTCCTGCTCTCGCAGGCCGCGACGCCGCGCGCCCGCGCGCAGCAGGAGCAGAAGCAACAGCCGCCGCCCGAAGTAGTTGACGAAGAGGACGTGCTCCGGATTGACACGGACCTCGTGCTCGTCGAGGTGACGGTGACGGACGCCGAGGGCAAGCCGGTGCGCGGCCTGCGCCCCGAAGACTTCAAGCTCTACGACGACGGCGAGCGGCGCGAGGTCGCCTTCGTCAACGTCGAGCGGAAGTCGGGGCCGGAGCGGCCGGTGGCGGTCGTCTTCGCGGTGGACGTGTCGGGCAGCATGACGGCCGAGGAGATGACGAAGCTGCGCGGCGCGATGCGCGCC
>DATHBF010000462.1:0-2842 GCA_035296285.1 Pyrinomonadaceae bacterium | reverse complement strand
CAGAAAGCCGACGGCACGGCGGTTGAGATAAGCCTCGGCGGGGCGCACGAAGCGCCGCGAAGGAGGTGACGCGAGATGTTGAGGGGACGAATCGTTCTGGCGGGCGGGAGTGGATTTCTGGGCCGTGCCCTTGCGGAAGATTTGACGCGGGACGGCTATCAGGTCGTCGTCCTGACGCGCCGGCCGCGCGCGTCCGAAGGGCGGGTGAGACGGGTCGCCTGGGACGGTCGGACGGTCGGCGAGTGGGCGCGCGAGCTTGAAGGCGCCGAGGCCGTCGTCAACCTTACCGGCAAGAGCGTCAATTGCCTCTACACGCGGCGCAACCGGCGCGAAATCCTCGCGTCGCGCGTGCGCTCGGTCCGCGCGCTCGGCCTCGCGATTGATTCCTGCCAGCGCCCGCCGAAGGTCTTCGTGCAGGCCGCCTCGCTCGCCTTCTACGGCGACGCCGGCCCGCGCGTCTTGGACGAACAGTCGCCGGCCGGCCGCGGCTTCTCGGCCGACGTGTGCGTGCGCTGGGAGCGGGCCTTCGAGGGGTTGGAATTGAAGAAGACGAGGAAGGTGCTGTTGAGAATCGGCTTCGTGTTGGGGCGCGGCGGCGGGGCGCTCCGGACGCTCTCGCGCCTCACGCGCTTCCACCTCGGCGGCACGGTCGGCTCAGGGAGACAGTACGTGAGCTGGCTCCACCTGCGCGACTTCGTGCGCATCGTCCGCTGGTCAATCGAGCGCCCCGAGGCCGCGGGCGTCTACAACGCGACCGGCCCCTGGCCCGTCACCAACGCCGAGTTCATGTGCGAGCTGCGCTGCGCCATGCGCAAGCCCTGGACGCCGCGCGCGCCCTCGTGGGCCGTGCGCCTCGGCGCGTTCATGATGGGGACCGAAGGCGAGCTCGCACTCGCGGGCCGCCGCTGCCTGCCCGAACGGCTCGTCGAGCAGCACTTCAAGTTCCTCTACACCAACCTTGAGAGCGCGCTGGCCGACATCTTCACGGAGAGGCAGGTTAGCGGGCCGGAGGTTTCTACACGGAGGGCACAGAGGACTCACAGAGGGCACGGAGAAGAACGGATTGAAGATTTGAAATTTCAGATTTGAAATAGTTGGAAACCCCTGTTGACTCGCTCCGCCCCGCGCGTTTAGCATCGCTCCTGCTCCCTGAAAATCTTCGCGGCGTGCGACCGGAGGGCTTCCCGCCATCGAGCTGATTAGCGAGGTCGTCAACTCGAAGTGGTTCGAGCTGACATTGATGGTGCTCATCGCCACGTTCCACGGCTACGGGGCGGCGTGGCTGGCGGTGCGGATGCTGTTCAGGCCCCACCGCCCGGTGAAAGTCTTCGGCCTCACCGTCTGGCCGCAGGGCATGATCCCGCGCCACCGCGAGCGCCTCGCCCAGACCATCGGCAACGCCGTCGGCAACGAGCTGGTCTCGCAGGAGACCATCGTCCACGCCCTCTTCGAGACCGGCTTCTTCCGCCGCAAGGTCGAGAGCCTCGTCGGCGGCTACAGCGACGAGCTGCTTAACAAGAACTACACCACCGTCCTCGACGCGCTCCCCCGGCAGGTGCGCGCGCCCGTCCTCGACGCCCTCTCCGCCCTCCAGCTGAAAGTCGCCGAGTACGTCGCCGGGGTTTTAAAAAGCGAGGAGACGGCCGAGGCGGTCGAGCGCTTCGTTGACCGGCGGGTGGACGAAATCCTCGCGCGCCGCCTGGGCGAGACCATCGGCGAGGAGACCTTCGAGCAGGCGCTCGGCTTCGTCGAGAACCGCTTCCGCGCCGTCGTCACCGAGCCCGGCTTCGAGACGAAGGTGCGCGAGTTCGTCTCCTCCCGCGTGGACGAGCTGGCCGGGAGCGGGGCCACGCTCGCCGAGATGTTCACGCCCGAGACGGTGGCCGTCATCAAGGAGAGAGTTGACCGCGAGGTGCCGCCCATCGTCCAGCACCTCACCGACATCGCCACCAACCAGAAGACGCGCCAGCAGATCGGCGCCCTCATCAAGCGCGAGGTGGACGACTACTACGAGCACCTCTCCTTCTTCAAGAAAATCTTCGTCTCGCGCGAGCGCATCCACCAGGAGGTTGACGACCTCGTCAACAAGACGCTGCCGCGCCGCGTCGGCGAATACCTCTCGGGCGAGGCGTTCGAGCAGCAGGCCGAGGACTTCCTCAACTCCACCATCGACGGCGTGCTCTCGAAGCCCGTCAACGAGCTGGTCGGCCAGATCGCGCCCGACAAGCTGGAGATGATTAAGGACCAGGTGGCCACCCGCATCCTCTCGCTCGCGCGCAGCCCCGACCTCTCCGCCTCCGTCTCGGCCTACGCCACCGACGCCGTCCAGCGCGTGCGGCCCCACTCCCTGCGCGCCATCCTCGAACACGCGCGCCCCGACTCGGCCGAACAGCTCAAGAGCTTTCTGTCGCGCGGCCTGATGAGCGCGCTCTCAAGGGACGAGACGGCGCAGGCCATCAACTCCATCCTGAGCGCGCAGGTCGAGCGCCTGCTCGTCGCGCCCATCGGGCGGGTCGGCGACCTCGTCCCCGAGGAGAAGGTGAGGCGGGCCGGGCTCGCGCTCACCGAGCGCATCACGGAGGCGGCGCGCGAGCGCCTGCCCGCCGTCCTCGCCGAGTTCGACATCGGCCGCATCGTGAAGGAGAAGGTCGCCGGCTACCCCGTCGAGAAGCTGGAAGACCTCGTGCTCTCGGTCGCCAAACAGCACCTCCGGACCATCGAGCTGTTCGGCCTCTTCATCGGCCTCGTGCTCGGGATAGGGCAGGCCGCCTACATGTACTTCTTCGTCTACGACCGTTGACCGCGACTGCGGACCGGCCCCTCGCAACATGAAAGACCCCAC
>DATHBF010000461.1:0-19206 GCA_035296285.1 Pyrinomonadaceae bacterium | reverse complement strand
TCGAACCGCCTCATCGCGGGCGGCGCCGTGCGCGGCGTCCCCGGCGCGGCCGAGGCCGAGCGCCATGCCAAGCTGGGCGAGGAGGCTTACGCCGCCGGCAAGTATGACGAGGCCGCCGCCGCGCTCGCGAGCGCCGCGCGGCTCGACCCGAAGAACGCCAGAGCCTTCTACAAGCTCGGCCAGGCGCACGAGGCCGCGCGCCACAACCGGGAGGCCATCGCCGCCTACAGCAAGGCCCTTGAGCTTGCGGGCGACGCCGGTTCCCTCACAGTCCTGCGCGCCAGCGCCAGCTACAACCTCGGCAACGTCTACGCCGACGAGGGCCGGGCCGAGGAATCGATTGCCGCCTTCAAGCGCGTCACGGAGCTTCTGCCCGAGGAGTCGGTCGCCCACTACAACCTCGGCTGGGCCTACGCCGCGGCGGGCCGCACGCGCGACGCCGTCGCCTCCTTCAAGGAGGCCGCCCGCCTCAAGCCCGACTACGCCGAGGCCCACTACAACCTCGGCCTCGCCCTCCTCGCCGCGGGCGACAAGGCTTCCGCCCGCGCCGAGCTGAAGACCCTCGAAACGCTCAACCCGCGGCTCGCCGCCAGGCTCAGGGGCCGGATTAAATGAGAAGGACGTTGCTTCTGGCCGCGGCGCTCGTCGCGTGCCTCCCCGCGCCGTTTTCCTACGAGGCCCACGCAGGTCAGGGGGCCGCCGGCAAGTCGCGCATCACGATTGCCTCGGGCGTGCGCCTGCGCGGCGAGCCCGACACGAAGGCCGAAGAGGTCGGCCGCTTGCAGCTCGGCGTCGTCGTGGAAGAGATAGAGCGTTCCGCCGCGAAGGCGCGCGTCGGCGAGGCGGAAGACTACTGGTACATGGTGGCCGCGCCGGGCGGGGCGCGCGGCTGGGTCTTCGGCGCGCTGACCGAAGCCTTCGACCCCGCGAGCCGCGGCGAAGTTTACAGGCGGCTCGCCTCCGCGCGCGTCGCCAACGCCGAGGCGAAATTCGCCGAGCTGGCCGACCTCGTCAAGTTCACCACCCGCGCCCTCAAGGAAGTCACGACGCGCGCCGACGTGGCCGAGCTTGAGTTGCTCCGCCTCCAGGCCCTCGCCCGCTCGCTCGCCTCCGTCGAGATGACGGAGCTTGAGAAGGAGCCCTACCGCTCCTGGGTCAAGGGGCACGACGCGGAGATCGTCTACAGCGAGCCGGCCGGCCAGTGGTACGTCAACTCGGACGTGCTCTGGAGGCTGCGCGAGAAGTACAAAGACCTGCCCGTGGCCGAGCGCATCGCGTGGGAGGCGGCGAGCACGCCGCTGCCCGGCGAGTGCGAGGGCTATGTCCCCTGCTACCTCTACAAGGAGACCCTCACCAACGGCCGCTACCTCGAACTCTACCCGCAGGGCGAGCACGCCGCCGCGGCGCTCGGCAACGTCACCGAGTGGCTCGGCACTCTGGAGGACGACGTGAAGAGCGACGGCCGCGCCGACTACGAGATGCCGAAGGGGAAGGAGGACCGCGACGAGTTCAACAAGTCGCTCGCCGCCTTCCGCGCGCAGCTCGCGCCGGTCAGGCACCCGCTGGCCGCGCAGATTCTACGCCGGCTCGTCGAGCTGGCACGCGGCGTCCGCTGACACGAACGGAGGCACACCAGGATGGCAAAGGACTCGGGCCTCATCAAAGAGTTCAGGGAGTTCATCGCGCGCGGCAACGTGCTGGACCTCGCGGTGGCGGTCGTCATCGGCGCGGCGTTCACGAAGATCGTCACCTCGGTCGTCGAGGGCGTGCTGATGCCGCCGCTGGGGATGATCACCAGCAAGGTTGACTTCTCCAACCTCTTCTACGTGCTCGACAAGTCGAAGGGCATCCCCGCCACGCTCGCCGACGCCAAGGCCAACGGCATCCCCGTTCTCGCCTACGGCCAGCTCGTCAACGACGTGCTCAACTTCATCATCGTCGCCTTCGTCATCTTCCTCATCGTCAAGCGCGCCAACCGCCTCTGGTCCTCCGAGCACCCGGACGCCGAGGTGCCCACGACCAAGGACTGCCCCTTCTGCCTCTCCGCCATCCCCGCCAAGGCCACGCGCTGCAAGGAGTGCACGAGCGAACTCTAGGGCCGCCGGGATTGAGATTGGCGCACAGGAATTTTCAACACAGAGGGCGCAGAGGACACACAGAGGGCACGGAGAAGAAGAGATTGTCTTCCTCCGTGCCCTCTGTGTGTCCTCTGCGCCCTCTGTGTTAGAACCTCTTGCCCACTAACCTGAACTGCTCTAGGCGGAGACGGCCGCGCCCGTGGTCGGTGCGGCGGATTCCGAGTCGCCTTCGGCCGTGCGCGAGTGGTAGAGGTCCGCGACCATCTGCTCGTGGCGCGAGAGGTCCACTTCGACCTCGTCGAAGACGGCCGCCGTGACCGGGTCCGTGAACTGGTTCGTCAGGTTGAAGGCGTCAACGACGCCCGTCTGGAGGTCGCCCATCGCGCGCAGCAGCAGCGAGTTGTCGTCGCTGCCTTGCAGCCAGCTCTTGAGCGTCGCCCACGCGCCCGCGCCCGCCGCCTGCATGTCCAGCTCGCCGCCGAGCGTCGCCAAACGCCCTTCGAGCATCTGTAGGTGACGCCGCTTGCTCACGGCTATCTCCTCGAAGAGCGACTTGATTGTCGGGTCGGTCGCCTTCTCGGCGTACTTCTCGAAGGCCGTCAGGGCGTAGCGCTCGCCGCGGATGGCGGTGTTGATGCCGTCCACTATCTCGTCCTTCGTCTGCCCGCCCCAGCGCTCCGAGAGGTGCCACCACTCGGCCGTCAGGTCGCCCTCGGCTGGAAGGTCAAGGTTCTTGATCGAGAGCCCGAGCTCGCGCAGCAGGGCCGTCGTGAAGATGGGCAGGTCCGACGGGCGGCGCGAGGTCATCAACCGGCCGTCGCGGACGAGCGGCGAGTTCTCGTAGTCGGCGCCCGCGTTCTGCATGTCCTTGCGGATGGCGCGGAAGCCGGTGGCGCGCTTGCCGCGCAGCAGGTCGGCTTCGATGAGGACCTGCGGGCCGTGGCAGATGGCCGCGACGAGCTTGCCCTGCCCGTGGGCGTCCTCGACGAAGCGGACGGTCTTCATGTTGGTGCGCATGTGGTCGGGGGCCATGCCGCCGGGGATGACGACGGCGTCGAAGTCCTGCGGGCGCGCGTCGGTCGTCGTCGCGTCGGCCTGAATCGTCACCTTCATCTGCTTGCCCGAGTACTTCTCGTTGACGCGCGACCCGAGGACCGTGACCTCCGCCCCCGCCTCCTGTAGCGCCTTGTAGGGAATCTGGAACTCGCTGTCCTCGAACTGATTCTCGACGAGGATGGCGACTTTCTTCGTCTGCTCCGCCATACTTCTTGCTTCCTCCTTCTCCCGAACGTGGTGTAAGGGTGGAGAAGGGGCAAGGTGCATGCCAGCGGCGCGCGCGGCGTTTGGGCGGGGAAAACGAAGGCCGCCCGCCCCCTCCTGTACGGGGCGCGGGCGGCGCTGTCTGCTTACGCTACTTCGCCCGAAACCTTCAGACGGCCGGGCGGAGGAGGCCGCGGAAGATGCCCTGGACGGAGACCTTCGAGGCGTGCAGGCGGATGGGCGCGTGCTGCGAGTTGGCGGGCCTGAGTTCGACTTCGGGGCCGAAGCGGTGGAGGCGTTTCAAGGTCGCCCGCGAGCCTTCGACGAGGGCGACGACGATCTCGCCGTCGCGCGCCTCGGTCCGGTTCTCGATGAGCGCGATGTCGCCGTCGCAGATGTGCTCGTCAATCATCGAGTCGCCCGCGACGCGCAGCGCGTAGACGCGGCCGGGCCGGACGCGGCCCAAAAGGAAGCGCGGCACGGTGATGGTCTCGCGCTCCTCGGCCGTGTCGATGGGCGCGCCCGCGGCGATGCGGCCCAGGAGCGGCACCTCGAAGGTCGAGTCGAGGTCCACCTCCTCCTGCTGCACGGTCAGGCCGAAGGCGCCGTCCGAGCGCGTGCGCGAGACGAGGCCGCGCCGCTCCAGCGCCTCGATGTGTTTGGCGATGGTCGCCTTCGAGGAGACGCCGAAGTGGCGCGCGATCTGCGCGTAGGACGGTTCGTAGCCGTGGCGCTCGATGAAGCGCATGATGTATTCGAGGATTTCCTTCTGCCGCTGCGTGCGGGGTTGCATACCTTTTTAAAGACTCCTTGGCCGCGTGAGCTTAAGTCCGGGGGGGCTGATGCTCGAAAGGCTGCGCGATTGTATGGGCGCGCGCGCGGAAGCGTCAAGATAAAAGAGAGTAGAGCCCGCTTCCGCGGGCTCCGTACATCGCCTACTTGATTGAATACCTGCCGAGCGTGTTGGGGAAGACGATGACGCCGGGGAGCACGTCGGCCATCTGGACGCGGTTGCTGCCCGTCAGCAGGTCGCGGGCCTTGAGGCCGTAGAGGGCTTCGTTGAGGTTGTTGTCGGGGTTGATGACGGCCCCTTTGAGTTCGAGGCCGGCGAAGAGGCCCTTGCTGCGCGAGTAGGAGAGGATGCCGGCGTCGAGCGTGAGGTTGGTGGTGGCGCTGGCGCTGCGCCCGACGGGTCCGGCCGCCGCGCTCGCCTCGCCGCCCATCTCCAGCTTGTCTTCGAGAAGACCTTTGAGCGCGTCCTCGTTCATGAAGAGGAGGACGAGGTCGGTCTTCGCGGCGCCTATCTGCGCGCCGATGCTGGCGCCGCCCATCTTGAAGAAGGCGGGCGCGCTCCAGCCGCCCGTCACGCGCCGACTGATGAGGCCGCTGCCGCCGCGGCCGCCGACGACGAACCCGGCCTTGAGCATCCCCGGAAAGACCGCCACCGCCTCCGCCCTGTCCAGAAGCTCGCGCGGGATGGAGTGGTCGGGCGCGCCCATGATCTTCTGAAAGACTTCGGAAGCCGACTCGGCCTTCTTCGCCGCCTCCTTCTGCTGCTTCGGGCTGGCGGTCGATACCGGTTGGGCGGCCCGCCTCTCCCTTCCGGCCTCCTGCGCGCGAGCCGGGAGGGCCGACGCCGCGACGAGGAGCGCGCACGCCGCGGCGAGGAGCGTCCTGGGTGAAAGCTGCATCAAGATTTTTCCTCCGAGAATGTTCATGAGAGACCGTCAGCGGTTGGGCGCCCGCACCGAGTAGCGGTTGAGTTGCAGGGGGAGAGCGCGGACGGCGGGCGGCACGGCCGAGTCGTCGCGGGCCGCCATCAGCTCGCCGGCCTTGCGGCCGTAGAAGGCTTCGTTGAGGTCGTTGTCGGGCGTGATGGCGACGCCCTTGAGCGCGGCGCCGAGGAAGAGGCCCTTGCTGCGCGCGTAGGTGAGGATGCCGGCGCTGAGTCCCGCGTTGGTGCTGGCGCCCCCGGCCCGCCCGACGGGGCCGGCCGACACCTCGACCTCGCCGCCGATCTCGAACTTGTCGTTCATCAACCCCGCGAGCGCCTCCTCGTTCATGAAGAGCATCACGTAGTCCGTCTTCGAGCCGCCGGCCTGGAAGCCGACGCTGCCGCCCGTCAGGTTGTAGAAGATGGGCGCGCTCCACTGCCTCTTCTGTGTCCGGCGGCTGATGACGCAGTCGCCCTTGCGCCCGCCGACGATGAAGGCCGCCTTGTAGACGCCGGGGCAGACGGCGACGGCCTCGGCCCCGTCGAGCAGGTCGCGCGGGATGGCCCGCTCGGGCACGGACATTATCTTGCGCAGGACGAGCGCCGCGTCGTTCGAGTGGCGCGTGGCGTCGGCGGCGCGCGTGCGCTTCGGGGCGGCCGCCCTGCGCTGCGCGAGGACGGGCGCGGCCGGGGCCAGACAGAGCACGAGCACGAGCGTTAAATAGATGTTCTTCATCCCGAAAATTATAACCGCACGCGACGCCGAAGACGAACGGGGACGGATTTCAGACCTCGTCTCAGGCTTTGAAGCGGCGCAGCCGCAAACTGTTGGCCACGACCGAGACGGAGGAGAGCGCCATCGCGGCGCTGGCGAACATGGGCGAGAGCAGCCAGCCGGTGAAGGGGTAGAGCGCGCCGGCCGCGATGGGGATGCCGAGCGTGTTGTAGGCGAAGGCCCAGAAGAGGTTCTGCCTGATGACGCGCATCGTCCGGCGCGAGAGCCTGACGGCCGTCACCACGCCGCCGAGCGAGCCGCCGACGAGCGTCACGTCGGCAGCCTCAATCGCCACGTCCGTGCCCGAGCCGACGGCGATGCCCAAGTCGGCCTGGGCCAAAGCCGGCGCGTCGTTGATGCCGTCGCCGACCATCGCCACGGCCTTCCCCTCCCGCTGTAGCTTCCGCACCTCCTCGGCCTTCCCCTCGGGCGGCACCTCGGCCAGCACGCTCTCGACGCCGACCGCGCGCGCAACCGCCGCGGCCGTCCGCCGGTCGTCGCCCGTCAACATCAGGACCTCCATCCCGAGCCGCTTCAAAGCCTCGATTGCCGAACGCGAATCGGCCTTGACCTCGTCGGCGACGGCGAAGAGGCCCGCCGCGCGTCCGTCCACGGCGACGTAGACGGGCGTCTTCCCTTCCTCGGCCAGTTGGCCCGCGCGTTCTTCCAACCCGCCGAGACTGACGGCGCGCTCGGCCAGAAGCTTCGCGTTGCCGACGAGGACGCGGCGGCCGCCGACCGTCGCTTCGACGCCCCGGCCGGCGAAGACTTGGAAGTTTTCGGCCGCCGGCAACGGGGCGCCCGACTGCTCCGCGCGGCGCACGACCGCTTCGCCGAGCGGGTGCTCGCTGCCGCGCTCGGCCGCGCCCGCCGCCTCCAATAACTCTTCGGCGTCGAAGCCTTCGGCGGGCAGCACGTCCGTGACGGCGGGCCTGCCTTCCGTAATCGTGCCCGTCTTGTCGAGGACGACACAGCGGATTTTGTGCGCCGTCTCAAGCGCCTCGCCGCCTTTGATGAGGACGCCGGCCTCCGCGCCGCGCCCCGTGCCGACCATGACGGCCGTTGGCGTCGCCAGGCCCAGGGCGCACGGGCACGCGATGATGAGGACGGAGACGGCGTTGACGAGGGCGGTGGCGAGCCTCGCTTCATGCGGCGCGGCGAAGAACCAGACGAGGAAGGTGACGGCGGCGACGCAGATGACGACGGGGGTGAAGACGCCGCTGATGCGGTCGGCGAGTCGCGCGACCGGCGCGCGGCTCCCCTGCGCCTCCTCGACCATGCGGACGATTCGGTGGAGCACGGTGTCGCGCCCGACGCGCCCGGCCCGAAAGCGGAAGCTGCCCGCCCGGTTGACCGTCGCGGCGAAGACCTCCCGGCCCGGCCCCTTCTCGACCGGCAGGCTCTCGCCCGTCAACATCGACTCGTCAACGGCCGACGCGCCTTCGGTCACAACTCCGTCGGCGGGAATCTTCTCGCCGGGCCTGACCAGAATCTCGTCGCCCGCGGACAGGTCTTCAATCGGCACGTCCTCATGGCGGCCGTCGGCGCGGACGACTCGGGCCGTGCGCGCCTGCAAGCCCAGGAGCTTCTTGACGGCTTCGGAGGCGCGGCCGCGCGCTCGCGCTTCGAGCAGTCGGCCGAGGAGTATGAGGGCGATGATGACGGCCGCGGCCTCGAAGTAGACGGGCGCGGCGTGTCCGCCGTGCGAAGCGGCGGGGGTCGCCGTGACGAGGCGGGGCGCGACCGTGGCGACGAGCGAGTAGAGGAAGGCTGCGCCGGTGCCGGTGGCGACGAGCGTGTTCATGTCGGCGGCGCGGTGGCGCAGGGCCGCCCAGGCTCCTTTATAAAAAGGCGCGCCGCCGTAGAAGACGACCGGCGCGGCCAGCGCGAGCTGCGCCCAGTTCATCCAGGGCACGTTCAGGAAGGCAACGCTCCCGTGCGACATGGCGAGGGCGAGCAGCGGCAGGCTGAACGAGGCCGAGACCAGGAAGCGCCGCGTCAGGTCGCGCCGCTCCGCGCGCCGGGCCTCCTCCGCCGAAGCCGCTCCCTCTTCGGGGGCGGCCGCGCCGTAGCCCGCCGACTTCACCGCCTCGACGAGCTGACGCACGCCCGTCCGCGCCGGGTCGAAGTGGACGGTGGCGCGCGAGGTGGCGAAGTTGACGTTGGCGTCGGCGACGCCCTCCGTCTTCGACAGACGGCGCTCTATCCTGCGCGCGCAGGCCGCGCACGTCATGCCCGTCACGGCCAGGTCGGCGCGCGCAGGGGCGGCGGGACCGCCCGCGACCGCGCCTCTCTCAATCACAGCCATGCCGACATTGTAAACGAGCGCGGCGCGGCGACGAATTTGACCGGCGGCGTCCGGGGGTGCGACTATCGTCCGACCATTTCCAACAGACGGGGGGCTTTGACTTTCATGGCAGACACCAAGGACAAGTTCGTGACGCAGGAGGAGACGGGCGAGGTGCCGGAGGTGGACCAGGTGGAGGGACGCGTCGAGGCCGAGATGAAGCGCATCGAGGGCAGCGCCCGCGAGGCCGTCGGCCAGGGGCTACAGGACGCGGAGCGCGAGCGCGAAGGCCGCGAGCTGCGCGAGGAGGGCGAGCGCGAGCTGGAAGAACAGAAGTAGAAGTCGGAAGTTACAAAGGCAGAAGGCAGAAGTGAGGACGGGGAGCGTGCCCCTCGTCTTTCACTTCTGCCTTTTTACTTCTGACCTTACCTAGTCGCCGTTCGCCTCCCTCGCCTTGTCCACGGCCGAGCGGATCATGCCGGCGAGTTGGGGCGAGAAGCCGCGGAAGCGGTTGAGGACGCGGCCGCCGGGGGCGATGACGAGCGTCTGCGGGATGCTGTTGGAGCCGCGCATGATGGGGCGCGCGAGGTCGGCCGTCGCCCAGCCGAGCCGGTAGTCGATCTTGAACTCCCTGGCGAAGTCGCGCACCAGCTCCGCATCCATCACCGGGTTCTCGGTCGTGAGGCCGATGATCTCGACGCCCTTCCCCTTGTAATCGCTGTTCATCTCGACGAGGTGCGGAATCTGCTGGCGGCACGGCCCGCACCACGTCGCCCAGATGTCGATGACGACTATCTTGTCGTTGAAGTCCGCGAGGCGGAAAGCCTTGCCGTCAACGGCCTGAATCTCCTGGTTCAGGATGTCGGCCGGGAGGACTTCGAGCTGGGGCGCGCCCTGCGGCTGCGCCGGCTGCTGCGGTTGCGGCGCCTGCTTCGCCCCGCTCTGAGCGGTGACCGTAATCTTCGGCTGATTCTGCGGCGGGTTCTGGCGGTTCGCCGTGTCGTCCGACTTACAGCTTGAGACGGCGAGCGCCGTCGCGGCGAACGCTACACCGGTGAGCGCCGCGCGCCCACGCGTCCAGAATTTTCTTCTAACTTGACTCATCTGACTCCTGCCTTCAAAACCTGCTGTCAGCTTCTCAGAAACGTCCGGGTTAAGTCAAAAGCGTCCCGCCTCAACGGTCGGAGCGCACGAGGCGGAAGCCGAGGACGGGGTCGCGGAAGTCGCGCGCGTACCAGCGGCGCGCGGTGGCCGTGACGGGCTCGTCGCCGTCGGGGCGGCTCGCGTAAGCGCCGCCGCGCACGACCACCTTCTCGCGGTCCGCGGCCTGGAGCGCCGTCCGGTTGTTGCCGCGGTACATCGTCGCCATCGACGAAGTCCACTCCCAGACGTTGCCGATCATGTCGTCTACGCCCTGCACGGTGCGCCCGCGCGGGAACGAGCCGACGGGACGCGGGCCGCCCGTGCCGAGGTTCGCGTTGCCCTCGCCCCATGAGGCGCCCCACGGGTAGACCCGCGAAGCGTCGCCGCCGCGCGCCGCGAACTCCCACTCCTCCTCGGTCGGCAGACGGTAGGCGACGCCGTCACGCTTCGAGCGCCACTCGGCGAAGGCCCGCGCGTCCTCGAAGGTGACGTTGCTGACGGGCATCTTCTCCTCGCCCGCCTTGGGGCGGTCGCCGTCCCACACGTCGGGCGGCGGCTCGTGGCCCGTCTCCTTCACGAACTCGGCGTACTCGGCGTTGGTGACTTCGGTGCGGTCCAACTGGAACGGCCTGACCCTGACCGGGTGCGCCGGCCACTGCGCGTAGACCCAGAGCAGGTAGGTCGGGCGCGCGTTCATCAACTCCTCCGTGAGCGGCGGCACGTCCGAGAGCCCGACGCGGAAGCTCCCGCCGTCGAGCGAGACGAGGTCGGGCCGCGTCCTCTGCTCCGTGCCCTGCCCGCCCGCGTTCGCGTTGCCGTGGACCGTGTTCGCGTTGGCGACGACGACGTTCGCGTTCGTGTTGCCGCCCGAGTTGTTGACATCAGAGCCGCCGAAGGCCCCGCTCATGTAGAGCGCGACCGCCGCAATGCCGCCGACGACCGCGAGCGCGAGCAGCCCGCCGAGCACGTAGAACGGCAGACGCGAAGGGGCCGGGGCCGGGACCTGAGCCGCCACGCCCCGGTCCGGGAAGACGGGCGCGACGTTGGCGGCGACGGGGCCGCGCGCCGCTTCCCCGGCCCGCGCCCGAGCCTCGGCCTCGAAACGCTCCCTCGCATCCTCTTCGGCGCGGGCGCGCGCCTGCTGTTCGGCGAGCGCGGCGGCGGAGAGCGAGTCGGTCAGGGGGTTGGCGGCGATGTGCTGCGTCGTGGCGGCGCTTTCGGCCGCGCCCGCGTTGCCGGCCGAGGTTCGCTCGGCGCGCTGGCGTGCCGTGTCGGAGATGAGTGGAGGCGCGTTCGAGTCTTCGTGCGCGCCGCCGACGAGGCCGGGCGCCTCGGCGACGGTCGCCGAGCCGGACGCCTCGGCGAAGGTTTCGAGCGGCGTGGTGCGCCCGTCGCGCCCGCCGATGTTCGTGCCCAGGCTTGCGGCCTCGGCGCGCTGGTCGCCGGTGGTCGCGCCGCCGTCGCCGCCGCGCGGCTCAAGCCCACCCGTGTCCGCGAACGGCCCCGGCATCGTGCGCAGGCCGACGCCCTGCACGTCCGCGCCGCCGCCGCCCTGCTCGCCGAGCGCCGCCCGCAGGTCTTCCGAAAACTCCTCGATGGTCTGGTAGCGCCCGGCCGGCTCCTTCTCAAGCGAGCGCGCGACGACGCGCATGAGCGACAGAGGCATGTCCACGCCCAGCGCGCTCAGGGAAGGCGGCGCGTCAGACAGGTGCTTCTTCATGATGGCCGGCACGGAGTTGCCGCGGAAGGGCACCTCGCCGGCAAGCATCTGGTAGAGGATGACGCCGAGGGAGTAGATGTCGGAGCGCGCGTCCACGTCGTCGTCGCCCCACTGCTCGGGCGCCATGTAGTAGGGCGAGCCCATCATGCCCTGCGTCTGCGCCGCGACGAAGGAGCCCAAAAGCTCGCCCGACTTGATCTTCGCCAGCCCGAAGTCGAGCACCTTGACGCCTTCGGAGGGCGGCAGGCCCGGCTTGATGAGGACGTTCAGGGGCTTGAGGTCGCGGTGGACGATGCCCTGCTCGTGCGCGGCGCGGACGCCCGCGCAGACGGCCAGCATGATCTCGACGGCGACACGCGGCGGCAGGCGACGCTGCTCGACGAGGAGGTCGTGGAGCGAGCGCCCCTCGATGTACTCCATGACGAGGAAGGGCATGGTGCCCTCGCGGACGCCGTAGTCCGTGACGCTGACGGTGTTCGGGTGGCGGATGGCGGCGGCGGCCATCGCCTCCTGGCGGAAGCGCGTGGTGAGCGAGGGGTCGTTGCCGACGAGGTCGGGGAGGATGATCTTGACGGCGTGCTGGGTCTTGAGGAAGACGTGGCGGGCCTTGAAGACCATGCCCATGCCGCCCTGGCCGAGTTTCTGCTCAAGCAGGTAGCGGCCGTCGAGCGTGGTCTCGCCGTGGATCAGGAACTTCAGCAGGCCGCCGTCCTGCGGACAGTGGTTGACCTGGTCCTGATAGCAGCGGTGGCAGGCGGGACACTCTTTCATCGAATGGTTCTGGACCGCACCAGCGACCCTCTCGGCCCCGACGCCGCCGGCCGGGTTGTCGTCAGAAGTTTAGAAAAACTTTCAGCGGGCGCGTCGCGCGAAATTCTAACAACTCGATTTAAGTAAGGCAAAAGCAGAGCGCCCGCGCCGCAGCGTGTGACCCCGCAGGGGTCGCCCATAATAGCCGGGGGTAAGCGGAGGCCGATAGGCCGTAGCGCCACCCCCGGAACAGACGTTAAGAACAATCCGACCCTGAAAGGGTCGCACCCGTGCGCGGCGGTGCGACCCTTTCAGGGTCGGAATTGTTTTCTTGGCCGGACCGGGGGTGGCGCTCGGATGCTCTGCATCCTCGCTTACCCCCGGCTATTGTCTGTATCCCCTTCGGGGATTTTATTACTCCTCGCAGTCCTGTTGGCCGTCGGGGCCGCATTGGAAGAGGGCGGGGACGTGGCGGCGGGTGAGTTCGCTGACGTTGCGCCAGACGCGGGTGTGGCCGTACTTCTCGCGGGTCCAGCCGAGGCGCCACTTGTCGCGCCAGACGGCGCGCAGCGCCTCCTCCTCGCCCGCGCCCGCGAGGTGCTTCGCTTCGTGGAGGAGGATGACGGCGCGCTCGGTGTCGTCGGTCGGGTGGATGAAGAAGTCCGGGTAGAGGGTCACGACCTCGAAGGGGAAGTTCGCGGCGGCGTAAGCCTCGCCGTGGCCGACCCAGGCGTTCCACCAGTTGTCGTCGGTGCGGTAGTTGGCGAGCCGGCCGAGGAGGAAGGCGTCGCGGACGAGGCCGGCGTCGCCGACGAGGCGGACGGCCCGGCCCACCTGCTGACGCTGGTCGTAGTCGGCCGCCCTCGAAGTCTCAAGCAGCGACACGTACCACACCACCAGCAGGAACGCCGACAGCCCTATCCCCGCCAGCACCTTTCTCAAGACGCTCCGCCGCGCCGGCCGCTCCTCCCCTTCCACCCACGGCGCGCAGTACGACGGCCCGGCAGCCAGCCCCGCGCCGCAACGCCGACATTCGCCCGTCCCCGTGAAGTTGACGAGCCCGCATTGAATACACTTGCTGTTGGTCATGGCGAGAGGGGACCGCGGGGGAAGATTGTTTTGAGGCCCCGACGGGGCGTTATAAGGCAGGGCGCGTCCGCCTACTTCGTCTTGGCGTTGCTGATGGAGGTGACGCGCTCCATGTCCTCGCGCGCCTGGTCGGAGGCCGAGCGGATGCCGGAGAGGCGGAGGCGGAACTCGTCCGGGTTCGAGGCCCCGCGCAGCGCCTCCTCCATCGAGATGAGGCCGGCGCGGTGGAGGTTGAAGAGCGACTGGTCGAAGGTCTGCATCCCGTACTGCGAGGTGCCGGCCGAGATGGCGTCGCGGATGAGCGAGGTCTTCTCCTCGTTGATGATGTAGTCGCGGATGAGCCCCGTAGAGATCATCGCCTCGACGGCCGGCGCGCGGCCCTTGCCGTCAATCGAGCGGATGAGCCGCATCGAGATGACGGCGCGGAGGATGCCGGCGAGCTGGATGCGGACCGACTTCTGGAGGTGCGGCTGGAAGGAGGTGACGATGCGGCGGATGGTCTCGGTGGCATCGAGCGTGTGCAGGGTCGAGAGGACGAGGTGGCCGGTCTCGGCGGCCGTCAGGGCGGTCTCGATGGTCTCGTGGTCGCGCATCTCGCCGACGAGGATTACGTCCGGGTCTTGACGGAGCGCGCCGCGCAGGGCCTCGGCGAAGGAGCGCGTGTCCACGTCCACCTCGCGCTGCGTGACGAAGGACTTCTTGTCGCGGTGGAGGAACTCGATGGGGTCTTCGATGGTGATGATGTGGCCGCCGCGCGTGGAGTTGATGTAGTCGATGATGGCGGCGAGCGTCGTGGACTTGCCCGACCCCGTAGTGCCGGTGACGAGGACGAGGCCGCGCTGCTCCTCGGCGATGCGCTCGACGACGGGCGGCAGGGCGAGCTCCGAGATGGAGCGCACCGTGTCGGGGATGACGCGCAGGACCATGCCGACGGTGCCGCGCTGCTGGAAGATGTTGGCGCGGAAGCGGCCGAGCCCCGAGACGCCGTAGGCGATGTCGGCCTCCGAGACCTCTTTAAACCGCTGCTTCTGCCGGTTCGACATCATGGAGAAGGCCATGTCGAGGGTGTCTTCCTGGGTGAGCCGCGGGGCGTCGGCGACGGGGCGCAGCTCGCCGCCCAGGCGGACGAAGGGCTGCGAGCCGGCCTTGCAGTGGAGGTCGGAGGCGCCGATCTGCGTGGCGTAGCGGAGAAGGTCGTCTATGCGAACGGGCATGGGGGTTGTTCCTGAAGCTTCTCTGAGGAGGTCGGGGCGTCTTGAGACGGGGCGTCTGCGGGTGCCGGCCCTGAACGTCGCCTTAAGGGGCCGGGAGCGGGGCCGCACGGGCGGCCGCGCGGCGGGGCCGGAAATCATTGTAGCTTTTCGCTTTCGCCGCGGTCAACAGCCTCTTCCGCGCCCCGTAAAAAGGTTGACTTGCCGCGCTTTTGGGTGTATCTAAGCCCCTGTTCAGCATCGGCCGGAGCTTCACCCTTGCCGCCGCCGGCGACAAGAGCCGCCAGAAGACCCCGGCGTTTCCGGCCGACCCACAAACAGTTAACCACCGAGCACGCCCCGCGGGGCGCCGCCACTCCCCGGCCGAGACTTATCGCGCCGGCTGACGATTAAAAGACCTGGTAGAGAATCGCAAGAGGCACGGCCGGCCGCTCGCAAGAGCAACCGGGTCGGGCCCGGAGCTTTTAGGGCCGCGGCTGCCGGCGGCCGGCAAGGAGAATCGGCATGGGCTTCAACGCGAACGTGAGGCGGGCGCTGCTCGTCGTGAGGGACGCGAGCCGGCTGAGCGGGGGCGACCAGATCATCAGGGCGCGCCTCGAAAGGCTCGGCTACAACGTCATCAGGACCGAGGACTCGGTGGCGGTGGCCACCGCGGCCAACCACTCCGTCGTCGTCTGCTCGTCGGTCGTCGGCCCGCCGAACCTCTCCGAAGGCTTCCTCAGCCTGAACGTCCCCATCGTCGTGCTCGGCGACTCGCTCTACGACGACCTCGGCATGACGGGCCGCGTGGCGGGCCAGGACTACGGCCGCAGCGAGGAGGTCGGCGAGGTGTTCATCGACGGCGCGGGCCACTCGATGGCCGCCGGCCTGGAGGGCAGGGTCGGCGTCGTGACCGCGCGCTGCGAGATGATCTGGGCCAGGCCGCTGCCCTCGGCCGTCAAGATCGCGACGCTGCCGGGCGACGCCGGTCCGGGCCGGCGGGTCGCCGTCTTCGGCTACGAGGCCGGCGCCGAGCTGCGCGACGGCAAGGCCCCCGCGCGCCGCGTCGGCATCTTCTTCGAGCGCGAGACGGCCGCCCTGCTCAACAACAACGGCTGGGCGCTTTTCGACGCCGCCATCCAGTGGGCCGTGGGCGAGGAGTTGAAGCAGTTCCCGGAGGTCTTCCGCGAGGAGTGGCAGGAGATCAAGGAGCGGCGGCTGCGCCAGCGCATAGAGGCGGGCGGCCAGGTGGGGTCGAGGGCGCGCGAGGAGGGCGAGGAGGAGTCGGCGCCCGAAAACCTGGTCGGGCTCGCGCTCTCGGGCGGCGGCATCCGCAGCGCGACCTTCTGCCTCGGCCTGCTGCGCGGGATGCAGGAGCACGGGCTGCTGCGCGTCTTCGACTACATCTCGACCGTCTCGGGCGGCGGCTACTTAGGCGGCTGGTGGAGCGCGTGGCTGGCGCGCTACGGCCAGTACTCGCAATCGCGCAGCGGCTACCCGCAGTTCGCCGTCTACGACATCGAGCAGCCGGTCCGCCTCGCCTCGTTCTTCAATCAACCCGAGCGCGCGGCCACGCCCGACGAAGCCTCCTGCCCGGCCGACGTGCGCCTCCAGGTCGGCGGGCGCATCAAGCAGTTCTTCGAGGCCAACTACCCCGGCTTCCTCGACAAGTTCTGCTCGCACCCCAAGCCGGAGCCCAGTGACCGCAAGGACTTCATCAACTGCCTCAACAACCTGCTGCTCGAAGAGGAACTCTTCTACGGGCTCTGCGACGACCTCAAGGCCGACGAGAGGCTGCCCGGGCTGGAGGACCTGCGCGAGCGGATTAATGCGGGCCGGGCCGGCGGGGGCGCCCCCGACAAGAACCACGTCCGGCGCTTCAACCGGATGCTGCTCGAACTCGTCTACGGCGCCGAGATGCGGCGCGAAGTCTTCCCCCCCGCCGAGAAGATCGACCCGGTGCGCACGAGCCGATACTTCTCGGACAAGGATAAGCCGGAGGCGTGGTCGCAGGACCAGAAGCGGCGCGCCGAGCAGATGGCCGAGACGGCCAAGGACATCATGTGCGCCGGGCACGACCCCGTCCACCACCTGCGCCTGTTCGCCAACTACCTGACGCCGCGCAAGGGCGTCTTCAGCGGCGACACGTGGCGGGCCGTGGCCGTCGTCACGCGCAACCTCGTGATGACGTGGATCACGCTTATGCCGCTGCTCATCGCCTTCGTCCTCGCCGCGCAGCTCTACTTCGCCGTCCGCACGCCCTCCGAGAGTGGTGGGGCGGCCGTCGGCGCCCTCGCCCACCACACCTGGGAGCGGCAATCCATTTGGCAGGACGCCGAGGCCGCGGCGGCGCCGAAGCTGCGCGTGGGCGTGCAGGCGATACCGACCCCGCCCCCCTACGTGCACGACTTCTCTTACCCCTACTGGCAACACATCGCGCAGCTCGAAAAGTTCAAGGCCGACCTGACCAGGGAAGCGAGCAACCTGGAGGCGGTCGGGCGGAAGGAGGCGGCCGACGTGGTCCGCTCCAGGACGCTCAACGTTGACGCCTTGGCCGAGGAGATGAGGAGGGCGCGCGACGCGAGCCTCACGCGCCGCGTCTGGTGGGCCGTCTACCCGCTGGCCTTCCTGCTCAGCCTGATCGTCGCCATGACGGCCGCGTGGATGGTCCGCAACACGAGCGGGTCGCAGACGCTCGGCCTGCTCGGCGGGACGGCCTTCTGGCTCCTCCTCGTCTGCTGGCTGGCCGCCTTCCTCCCCTACAGCAAGGACGAGAGCATCCCGCTGCTGCTGCGTGTGCCGGCGGCGCTGACGAAGTACCTGGGCGGACTGTTCGACCCGCCGTTGTCCGTGATGCTGCTGGAGCAGAAGGTCGGGGCGCGCCACTGGGCCGCGCTCGGCCTGTGGGTGGCGGTCGTCGGCGGACTCCTGCTGTGGGCCTGGCGGAGGCGCACGGACGCGGGGGCCGGCGCGGCCGTGGACGAGGACGAGGAGACGCAGGCGCAGTGGCACCAGGAGGTGCAGCGCAACCGCACCACGCAGGTCCACACGCAGCTCCTCATCTGCCTCGCCGTCCTGGCCGGGGCCTTCCTGCTCGCGGGCTTCGGCCACGAGCTCATAAGCTACGCCTACTACTCGCGCGAGAACCTGCTGGCGCGAACCGGCGGCGGGGCGGCCGCCCTGTTGGCCGTGCTCGGCGCCATCTGGACGGCCGTCAAGGCGAGCCCCGTCGGCGGCGGCGACGAGAAGGAGAACGCCCACCCGTCGCTCGCGAGCCGCATCATCTTCGCCGCGACGCCGCCGCTCGTGCTCGTCGTCCTCGCCCTCGTCATCGGCTGGCTGGCGCACTACGTCTTCTGCTTCGTCATACGCGCCCACGACGTGACGCCCGTCTGGTGGCTCACCGCGCCGCTCGGCCGGGGCATCCCGGCGCTCACCGTCGCCACGTTCATCGGCGCGGGCCTGTGCGTCATCCTCGCCGCCTCCGAGATCAGGTCGCGGCGCTGGCGGCTGCGCAAGCGGCTGCTGGTGTGGACGACGCTGATCGGCTCCTCGTCGCTCTTCGTCTACCTGCTCGACCGCTACGGGCTGACGGGGCGTCCCGTCACGGCCCTCTGTTTCGCCCTGCTCGCGGCCTGCTTCTTCCTGCCCCGCCTGGCCGTGGACGAGGCGCGGGGCAAGGAGGACAGCAAGCAGCGCACGTTCCGCCTCATCCTCTTCAAACACTTCCTCAAAGACCGCGAGATCACCTGGAAGCACTTAATCGGCGGGTGCCTCCTGCTCTTCGTCGTCTCGGTCGCGGCCGTCCTGCTGCTCGCGTGGGGCGCGCCGCAGGAGGTCAAGGACGCGCTCGTCAAGTTCGTGCCCACGAGGGGCCGGATACCGGGGTCGCAGGTGCCTCTGGCCGGCGGGGCGATGGCGATGTCGCTCATCTGCGTCGCCTCCCTCGTCTTCGAGATCATGCGCGGGTCGGGCAGCAACCGCCGCTCGATCTGGCTGCTCTCAAGCGTCTGCCTGATGATGGCGGCGATGATGTTCTTCAGTCTCTTCGACAGCTACGCGGGCCGGTCGCACTACCTGCTCGCCCACGCCATCGTCGGGCTGCTGGCGCTCACGCTCGGACTGGTCATCGCGCTCGGCTGGCTGGCCGACCCGAACGCCCTCTCGATGCACCAGTTCTACCGCGACCGGCTGGTGCGCGCCTACCTCGGCGCGTCGAACGCCGCCCGCCGCACCCGCCTCAAGCACATCACCGAGTCGGTCGAGGGCGACGACGTGATGCTCTGGCAGTTGAAGAACTGCCAGCGCGGGGCGCCCTACCACATCATCAACACCACGCTCAACCTCGCGGCCGGCCGCGACATCACGACCGCGCAGCGCTCCTCCGCGATGTTCGTGCTCACCAAGCATAGCTGCGGCTCCTCCCGCACGGGCTACCGCAGCTCGGAGCGCTACATGGGCGGCCGCCTCTCGCTCGGCACGGCCATCGCCGCCTCGGGCGCCGCAGCGAGCCCCAACATGGGCTCGCGCACGCCCCCGGCCTCGCTCGCCATGCTGATGACCATCCTCAACGTGCGCCTCGGCTTCTGGGCCCCGACGCCGAACAAGGACCACTGGTACAAGGGGCAGCCGCAGCTCTGGCCCTTCTACCTGTTGCGCGAGTTCTTCTCGCAGACCAACGAGCTGTCGCCCTACTGCTACCTGACCGACGGCGGCCACTTCGACAACACCGGCATCTACTCGCTCGTCGAGCGCGGCTGCCGCTTCATCATCGCCGCCGACTGCGGCGCCGACCCCGAGCCCTGCTTCAGCGACCTGGGCGACGCCATCCGCCGCTGCCGCATTGACTTCGGCGCCATGATCGACCTCGACATCAAGCCCTTCCTGAAGGACGACCGGGGGCGCGCGGCCGGCTACTTCGCCGTCGGCACCATCACCTACAGCGAGGAGCACGCCCGCTCGCTGAGGTGGAAGAACCCGGGCGAGCGCACGGGCGTCATCGTCCTCTTCAAGCCCTCGCGCACGTCCGACGGGCCGGCCGACGTTCAGCAGTACGCCATCGAGAACTCGAACTTCCCGCACCAGACGACCGCCGACCAGTGGTTCGACGAGTCGCAGTTCGAGAGCTACCGCCGCCTCGGCCAGCACTGCGCCGAGACGGCCTTCGCCACGCTCGACGCCACCGAGAAGATACGCGACG
>DATHBF010000460.1:0-6841 GCA_035296285.1 Pyrinomonadaceae bacterium | reverse complement strand
CGCCTGAACTCGGACATGGCGCGGCCCACCGAGCGGCCGATCTCGGGCAGCTTCCGCGGCCCGAAAATGATCATCGCCACGACGGCGATGATCAACAGCTCGCTCGTCCCGAGGAACTCGAAAACCAGGAGGACGGTCGGCATCTTTGAAGACCGTGAATCGTTAACAGCGGCTCTTTCTATCCGCGATTCACGGCTGTTTAAATTCCGGCGGGTAGTAGATGACTTCGAGCGCGCGGCCGCCGACGCCGCGCGTGTAGAAGGAGAGCGAGTGGTCGCGGTGCTCCTTGACGGGCCGGTTCTCGCGGCGGGCCGCCTCTTCGAGCGCGTCGCGCGTCTCGACGCGGACGGCGAGGTGCGGCGGGTGCTTCGAGCCGGGCGGCAGCAGCGCCACGCCGAAGCCGCGCGCGTCGCGCACCATCGCCCAGTCGTCGTAAAGCGTCTCGACGCGGAAGCCCAGGCGCTCGTACTCCGAAACGTCGCGCCGCAAATCATCCGACTCGACGGCGATGTGGTCCACGACCCCCTCGACGCGCAGACCGCCCGGCTCCTGCATCCCCCGTGACCTCCACTTAAAGCTCCGAATCTGACAGCCGGATTGTACCCCCTCGCCAGCGCCGGTTCAAAAGGCGTGCGCGACCGCCCCCGCCCTTCTTGACAGCCGCGCCGGCCGTGGGCAAACCTCGTCCGAGTTTCCGAAGGGACGAAGGGGAGGGGATTTGAACGCAATGACAAGACCAGCGCCGCGCATCGTCTCGCTGCTCCCATCCGCGACCGAGATCGTCTGCGCCCTCGGCCTCGAAGGCTCGCTCGTCGGCGTCACCCACGAGTGCGACTACCCGCCTTCGGTCGTCGGCAAGCCGGTCCTGACCGCCAGCCGCATCTCGCACGCCACGATGTCAAGCCGCGAGATAGACCACGCCGTCCGCTCGCAGCTCGACGGCCACGGCTCCATCTACGATTTGAACGAAGTGCTGCTCAAGGAGCTGAAGCCCGACCTCGTCATCACGCAGGAGCTTTGCGAAGTCTGCGCCGTCAGCTACAAGACGGTCAGGCAGGCGGCGGGCGTTTTAGAAGGCGACACCCGCGTCGTCTCACTTGAGCCGAACAGCATCCGCGACATCTTCGACACCGTCCGCACCGTCGGCGAGCTGACCGGCCGCGAGCAGGAGGCCGAGACTTTAGTCGGCGAGCTGGCCGTGCGCCTCGACGCGCTCGCCGTCCTCCTCACCGAAGCCGACCGACGGCCGCGCACCCTCGTCCTCGAATGGCTGGAGCCGCCCTTCTCGCCCGGCCACTGGGTGCCCGAGCAGGTCGCCTTCGCCGGGGGCGACGCCAGCTTCGGCCAGCCCGGCGCCAAGTCGCGCACGACCACCGCCGAAGAGATAGAAGCCTACGCGCCCGAAGTAATCCTCCTCGCGTCCTGCGGCTACTACAAGGAAGACACCCTCCGCGCGCTCGCCTCGGCCCGCCTCCCGCGCGGCTGGTCGAACCTCCCCGCCGTCCGCGCGAATCAAGTGTGGGCCGTTGACGCCACCTCCTACTTCAGCCGCCCCGGCCCCCGCGTCGTCGAAGGCGCCGAAATCCTCTCCCGCCTCCTCCACCCCGAACTCTTCGGCGAACCCACCGACCGCGAGGCCGTGCGAGTCCCGAAGGAACTGATGGCGGCCGAAGTCGAATGACAAGCAAGAAGAACTCAAAGTCGGCGGAGTCGGCGGGCGCGACGCTCGAAGGATTTGCGGAGGCGGCGGAGCGCGTCGGGGCGACGACGAAGAAGCTGGAGAAGGCGGCGCTGCTCGGGGCTTACTTCGACGGGCTCGGGGACGAGGACTTGTGTCTGGCGGCGCGCTACTTCGCGGGGCACGTCTTCCCTCTGCACGACGCGCGGACGACGAACGTCGGCGGCGGGATGCTGCGCGACGCCGTCAGCGAGGTGACGGGGTTGGAGGTTGAGAACCTGCGGCCGCGCTACGTCAGGCTTGGCGATTCGGGCGACGTGGCCTTCGAGGCGTTCGCCGAGACTCGCGGCGCGCAAACTTCTCCGCCGCTCACGCTCTCGGCCGTGCAGGCGCTCTTCGAGACGTTGAGCGAGACGCGCGGGACGAAGAATAAGAAGGCGCTGCTGGTCGGTGCCCTCGCGGGCGCCACGCCGCTCGAAGCGAAGTACCTTGTGAAGCTTCTGGTCGGCGACCTGCGCATAGGGCTGAAGGAGGGGCTCGTGGAAGACGCCGTCGCCCGCGCGTTCGGGCGCGAGCTGGCCGCGGTCGCGCAGGTCAACATGCTGACGGGCGACATCGGCGAGACGGCCTTGCGCGCGCGGCGCGGGGAGCTTGAGGGCGCGGGGATGCGCCTCTTCCACCCCATCAAGTTCATGCTGGCGACGCCGGCCGCCGACCTCAAGGACGTGGCGCGCACGATGCCCGAGGAGTTCTTCGTCGAGGACAAGTTCGACGGCATCCGCGCGCAGGCCCACGTCCAGGGGGGGCGCGTCGCGCTCTACACGCGCACGCTCGACGAGGTGACGCACCGCTTCCCGGAGCTGGTCGCGCCGCTCCTGGCGCTTCCGACCGACGCCATCATCGACGGCGAGATCGTGCCCGTGCGCGGCCCCGAAATCCTCCCCTTCCTTGAGCTGCAAAAGCGGCTCGGCCGCAAGACCGTCTCGGAAGAATTATTGGCGTCGGTGCCCGTGGCGCTCGTCGCCTACGACCTGCTCTACGCGGGCGGGCGCGTGCTGACGGAGGAGCCGCTCGGGGAGCGCAGGCGCGTGCTCGAAGGTCTCGTCGCGCCAGCACCGGAGGCGGCCGTGAGGCTTTCGGATGCGAGGCGTGTGACGGAAGTGGCAACGCTCGACGGACTGTTCGACGCGGCGCGGGCGCGCGGCAACGAGGGGCTGATGATTAAAGACCCGCGTTCGCGCTACAAGCCGGGCAAGCGCGGGCGCGAGTGGCTGAAGCTGAAGCGGGCGCTGGCGTCGCTCGACGTGGTGGTGACGGCCGTCGAGGTCGGGCACGGGAAGCGGAGGCACCTGCTCTCGGACTACACCTTCGCCGTCCGCCGCTCGGAGGAAGACCCGGAGCTTCTCAACGTCGGCAAGGCTTACTCGGGGCTGACGGACGCCGAGCTGGCCGAGCTGACCGAGTGGTTCCGCGCCCACACCGTGCAGGAGTTCGCGCACGGGCGCGTCCGCGTCGTCGAGCCGAAGATAGTTTTGGAAGTCACCTTCGACCTGGTGCAGGAGTCGAAGCGGCACAAGAGCGGCTACGCCCTGCGCTTCCCGCGCATCCTGCGCCTGCGCGACGACAAGAGCCCCGAAGAGATAGACACGCTGGAGACGGTGCGGCGCCTCGCGGGCGGAAATAACGAATGACGGGCGCGGGCGCGGTTGCCGTCGCCGCTTGCGAGGGGTGATAATCCCTCTCTTTTCGGAAGTTGGCCTGCCATGCACATACTCGGCATCTCGGCTTATTACCACGACTCGGCGGCGTGCCTCGTGCGCGACGGGCGGGTGGTGGCCGCCGCGCAGGAGGAGCGGTTCACGCGCAAGAAGCACGACCACCGTTTCCCGGCGCGCTCGGTAGAGTTCTGCCTGAGGCACGCCGGAATCACGCCCGCCGAGCTTGATTACGTCGCCTTCTACGACAAGCCACTTTTGAAGTTCGAGCGGCTGCTGGAGACTTACATTGATTACGCGCCGCGCGGCCTGCGCTCGTTCCTGTTGGCGATGCCGCTGTGGCTGAAAGAAAAACTCTGGATACGCGAGCAGGTGGCGCAGCAGTCCGGCTTCTCCGGCAAGGTTCTCTTCACCGAGCACCACGAGTCGCACGCCGCGTCGGCCTTCTTCCCGTCGCCGTTCGAGTCGGCGGCCGTGCTGACGATGGACGGCGTCGGCGAGTGGGCGACTTCGAGTTATGGTTATGGGAAGGGGAACGAGCTGCACCTGCTGGCCGAGCTGCGCTTCCCGCACAGCCTGGGCCTGCTCTACTCGGCCTTCACCTACTACACGGGCTTCCGCGTCAACTCGGGCGAGTACAAGGTGATGGGCCTCGCCCCGTACGGCGAGCCGCGCTACGTCAAGCTCATACTGGACGAGCTGGTCGACCTGCGCGAGGACGGCTCCCTGCGCCTCAACATGAAGTACTTCGACTTCGCGGCCGGCTTGACGATGACGAACAAGGCTTTCGACCGCCTGTTCGGCGGGCCGCCGCGCAAGCCCGAGGGCGAGCTGACGCGGCGCGAGATGAACCTCGCGCGCTCGGTGCAGGAGGTGACGGAGGAGGCGATGCTGCGGATGGCGCGGCACGCCCACAAGGTGACGGGCGAGAAGGACCTTTGCCTCGCGGGCGGGGTGGCGCTCAACTGCGTCGGCAACGGGCGCATCCTGCGCGAGGGGCCGTTCCGTAACGTCTGGGTCCAGCCGGCGGCGGGCGACGCGGGCGGAAGCTTGGGCGCGGCGCTCTCGGTCTGGCACCAGTACCTCGGAAACCATAGGGACGTGGCCGAGGTCTGCCGCGGCTCTTCGGACGGGATGTCGGGCTCGTACCTCGGGCCGGAGTTCACGGCCGAAGAGGTGGAGGAGTCTTTGGTGACTCTCGGGGCGCGCTACCGGCGCGTGCCGCGGGCGGAGCTGGCCGGGGCGGTGGCGCGGCTGCTGGCGGAGGAGAAGGTCGTCGGGTGGTTCCAGGGCCGGATGGAGTTCGGGCCGCGAGCCTTGGGCGCGCGCTCCATCCTCGGCGACCCTCGAAGCCCCCGGATGCAGTCGCAGATGAATCTCAAGATCAAGTTCCGCGAATCGTTCCGCCCGTTCGCGCCTTCGGTCCTGCGCGAGCGCGTCGCCGACTACTTCGAGCTGGACGCCGACTCGCCTTACATGCTTCTGGTGGCGCCCGTGCGCGCGGGGTTGCGGCGTGAGATGACGGGGGAGGAGGAGGCGCGCTTCGGCATCGAGAAGTTGAACGTGCCGCGCTCGACCATCCCCGCCGTCACGCACGTTGACTACTCGGCGCGCGTGCAGACCGTGAGGCGCGAGGAGCACCCGCTCTACCACGAGCTTCTGTCGGCCTTCGAGCGACTGACGGGGTGCGCCGTGCTCGTCAACACGAGCTTCAACGTCCGGGGCGAGCCGATCGTCTGCACGCCGTCGGAGGCGTTCGCCTGCTTCATGCGGACGGAGATGGACGCGCTCGTCGTGGGCGAGTTCGTGCTCTTGAAGGCGGAGCAGGGCGAGAGCGCGCTCTCCGAAGATGTTTCGTGGCAGGAGGAGTTCCAGCTTGATTGAGCCGCGCGACAACGGGGCGCACGGCGGCGGCGCTGTGACGAGGGCGCAGGCGCGCAAGTCGGCGCTCGTGGTGGCGGCCGTGCTGTTTTTAATCGCCGCGTGGAACATCTACCGCGGGCGCACGGGCGTCGTCGCCGTCTTCGGCACGCTCGGCGCGCTGCTCGTCGTCGCGGGCCTCTTCGTGCCGGCGGCGGCCGGGGCGTTTCACCGGGCCTGGATGCGCCTCGCGGTCGTGCTCGGCTACGTCAACAGCCGCGTGCTTTTGACGCTCACCTACTACGGGCTTATGACGCCGTACGGGGTCGTCTCGCGCCTCGTCGGGCGCGACCCGCTGCTGAGGCGCGGCCCCGCCGCCGAGAGTTACTGGACGGAGCGCAAGACGACGCGGCAGACGAGGGAGCAGTTCGAGCGGCTGTTCTGAGAAGCATTTCCAGTCGGGGAGGAGAAGATGGGCAAGCTTTCGATGGCCGGCGAGGTCTGGCAGTTTTTGCGTGAGAACAAGAAGCTCTGGCTGCTGCCCATCGTCGCCGTGCTGCTCCTGCTCGGCGCCCTGCTCGTCTTCGCACAGACCTCGGCGCTCGCGCCCTTCATCTACACCATCTTCTGAGTCTCGAACCGAAGACTCGTCCTCACCCGAACTTCTCCCGCCCCGCGCCCGTTCTTCAGGAAAGATTGCTGCCCGTTAACACTCCGCGGCCCGGCGGCGTCTTTCAGGCGTACGCCGGTAAAGGGTCAATGTTAGAGGCCGAGACGACAACCCAACTGTTCTTCGCGGGCGAGGAAGCGGACGCGGCCGAAGGCCACCCCGACGCGGCGCTCGTCTCGGCGGCGCGGGCCGGCGACCGCGAGGCGTTCTCGCGCCTCTACGGCCTCTACGCCCCGCTCGTCCACGGCGTGCTTCTGGCGCGCGTCCCCTACGGCGAGGTGGGCGACCTGGTGCAGGACGTGTTCCTCGTCGCCTTCAGGAAATTGCCCGGCCTGCGCGACTGCACGCGCTTCGGCCCCTGGGTGGCGATGATCGCGCGCAACCGCGCCGTGGACTTCTACCGCCGCACGCGCGAGACGGAGGAGCTGCACGAGGGCCTGGCGCACGCCGCGCGGCCGACGGCCGAGGCCGCCGAGGCGCTTGAGGTCATCCGGTCGCTGCCGGAAGCCTACCGCGAGACGCTGGTGCTCAGGCTGGTCGAGGGGATGACGGGGCCGGAGATCGCCGCGCGGACCGGGCTGCAACCCGCGTCGGTCCGCGTCAACCTGCACCGCGGGATGAAGCTCCTGAGGGAGAAGCTGGGGACGAAAGGCCCCGCCGTATGAGCGACTATCTCTGGGACAAGACGGGCGAGGCGGACGCGGAGGTCGAGCGCCTCGAAGAGCTGCTCGGGGCCTTCGCGCACGAGCCGCGGGCGCTTGAGCTGCCGGCCGGGGCGCCGCAACGCGCGAGTTGGACGCGGCCGGCGTGGCTCGCCGTCGCCGCCGCGCTCCTGCTCGCGCTGCTGTCGGGCGCGTTCGTCGCACTGCGGCGGCCGGCGGCGCGGGAGTCTCAACAGGCCGGCTCGCAAGCTCCTTC
>DATHBF010000459.1:0-2859 GCA_035296285.1 Pyrinomonadaceae bacterium | reverse complement strand
AGGAGGCCGGGGCCGGGGCCGCTTCGGCGCCGGCTTCGCCGCCCTTCTTCTTGTCGGCGACCAGGCCGATCTGGTCTATGCCGGAGTCGCGGATCAGGTTGATCGTCTCGACCACCTGTCCGTAGTTGGCGTTAACGTCGCTGCGGATGTAGACGATGCGCTCCGCGTCCGACTTGGTCGCCATCTTCTGATCTATCTCGGCCTTGAGCTGCTCCTTGTCAATCGGCTTCTTGCCGATGAAGAGCTTGCCGTCCTCCGTGATGGCGACCACCACCGAGGTCTCCTTGATGATGGCCGGGTCCTCGTCCGGGTTTCTCATGTCGCGCGGCAGTGCCACCGAGACGCCCTGCTGAAGGAAGGGCGTGATGACCATGAAGATGATCAGGATCACCAGCATGATGTCTACCATCGGCGTGACGTTGATATCGGACGAGAGTCCGCCCCCCCCGCCTGATGTCATTCCCATTTTACAATCTCCTTACCGCTCGGCCCGCGCCCGCGGACTCCGGGCCGATCTGCTCGCGGAGTCCGCCCCGCCCGAAGGCCGCGCGCGCCTACGCCCCGAGTTGCCGCGTCCTGTTCTTCAGGAAGTAGTCAATCAGCTCCGAGGCCGAGTTGTCCATCTCGATGATGAAGCCGTCCACCTTGCCCGTGAAGTAGTTGAACGCCCACACGGCGGGCACCGCCACGCCGAGGCCGATGGCCGTCGCGATGAGCGCCTCGGCGATGCCGCCCGCGACCGCGCCGATGCCCGCGCTCTCGGCCGACTTCATGCCGGTGAAGGCGTTGATGATGCCGAACACCGTGCCGAATAGCCCGACGAACGGGGCGGTGGAGCCGACGGTGGCGAGGCCCGAGAGGCCGCGCCGGAACTCGGCGCTCTTGATGGCGATGGAGCGCTGGAGAGCGCGCTTCGACGCCTCGATCTCCTCGCCCGAGATGTCGCTTGATTGCGTGTGCGCTCGGAACTCCTGGAGGCCGGCATTGACGACCATCGCGAGGTGCGACTTCTTGTGCTTGTCGCTGATGTTGATGGCCTCTTCGATGCGGTCGTTCTTGAGGGCCTGGGCGACGCGCGGGGCGAACTCGCGCGACTGTTTCTTGGCCGAGGAATAGGTCAGGTAGCGCTCGACCATGATCGCGATCGAGTACATGGACATGATCATCAGGATGATGAGCACGATTAAGGCCACCGTGCCGAGGTTCTTCAGCATCTCGCTGAAGGTGAACGCTTCGGCCAAGTCACCGCCCTCTTTCCCGTGCTCCTGGAACAGGAACACGAAGAAGCTGAACGCCTTGGTTCCGAGAAAGCTCGTCAGAATAGTCACGATTGGATCCTCCAAAGGTTTTCAGTTACATGGCGTGGGCGCTCTTAGGCAGGGCGCGAGCGACCCTCGGGGGCCGCCTCCCCCTTGGCCGGGGGTTCGCGGCGGCCCGAGAGAGTGGCGCCCGGCGCCCTGTTTATTGGAATACGAAGTTGTAGGTGATGACGCCGGACACCTTCACCGGCTGCCCCGAGAGCAGCGTCGGCGAGAAGCGGGCCTGGCGCGCAGCCGACACGGCCGCCTGCTGCAAGAGCGGGTGGCCCGAAACGGCGTTCGCCGAGATGACGCGCCCCGACTCGTCCACGAGGATCTGCACGGTCACGGTGCCGGAGGCGCGGGCCGCCCTCGCGATGGGCGGGTAGGCGGGCGTCGGCTTGCTGATGGCCTTGCCGTTCAGGACGCCGCCCGAGACGACCGTCTTGGGCTTGGGCGCGGGCGTCGGCGTCGGCTTGGGCGCGGCCGGGGGCGGCTCGTCGTCGTCCGCCTTCACCACGGGTGCGCCGGTGCCGGTGCCTCCGCCTCCGCCTCCGCCTGTGAAGACTCCGACGGGGCCGGTGGCCGTCACGGCGTTAACGTCGCCCACGTCGCGGTTGCCCTGGATGACGCCGATGGACTTGGCGCGCGAGACCTCCTTGGTCGTCTCTTTGGCGACCTCGTTGGTCTTGACGACGGGCGCGATGACGGAAATCTCCTGCCTCATGGCGACCGTCGGCTCGGCCTTGGCGGCCGCCGGCTTCGGCTCGTTCTGCGGCTTCGGCTCCTCCTGCGCCTGCATGGGCACGGGCGCGACGAGCGTGAGCAGCTCAAGGCTCGGGTCGGGGATCGAGGAGTTGTACCAGAAGATACTCCCGACGCCGACTGCCGTCAGCACGACCGCGTAGATGGCGAACGTGCCGAGAAGGAAAGAGCCCTTGCGCGCGAAGTCGTCTTTGTGTGAGCCGGACTCGACCAGCGTTTCGAACATCTCAACTATCCTCCCTCTTCCGCTGCCAGGTGGATCAGGGGTTTCTTGTCGTTCGCCTTTAACTTAATCCTAAAGCCTGCGAAACGGGTTGTATTTCTAAAACGTTTTCCAGCAAAAACGCCATACAAAATCGCGAGATGCCTTAGGGGACGGGGGGCGGCAGAGTACGTCACTCACGCAACTTTACGGGGACGGCGCCCGGACGCTTGCCGCAGGGGTATGACTCTGACCGGCCGGCCCGACACGTATGCTCATGCTCAAACGTCCGTCTCACTCTCCTTAGGCGAGACGGGCGCGTTTGCAAGTTATTCGATTGGCCAGCAACGCGCTCAGTCTATGTCGCAACTACTGCGGTGTCAAGCGTAAAATGGCCGGTGCCCGTACGCTTTGCCATCCTGTAAACCTTAGATGCCGACGCCCCGCTGCGGTTCGGCTTTTTTGTGACGGCGTTGTTACGAAAGCGGAGAAAAGGCGTCACGCCCGCGACAGACGTGTCTGCCGCGGGCGTGACGCCTTAAACCGTTTGCGCCGCGTTTAGCGCGCGGCCGCTTTGGCGCCCCGCGCCTCGGG
>DATHBF010000458.1:0-3797 GCA_035296285.1 Pyrinomonadaceae bacterium | reverse complement strand
CCCCTAACATTTCGATGGATATAAGGGCCGGGAGGGCAGGGGAGTGATTTACTAAATAGTAAATCACTGGCTCGACCGACCAACAGACTCCCCCTCGATGTGCGCGCCGCATCCCTCCGCAGTCTCCAGGGCTCGGCGCGGGTCGGCGCAGTCGAGCAAATGCTTCTGCACGTCGGCCGTCGTCACCCGCCGACCGGCGACCGCCTCGGCGTAGGCCCGCGCCGACGCGCCGCCGGCCTCGGGGAAGAAGTGCAGGAACATCCTCCCGATCTGCTCCGCGGCGGCGTGCGTGAAGAGGACGGGCGTGTCCACGCGCCCCGGCCTCACGAAAGACTCGTCGAGCTTGATGACCTGGTTTGTCGTCATAAAGACCATGACGCCCTCGGGCGTCAGTATCCCGTCGAGTAGGTTCAGCAGCCCGCCGTAAGTAATCGCCGACGAGGTCAACTCGCTCCCGGTCCTGACGTTCTTTACCTCGCGCCCCTCGACCACGTCTGAAATCTCCTCGAAGAGCACGAACGACTTGGGCGGCACTTCGAGCATTAGCGACATCAGGGCCTCGTCGTTCATGCCGCTGCCGGTCAGGTTCGGCATATAGAGGTCCACCCCGAAGTGCCCGGCCAGCGCCGCGACGAGGGAACTCTTGCCCGTGCCCGGCAGCCCGTGGAAGAGCCACGTGCGCCGCCACGGGACGCCCCGCGCCCTGTACCAGTCGCGCGAGTCGAGAAACTTCTCGATGTCCTCGACGATCTCATCCTTCAGGCCCGCGGGCAGGATGACCGTCTCCAGCGGCCGCGGCGTGTGATGAGAGACCCTGCGCCAGCCGCCGTGCGTGGACGAGACGAAGACCGACACGCGCGCCTCCGACGCGACGGTCGCCGCCTTCCTCGCGTCGGCGATCAACTCGTGCAGCAATTCCTGCCTGCGCCCCGGCATCCGCAGGATGAACTTCTCGGGCGGAGGCGTGAAGGCGTTCGCGCGCTCCTTGCTCTCCTGCCGCTCGCGCGTCAGCAACACGAGGCGCCCCTTGTACCAGAAGTAATGCGTGCCCGGAGCCGGCGTGAACGTGACCTTCGGCCCTTCCGTCTCGCCCGGCGCGGTGAAGGTATCGCCCCACACGTTCTTACGCACGGAGGCGGTGACATCTCGCACGCGGCTCATAAACGATTGCCCGTCGAGCCACGCCGAGAGCCAGTGATAAACGGGGTCGTTATTCATCACCTCGACGGAGACGATGAACTGACGCTTCAGCAGCGCCCACGACTGCCCCGGCACCTTGCGCAACGACGCGAGCAGCGCGCCCATGAGCGCCAGCACGACGCCGGTGCCGATGACCTGGTTGCCGAGCGCGTTGCGCGCGGCGGCTTCGAGCTGGTTGAAGATGGCCTCTATCATTTACTCACTCGGCCGAGGTCGGCGGAACGTCAAAGGTCGTCAAAGTCATGGGGTGTGCCCGCGCTTACCTCGCGCCGCAGGCGGCGGCTCGGCCGGCTGGGGAGTCGGCGCGACGAGCCGGTAGACCGTGAGGCGCACGTGCGTCGCCTCGGCCGAGATGTGATCGGGCACGCCCACGTGCTTCACCTCGACCTCGACCTTACACCCGAGCTGCGCCGCCTCCATCATCAAACGATTAAGCGCGGCCGCCGCGTCGCGCAGCTCCGTCGCTATCACCTCGGGCGTGCGCTCCTCATCCATGATTCACTTCCACTGTTGCCTGACGATGATCGAGTGCCCGGCCTTGCCCTGGGCGGTCACGGCCACACTCACGGCGACGACGTTGCGCCTGCGCATCTGCGCGGCGACAACCTGGTCGGCCAGCCCGTCGGCCTCTTCCATCGTCCGCGACGGCCACCTGTCAGAGATCACCTCCTGAGTCCGGTCTCGCAAGGTGACGGTGCCGCTCACACTCCAGTCCTGTTTCAGACTCACATCCTGCTCCCGCGAAGGCCGACCGCCGAGGGCTTGACCCGGCCGCGTTTCGCCGGCAGCGGCGCGTGGCTGGTGGACCTCATCAGGCAGCGGTCGTTATCGCACCACATAATCAGGCCGTTCGATGCGAGCGCCTGTCCGCACCGCGGGCAGCCGCTTCTGTACGTGACAGAGCCCGGATACTTCTCGACCCAAACGCACGCCGGGCACTTCCGCCGCTCGTGGCTGCCGTGCAGCTCACACTCCTTTTCCTTCGGCATCCTTCGCCTCCCATAGTTTGCACGCGGGGCTCGTGACCAAAATGTCGGACCCGGTGCCTTTCGTCCACTTCCCGCCGCGACGGCGGAACTCTAAACACTTGTGATAGTCCTTCGACCAGGTGATGACTTGATGATGTTTGCAGGTCCCGCACGTTTCGCCGTCGGGGCCGGTGCGGGGCGTCGCGGCGTACCCGCGGGGCCGCGTCGGCTTGCGCCGCGCGTCCACGTCGTCGCACGGCGAGGAGGCGCGCGGCGCGATGAGGGGCTCGCCGAAAAGGTCGAGGCTTCTGCCGTCGTTATTCATTCACACCTCGATAGTTTGAAATCTCCTCGCCCAGCGTAATGAAGAGCCAGGCGAGGAAGAGGACGGCCACGACGACGACGGCCAAGCCCAACAGCTTAGCCAGGAGCTTCAGCGGCCGCCCCTTGCGACGATGACGCCCCGCGCCGCGCCCGCCCGCGTGAGGCCCGGCCGCCCGCTCGAAGGGCCTGCGCGGCTCGACGCCGCGGCGGGCGATCTTCCGCGCGATGAAGTAGGCGGCCCAGGGCTTCATTTGAACGCCTCCAGCGTGCGGGCAATCATCGCCGGCGATAGACGGCCGCGCCTCTTCAGTTCGTCGAGCACGCCCTCGGCCGCCCGGCGCTGGGCGAGGTCCTGGGGCTTGAGCGCGACCGTCAGCCCGTGCGGTCGAGGCCGAGGCCGAGGCGGGCGCGGGAGGCGACCTTCGGCGCGCGCGATCCTGACGAGGCATCGAGGCGAATGCTTGAAACATTCGGAGAGCGTGCAGAGCGCGCAGAGGTCCTCTGCGCGTTGGAAGTCACGCTCCAGTGCTTCGAGGGGCAGGCCCGCGCGCAGCTTCATCGCTTCGCCCTCTCCTGACTTTCAACGTCGGCCGTCACCGCCAGGCGGTAAAGCGTCCCGGCATTCAGCTCGTAAGTGCGCCGCGTCCCCTTCAGGCGGAACCCGACCAGCCCGCGCTCCGGGTCGATGGTGACAACCACGGGGCGGTACTGGCTGCGCTCGAAGAAGGTGGCCGAGGTTTCGCGTTCAACTTTGCGCGTGCTCTTCATGCCGGCGGCTCCTCTCCGCGATGTCGAAACCGTCTACCGTGCCTTGTAAGTAACAGGAGACGGCGAGCCATGTGAGGTCGAGCCCGGAGAGTGCCGGGTATGAAGCCCACAGCATGACGAGAGGCAGCACGCGCCGACGTGCGGCGTCTACCCCCGCGAGGTGCTTCTCCTCGATCTGAATTAACTCGGCGCCCCCTGGTTGTGGTTGTCGTTTCATCGTGTGGCTACTTCCACGCACATAAATCTCATTATCAGACTTGCTTATGATTTGTGATATATCCATAAGTGAGTCTTATAAGACGCGCCCCCCGCCTTCCCCCAGCACGAATAAAAATTCGCGCTCGTCGCGCTCACTTACGCCGGCCGCGGCCGCGCTTACCTTCCCGCCGTCGCGGCTTGCGATACTCGAGCGGCAGCAGGTCCGACGCCTCACGCTGCGCGTCCTCAGAACGGCGGTCGTAAATCGTCGTCGTCGAAACGTCGGCGTGCCCGAGCAGCTTTTGAACGAGTGAGAGGTCAACGCCGCGGTCGAGCAAA
>DATHBF010000457.1:0-17168 GCA_035296285.1 Pyrinomonadaceae bacterium | reverse complement strand
ACCACCACGGCCAGCCCTCACAGTTCTTCTTCCCGCCCGCCGCGCTTCCCGTCAACCCGAACCTGCCGCCCGGACAGACCGAACGCTGGCTCTCGACCTTCGGCCGCGCCAACGCCGCGCAGTTCGACCAGCGCAACTGGGACTTCTACGTCCGAGACATCTTCGACCTCTTCTACCCCGGCTACTGGGACTCGTGGCCCGCGCTGCACGGCGCTACGGGGATGACCTACGAGACCGACGGCGGCGGCTGGAAGGGCTTGCGCTGGCGGCGCGACGACGACACCATCGTCACCATGCGCTCGGCCATCGCCAAGCACTTCGTCGCCAGCCTTACGACGCTCGCCACCGCCGCCTCCAACCGCGAGGCGCGCGTGCGCGACTACTACGAGTTTAAGAAGACGGCCGTCGAGGAAGGCAGGACGGGCCGCATCCGCCGCTTCGTGATTCTCCCGGGTAAAGACCCCGGCCGCGCCGCCGAGCTTGTGGAAAACCTCCTGCGCGCCGGCATCGAAGTCCGGCAGACGACGGCCGGCTTCCGTTCGACCCGCGCGCACGACTACTCGTCGGAAAACTCGCCGGCCGCGCAGCGAGACTTTCCCGCGGGCGCCTACGTCGTTGACCTCGCGCAGCCGCAGAAGCGTCTGGCCAAGGCGCTCCTCGAAGTCCACACGCCGCAGGACGAAGCCTTCCGCCGCGAACAGCTCGCGCGCTTCACGCGCAACGAGCGGCGCTCGCGCGGCGCGGCCCGCGAGGAGTACGGCTTCTACGACGTGACCTCCTGGTCGCTCCCGCTCGTCTTCGGCGTCGAGGCTTACTGGACGGAGGACGCGCCGGCCGTGGAGGGCGGGAACGTGGCAATCGCCCCTCAGTCGTCTTCCGTCCCTCAGTCGTCGTCTAACTTTGCGAGCATGATTCCGGGCATCGGGACGGCCGTGGGGTTGGCCGCCCCGCGCGCGGGCGGAGTCTCGGGCCGCGCGCAGATAGCCTACGTCATCCCTTACGAGCGCAACGGCGCGGCGTCGTTGATTTACCGTTTGCTTAAAGAAGACTTCAAGCTGGCGGTGGCGACGCGGACGCTCAGCGCGGGCGGGCGCGACTGGCCGCGCGGGACGGTCGTGGCGCGCGTCTCAAGAAACCCGGAGGCGCTGCACGCGCGCATCGCCGAACTGGCGCGCGAGACGGGCGTGGACGTGACGGCCGTCAACACCGGCTTCACCGAGACGGGCGACGTGGCCGTCGGCTCCGAGACGGTCGTCAGCCTCCGCCGGCCGCGCATCGCCGTCGTCGCCGACGAGCCCGTCAGCGTGACGAGCTACGGCGCGATGTGGTGGACCTTCGACCGCATGGGCGTTGACTTCACGCCGATGACCGTTGACGCCATCAAGCGCGCGCGCCTCGACCGCTACAACGTCATCATCCTCCCCGACGGCTCGCCCGGCCGCTACTTCTCGGCCTTCGGCAAGGGAGGCGTCGATACCCTGCGCGGCTGGGTCGAGCGCGGCGGCACGCTCGTCCTAATCAAAGGCGCGGCCGTCTTCGGCGCCTTGAAGGACGTGAACTTAACCTCGTCGCGGCTCGTCGGCAGCGACGAGGACGACCAGAAGGGCGGCCCCGCAGAGCCTTCGCCGACTCCCTCGCCGACCCCCTCCGACGCGGCCGACACCGGCAGCCAGGCGACGCAGCGCGCCGCCCGCCGCCGGCAGACGCAGACGCCCGCCTCCTCGGCCTCGACGCCCGAGCAGCAGGAGATCGCCACCGACCGCACCGAGAAGTTGGAGGGGGCGGCGCCCGACCTGCCGCCCATCGCCTCGCCCTCGGCGCGGCCGGGCCGCGTCCCCGAGGCCGTCCCCGGCGCCATCATGCGCGCCACGCTCGACCGCACGACGCCGCTCACCTACGGCTACGAGGAGCAGACGCTGCCCGTGCTCGTAGACTCGGCCTACTTCTTCCGCCCCTCGAAGGAGGGCACGAACGCGGCCGTCTTCTCGGAGGACCCCGCGCGCCCCCTGCGCATCGCCGGCTTCGTCTGGCCGACGACCGAGCAGTTGCTGCGCGGCACCTCCTACGTCGTCGAAGAGCCGACGGGCCGCGGCCACGTCGTCCTCTACGCGGAAGACCCGAACTTCCGCGCCATCTGGCGCTCGACCACGCGCCTCTTCTTCAACTCGTTCCTCTTCCAGCCGATCTTTTAAGCGTTATGTTCATCGTCAAGGCGGCATTCAGCGAGCAGGTGGAGTGGCGGACCAGCCCGGAGCGGGCGCGGGAGTTCCTGAACGACCTGCGCAACTTCGCCGAGCTGATGCCGGGCGTCGAGAGCATCACGGCCCAGGCCGGGGGCGTCGCGCGCTGGGTCATCCGCGCCGAGGTGCCCGTCGTCGGCTCCATGCGGCAGGCGTTCGCCGTCGCGCAGGCGGCGGCCGAGCCCCGGCGCATCGAGTGGTCGCCCGCGCCCGGCGAGCAGAAGAACCTGCTGCGCTACTCGGCCGCGCTCGAAGACCTCGGCGGGCGCACGCGCGTCCGCATCGAGCAGCGCGTCGAGGTGCGCCGCCAGTCGCCGCGCGAGCTGCACCTGCTGGCGGGCCTGGCGGGCGAGGGCCGACTCAGCGCCGCCCTCCAGAGCGGCGTCACCGAAATGATGAGCACCTTCCTCCAGCGAGCGCGCGCCAAACTGGAGAGTTAAAACTCGACGCACAGGCCGAGCAGGCTTACGTTGAGGCGCACGTCAACGCGCTCCTGCGTGACCTCGACGGCGCGGACGCGGTTGCAGACGAGCGCGAGCAGGCGCTTGCATCCTTCCAGCTCTTCGCCCCGGTTGAAGTTGACGCGGAATGCCCCCGTTAAAAGCTCGTAGCGGCCGGAGACGCGGCGCGGGATGCGCATGACGAGGCCGTCGCGGTGCAAATCGAAGAGCGCGCGCTCGCCCTCGGCCAGCGTGAAGACCCCGCCCGCCGCCGAGTCGGCCGTGAAGCTCAGGTCGCCGCGCTCGGCCACCTTCCGCAACTCCCCCGCGCTCGCCCCCGGCGAGAAGACGCGCACGAAGTCCACCACCGGAATGCTGAAACGCCCCCGCGCGTGCCCCTCGTGCACGCGCCCGATCAGCTCCAGCGCGACCCCGCGCATCTCCGGCCACTTCAGGCAGTCGAACAGCGCCACCCCGTCTCCCCCTCGTCGCTCTCTCTGAATGCCGTTATTGTCGGCCAGCCGGGCCGGGATTTCAAACTTTCGTGACTTTCGGGCGTTATAAAACTCCCTAACAATCCGGGCGAGTGGGGAGGACGAGCGATGTCGAAGACCGTGAAGCGGAGACTGGCGCGGGCGGGGGCAATGGCCGCGGCGAAGCGCGTGGTGAAGATGATACCCGTGGTCGGCAGCGTGTTCACCATCGGCATGGCCGGCAACGAGATACGTAAGAAGGGCCTCGGGCCGGGGGCCGCCAGCGTCGGCCTCGACCTCATCCCCTTCGTCGGCACGGCCAAGAACGTCATCGAGATTTTTACCGGCGACCTGATACCCGACAAGAAGCGGCCCGCGTAAGTTTCTGCACGACAAATGAAATCGGGGCGGCGCCTTTTGCATGAAGGCGCCGCCCCGAAATTTTTGCCCGCGGAGACCTATTCCACCGTCACCGACTTGGCGAGGTTGCGGGGCTGGTCCACGTCGCAGCCGCGGCGGACGGCGATGTGGTAGGCGAGCAGTTGCAGCGGGATGATGGCGAGGATGGGCGAGAGCAGGTCGGAGGACTCGGGGATGGGGATGACGTGGTCTGAGACCTCGGCCGACATCTTGTCGCCCTCCGTCAGGACCGAGATGACGACGCCCTCGCGCGCCTTGACCTCGACGATGTTCGAGTGGGTCTTCTCGTAGCGAAGCTCCGACGCCTTGTTGCCCTCCTCGCGCGGGTTGACGACGACGACGGGCAGCCTCTCGTCAATCAGCGCGTTCGGCCCGTGCTTCATCTCGCCCGCCGGGTAGCCCTCGGCGTGGATGTAGGAGATCTCCTTGAGCTTCAGGGCGCCTTCGAGCGCGACGGGGAAGTTGATGCCGCGCCCGAGGTAGAGGAAGTCGGTCGCGCGGTGGAACTCGCGCGCCAGCTCCTCCAGCTCGTCCGACTCCGAGAGCAGGTGCTCGATCTTGACGGGAAGCTCGGCGAGCTGCTGCGCGTGCGAGCGCGCGTCCTGCTCGCTCAGGGTGCCGCGCAGGTTCCCGAGGTAGAGCGCGAAGAGGTAGAGCGCGATCATCTGCGAGGTGAAAGCCTTCGTCGAGGCGACGCCGATCTCGGGGCCGGCGTGCGTGAGAATCGTGCCGTCGGACTCTCGCGTGATCATCGAGCCCTGCACGTTGCAGATGGCGAGGACCTTCGAGCCGAGATTCCTGGCCTCGCGCAGCGCGGCGATGGTGTCGGCCGTCTCGCCCGACTGCGAGATGACGAGCAGGAGCGTGCGCTCGGACATGACGGGGTCGCGGTAGCGGAACTCGCTGGCGTAATCCACCTCGACGGGCACGCGCGCCAGCTGCTCTATCATGTACTTGCCGGCGAGGCCAGCGTGCCAGCTCGTGCCGCAGGCGGCGATCATGACGCGGTCGAACTGTTTGAACTCCTCGGGCATGATGTTCATCTCGTCGAGGTAGACGCGGCCGGTCTCAAGCGAGATGCGCCCCTGCACGGTGTCGCGGACGGCGCGGGGCTGCTCGTAGATCTCCTTGAGCATGAAGTGCTTGAAGCCGCCCTTCTCGGCCATGATCGGGTCCCAGGTGATGCGCTGCTGCTGGGGCTCGACCGCGTCGCCGTCGAAGTTCATGACGCGCACCGAGTCCTTCGTCAGCACGGCGATCTCGCCGTCGCCGAGGAAGAACACGTCGCGCGTGTGCTGGAGGATGGGCGGGATGTCGGAGGCGACGAAGTACTCGTCGTCGCCGAGGCCGATGACGACGGGCGGCCCCTGGCGGACGGCGACGATGGTGTCGGGCTCGTCCGAAGAGATGATGGAGAGGGCGAAGATGCCGCGCAGGTCGCGGACGGCCGAGCGGACGGCGCGCACGAAGTCGCCGTCCTGCTTTAAATATTCTTCGATGAGGTGCGCGACGACCTCGGTGTCGGTCTCGGTGACGAAGCGGTGGTCCGTGTGGCGGAGCCGGTCCTTGAGCTGGAGGTAGTTCTCGATGATGCCGTTGTGGACGACGACGACGCTGCCCGTGCAGTCGCGGTGCGGGTGCGCGTTCTCCTCGGTCGGGCGGCCGTGCGTGGCCCAGCGCGTGTGGCCGATGCCGTAGGTGCCGTCGAGCGGCTTGAGGCGGATGGCCTCTTCGAGATTCCTGAGCTTGCCCTCGGCGCGGCGGATGTCGAGGGTGTGCCCCTCGTCAACGACCGCGATGCCGGCCGAGTCGTAGCCGCGGTACTCCAACTTCCTGAGCCCGTCGAGGATGACGGGCACGACCTGCTTGTTGCCGACGTAGCCGACGATTCCACACATGATTGCTTCCCTTTCGATGAGTCGGGAGTCTGGAGTCTGGAGTCAAAGACAGGTTCTTGCTTCTGACTCCGGACTCTAGACTCCGGGCTCCCGGCTTTCTTTCTCTTTTTGCTGCTGGTCAGGTTGAGATTCGGCGGATAATTTCTTCTTGATCTTAGCGGGGACGCCCGCGACGAGCGTGTCGGGCGGGACGTTTTCGGTGACGACCGCGCCGGCCGCCGTCACGGAGCGCGAGCCGACCTCGACGGGCGCGACGAGCATCGTGTCGGAGCCGATCTTCACGTCGTCGCCGACGGCCGTCTGGTGCTTGCGCTTGCCGTCGTAGTTGCAGGTGACGGTGCCGGCGCCGATGTTGGTGCGCTCGCCGATGTCGGCGTCGCCGAGGTAGGTCAGGTGCATCGCCTTCGAGCGGCGGCCGAGGCGCGACTTCTTGACCTCGACGTAGTTGCCGACGGCCGCGCCCTCTTCGATGCGCGCGTTCATCCGCAGGTGGGCGAAGGGGCCGATTTGGCAGTTGTCCTCGATGACGCTCTCGACGACGACGCAGTGGTCCTTAATCGTCACGCCGTTGCCGACGCGCGAGTCGGTGATGCGGGCGCCGGGGCCGATGAAGCACTCCTCGCCGATGACGGTGCGGCCCTCGACGTGGACGCCGGGCGAGAGGATGGTGTCGCGGCCGATCTGCGCGTCGGGGCTGACGTAGGTGTGCTGCGGGTCGATGACGGTGACGCCGGCATTCAGCATCAGGCTGCGGAGCGTGCGCCCGCGCAGGATGCGCTCGAAGTCGGCCAGCTCGACCCGCGTGTTGATGCCGGAGACCTCGCGCGCGTCGTTGTGGACGAAGACGGAAACGTCCTCGCCGTCGGCGCGCAGGATGCCGGGCGCGTCCGTCAGATAGAACTCGCCCTGCGCGTTCTCGGGCCGGACGCGCTCTAGGGCCTTGAACAACAGCCGCGACTCGAAGCAGTAGATGCCGGCGTTGATCTCGCTGATCTGCCGCTCCTCCGCGCTCGCGTCCTTCTGCTCGACGATCTTCTCGAAGCGCCCCTCGGCGTCGCGCACGACGCGGCCGTACCCCGTAGGGTCTTCGAGGCGGACGGCGAGGAGCGTGCAGGCGGCGCCGCGCCCGCGGTGCGTGCGGTGCTGGTGGATGAGAGCGCCTAAAGTCTCGGCGCGGACGAGCGGCACGTCGCCGGAGAGGACGAGGATGGTGGAGTCGGCCTCGGAGAGCGCGTCGCGCGCGGCGAAGACGGCGTCGCCCGTGCCGCGCTGCTCGGTCTGCGTGACGAAGACGGCGCCGCCCTCGCCAAGCTCCTTCCGCACCTCCGACTCGACCTCCGCCGCCTGATGACCGACGACGACGTGGACCGGCCGCTCGTCCTTCTGCAAGGCCGACGCCGTCCGGCAGACGTGCGCGATGAGCGGGCGCCCGCCCAGGCGGTGCAGCACCTTGGCCGTGTTCGAGCGCATGCGCGTGCCGAGGCCGGCGGCGAGTATGAGGATGTCGAGTGGGGAGCTGCCCGTCTGTCCGGAGCTTTGCGGCTGTTTCTCCATAGGCACTTAGCGCGTGGCGGAAAGCGTCGGGCGCGCGCACGCCTGCTCGTAGCAGGCGACGATGACCCGCGTCAGCTTCTCCGGGCTGTGGCGCACCTTCTCGCCCTCGTCCAGAAGGTCCGCGCGCACGACCTCGGTCTCGCCGCCGAACTCCTCTTCGAGCAGGTGGTCGCTCAGGCCGATCTGGCGCGCGCCCTCGGCCGCGTACCGCTCCGACTGCTCGGGGCTGACGGGCCGTTCGTTGACGACGACGAAGTCGAACCTGATTTCGGGCGCGTAACGGCGGACCACTTCCAAGTGCCTGCGGGCCGTGTAGCCGTCCGTCTCGCCCGGCTGCGTCATCAGGTTGCAGATGAAGATTTTGACGGCCGGGCTGTCGCCGATGGCCTCGGCGACGCGGGCGACGAGCAGGTTCGGCAGGATGCTCGTGTAGAGCGAGCCGGGGCCGACCGTAATCACGTCGGCCGTGCGGATGGCCGACAGGGCCTCGGGCAGCGGCAGGCAGTGCTCGGGCTCCAGGCGGAGGCGGCGGATCGCAGAGCGCGAGGCCGTGATGTTCGTCTCGCCGCGCACGACCCTCCCGTCCTCCAACTCGGCCGTGAGCCGCACGTCGTTGAGCGTCGCGGGGTAGATGCGCCCCTTGCTCGCCAGGACTTCCGAGGAGAGGCGGACGGCCTCGACGAAATCGCCCGTGACTTCCGTGAGGGCCGCGAGGAAGAGGTTGCCGAAGCTGTGGCCGCCGAGGCCACCTTCGCCGCGGAAGCGGTAGCGGAAGAGGCGCGACAGCAGCGTCGAGTCCTCGGAGAGCGCGACCATGCAGTTGCGTATGTCGCCGGGCGGCAGCATCTGCAACTCGTCGCGCAAACGGCCGGAGCTGCCGCCGTCGTCCGAGACGGTGACGATGGCCGAAAGGCTTTCCAGCCACGCCCGGCCGCGCCCGCGCCCCTCGCCGACAAGCTCTTTCAGGCCCGAGAGGAGTGTGGACAGGCCGGTGCCGCCGCCGATGGCGACGAGCTTGAGGCCGCGCTCCGTGTCACCTTGCAAATCCTTGGGTCTCCTGGGGAAAACCGGCGCTCAGGCAACCGGCGCTTGGAATCATACTCGAAAGGCTTGGGCTTTCAAAGGGGGGTGTCGGGGCGTGGCCTCATTGTAAAGGCTTATCGTCCGAGTATTTTCGCGAGGAGCTCGACGCCGCGAAACGTCACTTCAGGCGGCGCGCTCGTGAAGCACATCCTGGCGTGACGCGGGTAGTCGCCGAACATCGTGCCGGGGGCGAGGAGAAGTCCCTGCGTCACACACCCGTCCAAGAAGCCGGAAAGGTCTGCCCCGCCAAGCACCTCGGACAGGTCCATAAACAGGTAGTTGCCCCCCTCGGGCGGGTCCACGCCGAGCCGAGCCGCAACGCTTCGCCCTATTTCGAGGTACTGGGCGCGGGCCTCTTCAGCCCACCGGTCTCCAGGCCCCAGCAGGGTCCGCCGGCCCGCTATCTGCGCCGCGGCGGGGGCGCCGTAAGACATGTGTGTGTTCACTTTGCGGGCGTACTTGATTGCTTCGGCCGGGCCCACGGCAAAGCCGCAGCGATTGCCCGCCATGCCGAATGCCTTGGCGAACGAGTGGACGGAGAAGACTGTTTGTGGGGCGAGCGCGTGACAGTAGACGTGCGCCCCCTCGTAAGCGTAGTCTTCGTACACCTCGTCGGATAGCACCCACAGGCCCTGCCCCCGTGCCCACTCTATAAGAGGCTCCAGCCAGGAGCGCGGGACGACCCGTCCCGTCGGGTTGTTGGGCGTATTCAGGTAGAGGCCGACGGTCCGGCTGGTGCGGCCGGCCGAGACGATCTCTAACGCCGACTCCGGGGAGTCCGCGCGGCCGTAAAACGGGACGGTGACCGGGACGCCGCTGAAAGATTTGATGATGCCCGTAATCAACGGCCAGTAAGGCGCGAGAACGATTACCTCCTCACGCGGCGACATCACCGCCCCGATAATTGACGCGACGGCCCCCGTCGCCCCGGCCGACACCAAAATGTTCCCGGTCGAAATCTCCAGCCCGGTCCGCCTCCCCATGCGCTCGGCAATCACCTCTAAAAAATCTGCCATGCCGTACGATGGCGGGTAGCGGTACATTTGGGGGTGCTCGCGCACCGCAAGGTCTTCCAGGCGGCAGCCCGCGGGCGGTTGGAGCCAGGTGTCCCCCACATGAAACGGGTAGCTCTCCCCCCGGAAAGTCGCCATCCGGGCCGCCAACTCCGAGAATAAAGAGTCGGCGATGGACGCCACTGACGGATTGACTTCTGGACTGCGGGGCATGCGTCCTCTTCCGTTGAAGTTCAGGGACGGCGCGTCAGGCCGCCGCGGGTGGCCGGCCCCGGTTGGGCCGCTCGGGCGGGGGCGCGGCCTCAGACGCGTAAGGGATCGCGCCCGGGTCGTTCCACAGCGCGTTCAGGCGTATATAGTGCTTCTTGACCCAATTCGTGTCTCCCGGGTAGACCGTCGCGCCGCCCACCCTGGAACCCCCCTGAATGTCCCATAGGATGCCGCAGGCTATCACCCATCCGTTTTCAGCCAGCTCTTCGTACGAAGTTGCGGGCGTGGGTTTGAAGGTGCTGTTCGGCTCGTTCGGGATACAGATCAGGGAGAAATCTTCGACCACCGCGCCCGTGGTAAGTTGTTTGAGTCGTATGTTGGCCTCTTCCTCTTCTTTAAGATGCCGCTTGAACTCCGCCACGCTCTTCCTTGAGGGCTTTCTATAATAATCCTTGTCAAAAACGTACAACTTATACACGTCGAGTTTCCCCGACTTCGCCCTGGAGCGGAGTTCCAGCTTGAACGTGTACAGCGGCGACCTGTCGTCGTTCCACGACTGGCCGTTGACGACCAGGCTCGTCCCCATCCAGGTGCATTGTTGTGACCCTATTTTGTCTATCGCTTGGACTATATAGCTGAGGAAATCCGCCGTGATCGGGATGTCCTTGATGAGCACTTCACCTCCGCCCTGTAAGGTCTCGAAGTTCTTGACCATGTCGTTGAAGTGTCTCTGAGCGGACAGCCTGCCGGTCAGGACGTACGCCGTCAGGTGTGGCTTATTCAACGAGATGTCGCCGTCCTGTTCCGTCAGGAACACATCCACCATACGGTTCATCAGGTTGGTCTGCTGTTGCATCGCGGCGGTTTGATCATGCTCTATGTCGGTCATCACGGGCGCGGTCGCCGAGAGCACCGAGAGCCCTGTCTGGATGCGCCACACGGTGGCCGCCAGGCCGACCAGGAAGAAGAACTTCGCCACGTCGAGGGTAAATATCCAGTCCTTATTCACATACCCGAATCCCGTGACGGCTCCGAGCACGAGCGCCAGGCTGAAGGAGATTATTTGAATCCGGCGGAGCTTGGCCTGTTTACTTAGGCTGTGCTGAAACTCCTTCTTTACCCTCGCTATGTCCTGCCGCCGCTTGACGATGAAACGATCCAGAGCCATGTTAAGAATCTCTCCTTCCTCCGAATGTGGCGGCCCCGCCCGCGGCGCGGCGTCGCTGCCGTTCCACGTCGGCCTCCCGCGTGAAGGGTTATAAGACTTTATCTACCCATTCACTTAAATCTATCTCCCCGACCTCCTTCGGGATTTGCACGATCCCGCGATACAGCTCTTCGCAAGCGTCCTGAAACTTCTTCCCCTTGGCGACGACGGCGATACGATTCCTCTCCGTGACGCTCGGCAACGGCGTCTCGTCCAGCATGAAGTAGATGATGCGGGGCGGGCGGCGGCCCCCCTTCTGTGCCTCAATCTCCAGGTCGCCCGCCAGCGTCTGCTCGAACTGCGTCCAGGGCCTGCTGGACCTCTCGGAATAAAAGATCAGAACCACGTCACAGTCCTGCATGACGCGCGAGATTTCGTCGCGAATCCTTGACCCCGCGAAAAAGTCACGCTCATCAATTTTAGTCCTAACCCCCCTCGATCTTAACCACTGATCGACGGCCAAAACGAGCTTTTTGTCCACCCACGCGTAGCTGATGAAGACGGTCAGTTGCCGCTCGGCGGCGGTGACGAACTCGGCGCCGTAGTGGAGGGGGTTGAAGTCGTCCGGGAACTTCGTGGCCGAATCTATTATCGCCCCCTTGAGTTTTACATAAATCCCGCGGGTGGAAAAAATGTCCTTCCTGTACAGGTGGTCGGACTCGGGCAGAATGGCCCCGCACAAATTGGCGTTCGATAAGTTGAACACCGGCCCCTCGCCCGGTATGAAATTGATCTTGGATAGGTCAGTGTTGGAGAGGTCAGGGCTCCACCCCGGGTGTTTTCTTCGATAGCTGTTCCATTCCTTTGAGCGCCCCTTTTCGAGTAAGTCCAACGCCTCTTCCTTCCTCATTAACGTCTCCCTGGATTCCAACCTTCTCCCGTGAAGTACGAAATCAGAAGTGTCAGCCCCGGACGGCCTCAGCGGCACCCGGCTAACGAGCACCGTTTAGTCAGCGGCCGGGCGAGCTGCGGGTTGAAGTATGAAGCTGCGAAGCGGACGGCGAATAAAGTTACGAAGAGAGATTAAGGACATGTTGGAGGCGCAATATGAGGCTAACTAAGGCAGAGAACCCTGGCTAGCGGAAGAGAGTGCCGCCCAGCCGGAGGAAAGGCTGAGTACCGCACCGCCCCTTCAGGGGCGGTGCGGGCCGTAGACGATGCGCTCGAACTCGGGGTCGCTGCGTAGCGGGGCGAGGTCGGCGTCCGACTGCGCGCGGACGCGGAGGACGGCGCGCAGCTCGATAGCCTTCTCTAAAGACTGTAGGGCCGAGGCGACGGCGCCGAGGCGGGCGCGGGTCGCGGCCAGAGCGTAGTGCGTGTCGGCGGCCGAGGGGTCGCGCTTGAGGGCGCGCTCGAACATCTCCTGGGCGGCGACGAAGTCCCCGCGGTTCAGCTCGTAGACGCCGCGCTCGTAGAGCAGATCGGGGTCGCGCGGCAGCGCGGCCTCGGTATGGAGACGCGACTCGGCAATATTCAGGTAGATGCGGGCGCGCGCCGTCACCTCCGAGACGCCCCCGTGCTGCTGGATGAGGGCGCGGAAAAGCTCGCGGGCCGTCGAGAAGCTGCCGCGGGTGAACTCTTTGTGGGCGCGCTCGAAAGCCTTGAGGGCGGCGGCCTCGTCGCGCGTCGGCTGCCGCTTCGGCTGGTGCGCGGGGCGCGGGGCGGGCTTCGCGGGCTGGCCCGCGCCCTTGGTCGGGCGTGCCTTCTGGGCCGGGGCCGGAACGCCTTTTTTGGGCTGGGCCTTGGCGCCGCCGGGCTTTTTGGCCGGGGCGACGGGCTTCGGGGCAGCCTTCGGCTGGGCCTTTACGGCCGCCTTGGTCGCGGTTTTGGCTTTCTGCGTCTGTTTGGAAGGCTTCTGGGCAGAAGGCTTTGCAGCCTTGGCGGGGGACTTGGCCGGCGCGGCTTTCCGCACGGGGGCTTTGTCCGCCGCGGCCCGCTTCGGCTTCGGTTTAGCCGTTTTGGCGGTCAGCTTGCCGCTCCTGGCGGAGTTTTTTGACGATGCGCTTTGCGGTGCGGTGCGGGAGGAGGCTTTTTTCGCACCCTTGATGACTGGATCGCTCATGCGATGCACTCGCTTTTCACAGATGACTCCCGAGCAAAAAGAGGGGAGCGCCGACCTGGGGCAGATTAACACACGGAATGGCATAAATCAACGTAGAAGCACGACTTGCGGGCGTTAGGAGACTCCCTGAAGACTCAAACTGTGGCCAACATTGAAAAACTATTGAAGTCATCTTTGGCACTGTGTTAGAGTCTTTTCGGGGCGGAAAGGCTCGCGGTCGCGGGCCTTAACACTCCCGACGGCGCACCCGAAAGGGCCTGCCAAGCCTCCTTAAATCTTCTACTTAAGTTCTCAAAGCGGACCCTCCCAAAGCGCGCCCCTACAGTCTCACCCCTGGTCCGCCTCTGGCGAGAGAAAGAGCTAGTGTACGAATGACAGACGCACCTATCATTTTGCACGAGCAGCAGTTTCAGCAGCTCCGGCTCATCCTGAACAAGCTGCGCCTGGAATCTTTTTCCCGCGTCGTCTTTCTCGTGGACAAGAACGGCCAGCAGATCGCCGCGCACGGCGAGGTGGGCGACCTGGACACGACGAGCCTGGCGAGCCTGGCGGCCGGAAACGTCGCGGCGACGGGCGGCATGGCGCAGCTCATCGGCGAGAAGGAGTTCCCGACGCTCTCGCACGAGGGCGAGCGCGACAGCATCCACATCTGCATCATCGGCCGGGTGCTTCTGGTCGTCGTCTTCGACGAGCGTTCAAGCCTCGGCCTCGTCAAGCTGCGCGTCAAGCAGGCTTCGCGCGACCTCTCGCTACTCCTCAAGGAGGTCGAGCGCATCGCCCTTGAGCGCAAGAACTCGGAGGAGTCCATCTTCGCCGAGATCACGGACGACGACATCGACAGTCTCTTCAACTAGAAGCCCACCGCCACGGAATTGCCATGACCTTTATCAACTACGCTTCGAGAGAGATTAACTGCAAGATCGTCTACTACGGGCCGGGCCTGTGCGGGAAGACGACGAACCTGCAATACATCTACGACACGACGGCGCCCACCTCGAAGGGCAAGCTCATCTCGCTGGCGACCGAGACGGACCGCACGCTCTTCTTCGACTTCATGCCGCTGGAGCTGGGCACGGTCCGCGGCTTCAAGACGCGCTTCCACCTCTACACGGTGCCGGGCCAGGTCTTCTACGACGCCTCGCGCAAGCTCATCCTGAAGGGCGTGGACGGCGTGGTCTTCGTCGCCGACTCGCAGGAGGAGCGCATGGACGCCAACATCGAGTCGCTCTACAACCTGGAAGAGAACCTCCAGTCGAACGGCTACGACCTCGGGAAAATCCCTTACGTCCTGCAACTCAACAAGCGCGACCTGCCCAACATCCTCCCGGCCGAAGAGATGGCCGCCGAGCTGCGCCGCAACGGCGAGCCCATCCACGAGGCCGTCGCCTCCAACGGCGCGGGCGTCTTCGACACCCTCAAGTCCGTCGCCAAGCAAGTTCTGAACGAACTGAAGAAGAGTTAGAGAAGCCTTCAAAAGCCGTAAATCGTGAATCGTGAATCGAGGCAGGCAGTTAGGGGGCACTAATTCGCGCAGGGAGGCGCGATGCGAACGAATATTATTCTTGTAGATTATGAGAATGTTCAGCCCAAGGATGTTGACTTGCTGAAGGGCGGGCCATTCAAGGTCAAAGTGTTTCTGGGGCCAAACCAGTCTAAGGTCTCAGTGACACTTGCAGCGGCCCTCCAGACCCTCGGCAGCAATGCTGAATACGTGCATCTGGAAACAGCCGGGAATAACGCCCTTGATTTCCTTATCGCTTACTACATAGGCGTCCTTTCGTCCGAGGACCCGACTGCCTACTTCCACATCATCTCAAAGGATAGTGGTTTTGATCCGCTGATAAAGTACCTTAGGGGGCGAAAAATCTCTGCCCAACGCTCTATATGTATTGCGGATATACCCTACTTTAAGCCAGCTCTTCCGGCCATCCCCGAAGGTCGGGTTGAAGTCATTGTGGCAGACTTAATACGCCGTAAAGCGTCCAAGCCTCGAACAAAAAAGACCCTCATCAGCACGGTACATGCGCTCTTCAAAAAAGAGCTTTCGGAGCAGCAGCTTTCACAGTTGTTCGCGTCCCTTTGCGCGCGCGGGGTTGTGAAGGTTGACGGAACTAAGATTTTTTATGATTTACCTGTTGCGCCCTGACAACGGCACGCACCCGACCGCGAATAGCACGGCTTTCATCCGCAGGACTTGGCGCTGTCGGCATTGTGTGCGCGGCGGGTGATGTCGGGCGGTTCGATTTACGATTTACGGGCTTTTCAGACGAGCGATTTGATCATGAGGAGGCCGTCGCCGCCGTTAGAGTAGTAGCGGGGGAGGCGCTGTGTGACGGCGTAGCCGAGTTTGGTGTAGAGGTCCTGAGCGCCGGTGTTGACGGAGCGGACTTCGAGGCGGGAGATGCGCACGTCGCGGCGGCGGAAGCCTTCTTCGACCTTGAGGAGCATCAGGCGGGCGACGCCGCGGCGCCGGTGCTCGGGCGCGACGCCGAGCGTGGTGACGTGGCCGGTCTTGTCCGGCTCGACGAGGCCGACGATGAAGCCGACCATCGTGCCGTCGGGCGTGACGGCGCGGTAGGAGACGGAGTCGGGCGAGGTCAGAAGGTATTCAAATGTCTCGCGGCTGTAAGCCTCGCCGTCTATGAAGCAGCGCAGGTCGAGCCGCCAGCACTCGTCGAGCTGCGCGACGGTGAGGGGGCGCACGTCGTAGGGCGGCGCGTCTGTCTGCTGGGGCGGCGGGTCGGGCCGCCCCTCGGGCGCCGGGCCGCCGGCCGACGAAAACAGGCGCGAGCGAATCTTCTTCAGCACAGCCATCGGTCCGTAAATCGTAAATCGTGAATCGTAAATAGTAAATACGAAAAACGGGTCACGAGATGAACATGCAGTCGCCGTAGCTGTAGAAGCGGTAGCGGGCGCGGACGGCGTGCCGGTAGGCTTCGAGGGTCAGGTCGCGGCCGGCGAAGGCGCCGACGAGGACGAGCAGCGAGGAGCGCGGCAGGTGGAAGTTCGTGAGCATCGCGCCGACCGCGCGGAAGCGGTAGCCGGGCGTGATGGTCAGTCCCGTCTCGCCGCGCGCGGCGCGCACGCGGCCGCTCTCGTCGGCCGAGGATTCGAGGGCGCGCACGGTCGTCGTGCCGACGGCGACGACGCGGCCCCCGCGCGCACGCGCCCCGTTAATGGCGTCGGCCGTCTCTTCGCTTATCTCGAAACGCTCCGCGGCGACCGCGTGGCCCGAGAGGTCTTCGACGCGCACGGGCGCGAACGTGCCGTAGCCGACGTGGAGCGTCAGCTCGGCCACCCCGACCCCGCGCGCACGCAGTTCTTCTAAAATCTGCGGCGTGAAGTGAAGGCCGGCGGTCGGGGCGGCGATGGCGCCGGGCGCGGCGGCGTAGACGGTCTGGTAACGTTCGCGGTCTTCGGCGCGTGCGGCGAGGTCTTCCGTCTCGCGCTTGATGTAGGGCGGCAGCGGCATCCGGCCGAACTCTTCGACCAAAGAATCGAAGTCACCTTCGGCCTCGAAGCGGACGACGCGCCCGGCGCCGTCCCCGGTCGTCCCTACAACTTCGGCGCGTAGTCGGCCGTCGCCGAACGTCACGCGGGCGCCCGCGTCCAGACGCCGCGCGGGCCGGGCCAGGGCCTCCCAGACCTGCGCCGCCTCATCAAGTTTTCTAACCAGCAACAGTTCCACGCGCCCGCCCGTCGGCTCGCGGGCGCCGACGAGACGCGCCGGGAAGACGCGCGTGTTGTTGAGCACGACCACGTCGCCCTCGCGCAGCTCCGAAGGGAACTCGGAGAAGGAGCCGTCGCGCAGCGAGCCGTCCGCGCGACTGACGGTGAGCATCCGGGAGGCGTCGCGCCGCTCGGCCGGGTGCTGCGCGATTAGTTCCTCGGGCAGCTCGTAGTCGAAGTCGGAGATGCGCATGGCTCAGGAGGGCGAGGCGGGGGTCTCGGCGGCAAGCTCGGCGACGGCGTGCTCCTGGTGGAGGACGACCGAGAGCTGCGCGCCGAACATGAGGATGAGACTGGAGACGTAGCTCCAGGTGAGGACCGCGACGACGGCGCCGACCGAGCCGTAAATCTCGTCGTAGTGGAAGTACTGGAGGCTTGAGGCGAAGATGTACTTCGCCGCCTCCCAGAGCAGGCCGGCGACGATGGCGCTCGGCAAAGTGTCGCGGAGCGTGACGCGGCCGCTCGGCACGAGCCTGTAGACGAGCGCGAAGAGGGCGATGGTGACGAGCGAGCCGGCCGCGAAGAAGGCTGACTGCCAGAAGGCGTTGCCCGCAATCGTCAGCCAGGGCGAGCGGCGCACGACCCTCATCGGCAGCTGGTCCACCAACTGCTGAAGCCCGACCAGCACCGATGTCAGGAAGACCGAGAGCATCAGGAGCACGCCGACGGCGCCGATCATGCCGAGCGTGACGGCGCGGCCGCGCAGGAAGTCGCGCGGCCGCGTGCCCCAGATGCGGTTGAGAGCGCGCTCGATGACGGCGAAGACCCACGAGCCCGCCCACAGCATGACGACGAGCGCGCTCACGATCCCGCCCCAGCCCACGTCCTTCAGCGACTTG
>DATHBF010000456.1:0-3314 GCA_035296285.1 Pyrinomonadaceae bacterium | reverse complement strand
GCGCGTCTCCGCGAGCAGGTCGCGGAAACTCTGCGCCCCCGAGAGTCGGCCGCGCATGACGAGCGTGTTGACGAAATAGCCGATGAGGTGTCGCGTCTCGCTGCGGCCGCGGCCCGCGACGGGCGTGCCCACGAGGATGTCAGTCTGTCCCGTGTAGCGGTGGAGCAACGTCTGGAAGGCGGCGAGCAAGAGCATGAAGAGCGTGACGCCCTCGCGGCGGCAGAGCAGGTCCAGCTCTTCGGTTAACGCCTCCGACAGGGCGAAAGACGTTCGCGCGCCGCGAAAGCTCTGGACGGGAGGCCGGGGCCTGTCGGTCGGCAGCTCAAGGACGGGCAGTTGGCCGCCGAGCTTCTCTTTCCAGTAGGCGAGTCGCGCCTCCAGCGCGGCGCCCTGCATCCGCTCGCGCTGCCAGAGCGCGAAGTCGGCGTACTGCACGGGTAACGCGGGGAGCGCGGGGCGACGGCCTTCGTCGAACGCTTCGTAAAGCGCGGCCAGTTCGCCGACCAGCACGCTGAGCGACCACGCGTCGGAGACGATGTGATGAATCGTCACGACGAGGATGTGCTCGTCCGCGCGCAGGCGCAGCAGACTCGCGCGCAGGAGCGGCCCCCGCGTGAGGTCGAACGCCTCCCGGCTGTCGAGCAGCGAAAGGCGCTCGACCTCTTTCGCCTGCGCGTCCGCGTCGAGCGCGTCGAGGTTCGTCAACGCGACTTTTATCTCCAACGCGGGCGCGATGCTCTGCACCGGCCTCCCGCCCACGGTCACGAACGTCGTGCGCAGCGCCTCGTGGCGGCTGACTATCTCGTTCAGGCTTTGTTCGAGCGCGTCCGGGTTGAGCCGGCCCTTCAGGCACACCGCCGCAGGGATGTTATAGACGCCGGGGGCGGGCTGGAATTGAGCCAGGAACCAGAGCCTTTGCTGGGCGAAAGAGAGCGGCAGTTCTCCCTCGCGCGGCCGCGCGACGAGGGGGACGCTGTTCGAGGTCTGCACCGTCCGGCGTGCGCCTTCGACGGCCTCGGCGAGGGCGGCGACGGTCGGTGACTCGAAGAGCTTGCGCAGGGGCAGCTCGACTCGCAGCCGCTCCGTGACCCGAGCGAGAACCTGTATCGCCATCAGCGAGTGGCCGCCCAGCTCGAAGAAGTTTTCGTCGAGGCCGACCGACTCGACGCCGAGAATCTCGGCCCACGTCTCGGCGAGTATCTCTTCGACGGGGGTGCGCGCCCTGAGGAGGTCGCCTTCGCCACCCGCCCTCTTCTGTTCGGGCGCGGGCAGCGCGCCGCGGTCAAGCTTGCGGTTCGGCGTCAACGGCAACTCGTCCAGCATCACGAACAGGCCGGGAATCATGTACTCCGGCAGTTTGTCCTTCAGGTATCGCCGCAGCTCGCCGACACTCGGGGGGCTGTCTCCGTCCGGCACGACGTAGGCGACCAAACGTCTGTCTCCTGGCGCATCCTCGCGCGCTATCACGGCGCTCTCGCGCACCGCGGCGTGTTGGCCGATGAGCGCCTCAATTTCTCCCAGCTCGACGCGGAAGCCGCGAATCTTCACCTGATAGTCCGCGCGCCCGAGCGGTTCGACGTTACCGTCCGGCAGGTAGCGGCCCAAATCGCCCGTGCGGTACAGCACGTCATCGCCGGCGCGCGTGAAGGGGTTCGTGATGAACCGTTCGCGCGTGCGCTCTTCATCTTCCCAGTAACCCTTGGCGATGTGCGGGCTGCGGAAATAGATTTCTCCCAGCTCGCCTATCCCGGCCCGCCGCCCCGCCGCGTTCAGGATGAGCAGTTGGACTTCGCTGATGCCACGGCCGAGCGGCAGAATCTCTTTTTCGAGATAAACGTTCTCCGACTTGTCGGCGGCGGGCGCGGCCTCGGCCTCCCGCGGCACGACGTAATGGCCGACGGCCCTGGAAGTTTCGGTCGCGCCGTAGAGGTTGACGATTGCGGTCGCGGGCGCGAGTTGTCTGAGTCGAGACACGTCGCGCCTAGTCAGGACATCGCCCACGAAGAAGACCTGGCGCAACGCGGGAAGCTCGAAGCTCCGTGTCTCGGAGACGGCCTGTCCGATGACCTGACCCATTGCCGGGGTCAGATTCGAGACGGTGATTCCCTGCTCGTTCATCCACCCGGCGAGCCTGCCGGGGACGCCCATGTCTTCCGGGTCGGGGATGCAGACGGTCGCGCCCAGTTGCAGGGGCGCGAAGACGTCCCTGTGGAGCGGGTCGTGGGAGAGGCCGGAGAACATGCTGAAGCGGTCCGCCTCGCCGATGCCGAACACGCGCGCCGCCCACGGCGCGAAGTGCGCGAGCGAGCCGTGCTTGCCCACGATGCCTTTGGGCCTGCCGCTCGAACCCGAGGTGAAAGAGATGTAGGCCATGTCCTCCGGGCTGACCTCGACGCCACACTCGTCCGCCGGGTAGTCCGCGAGGCCGTCCCGTCCGCCGACGTCTTCCGCGCGCGCGCCCAAACGAAGGCCAAAGGAGAGGGCGTCCGCATACTCTCGCAGGGTCTCGTCGGGCGTCCCCGCTTCCGCGACGTTAATCCAGCCCTTGGGCCTCGTCGTCGACAGGTAGCCGAGCAGTCGTGCGGGCGGGTAGGCGGGGTCGAGGACGATAAAGGCCGCGCCCGCCTTGAGGATGCCGAGCAGCGCGAGGATGAGCGGCGCGCTCCTGTGCCCGTAGACGACGACGACATCCTGCGGTCCGACGCTGTGCGCCAAGAGGTACCGGGCCAACTGATTACTGCGCTCGTCAAGCTCCTGATAGCTGTAGGTCTCGCGCCGGTCTACGACCGCCGCCTGTTGCGGCGCGCGGCGGGCCTGCGCCGCGAACTGCGTCTGGACGGCGCCGTTCCATGTGGGTCGGAGTTGGAGCGTGGGATGCGGCAGAAGCTTTTCGGCCGCCGGGGTGATAAGAGAGAGAGATTCGATTCCCGCTTCCGGCCACTCCGTCACCGCCGAGAGTAGTTGTCGCAGCTGCTCGCCCATCTCGGCCACGCGCTCGCGGCTGAAAAGCGACGCGTTGTAGACGAAATCAAACTTGAGCCGCCGATCGTGCTCCTCGACGTAGAGCGTCAGGTCGAACTTCGCCTCGACCTCGGTCGCCGGGAGCAGTTCCGCCGAGAGCCCGGGGAACTCGGCGACAGCCTCCGCGAAATTGAGCATGTTGAAGAAGACCTGGAACAGCGGCGTGCGGCTCAGGTCGCGTTCCGGCTGCAAGGCTTCGAGCAGGTGTTCGAAGGGCACGTCCTGATTCGTGTAAGCGCCGAGCGCGGTCTCGCGGACGCGGCGGAGCAGTTCTCGGAAATCGGGGTCGCCGG
>DATHBF010000455.1:0-3890 GCA_035296285.1 Pyrinomonadaceae bacterium | reverse complement strand
TCGCCGACGAGGTCGGCAGCAGCGCCATCGACATCAGGGCCGAGGCCGACTTCGTGCTCGGCCTCTCCGGCGTCCTCTCCGGCGAGCGCGCCAAGGGCCGCGCCCTCTGTCAGGAAGCCGAGCGGCTGGCCGAGAAGGTCGAAGACCCCTGGGTGCCGGCCGTGGCGCGCCTCGCCCTCGCCGAGGCGCTGCTGGAGGTCGGCGACGCCGCGGGCGCGCGCGAGGCGGCCCTGCGCGCCGCCGAGTTCTTCGAGAGGTCGGGCAGCGCACAGTTCGAGTGGCGGGCGCTTGCCATCGCCTCCACCGCCGGCATGGTCGCAGGCGTCGAAGGGGACGGCCCGCGACTCGCCCGCGTCGAGCTGCTGCTCTCGAAGATGGAAGGCGACTGGGGCCAAGAGGCCGTGCGCATTTATCTTTCTCGCCCCGACCTACAGGCGTTGCAGAAGAGGGCGGCCGGGGAGGGCGCCCTCGCGGCGCGCTGAGACCCAACTTCGCCACCCGCTTCTACCTCTAACCTCAGTCAAGGAGAAAACCACATGGGCAGTTCGGATCCACCAATCGTAGTCACCGGCGGGTCGGTGACTATCGAGTTCAACGAGAGCGACTTCACCTCCTCGCTCAAAGGCCACCACCACCATAAGGACAAGAAGATTAAGCGGGTCGAAGTCAGCGGCGACGGCATCAACTTCGCCGAGGACATCCCGAACGGGAAAGTCATCGTCAAGATTTTCTACGGCAAACCGTGAAGCGCACTGCGCCATGCGGCTACGGAAAAAGGTGCGGGAGGCCCGAATCGGGCCTCCCGCACCTTTTTCGCCGCACGTTACGAACGCCCCCTCACACCGCCTTCTCGTCGTCCGCGCGCCGCTCGCTCCAGACGGCCTCGGCCACGCCCCACAGCCAGACGAGCGTGCCGCGCGCGCCGAGCCGTTCGCGCAGGTGCGTGAAGACGCGCGGGTAGAGCCACGCCGTGCGGGCCGCGAGCCGCCGCATCGCCGCGAAGCTCGCGCGCCCCTGAAACAGCTCCCGCCGCGCGCGCTCGTCCATCCCGCCGAGCGCCGCCATCAGCGCGTTCATCGTCTCGTTGACGGACGACGCGCCGGCCTTCGGCGCGGGGCGCATGAACTCCGCGACGCCCGCCGCGCGCTGGAGCCTGCGGCCCGAATCGCCCGCGCGAGCGAGCGTGCGCGCGTCGAGCGCGTCTGAGTCGAGCGCGAGGTTCGTCAGGTGCGTCAGCCTCTTCAGGTCGCGCGCGTTCGCGCAGGGTCCGCGCGCCGCCAGAGGCCCCGCGTCCCCCGCGGCCTCGCCGAGCAGCATCACGCGGTCCCCGCCCCTTGGCCCCCCGCCCCCGGCCGCGGGCGCGTAGCCGAACAGCGGGCGCTGCACCCTCCAGCCGGAGCCGCGCCGCTTGTAGGCGGGCAGCGACTCGAAGTAGCGCTCGAAGAGGGCGAGCAGGGACTTGTCGGCAGGCGAGTCGGCCGAGTCGTAGAAGAAGAGGTAGGTCGCGTACTCGTCGCGCCTGGGCGCGGCCGGAAAGCCGCCCCACACGAGCTGTCGGTGCGCGCTCGCGTCCTCCGTGCTGACGAGCAGCTCCGTCGCGCCGAAGTCCACGAGGTCGCGCCCCTCGCCCTTCGAGAAGCCGCGCGCCACGGTGCCGACCGTCGGGCAGACGCGCGCCGTAGCCGTCGCGCCCGAGAGCTGCCGCGCGACGGGCGAGCCGGCGCCCGACGCGTCCACGAACAGCCGGGCCGCGAAGAGGCGGCGCCCGCCCGCGGCGTCCTCCGTCTCGACGGTCACGCGCCCCGGTTCGACGTAGGCGCGCACGAACTTGAGGCCGCCGAGGAGCGCGCACCCCTTCGGCCCGCGCCGCGTGACGCGCTCGGCCGCCGTCTCAAGCAGAAGGTCCGCGTCCACCGAAGTGTCCAGCACGCCCGACACCCACAGCGGCTCGGCCTTCACGCGCGAGCCCGCGTCGTGGAACTTCACGAGCCCGCCGCGCGTGCGGTTCAGCACCGCCCGCTCCGCCTCCTCGCGCGTGAAGAGGCCCGCCTCCACGAGCCCGTCCACGTCTTCGCTTGAGACGTTCCAGTCTCGCCCGGCGCGGCCTACCGCCTCGCCGTCGAAGACGAGCACGCGCCGGCCGAAGCGGACGGCCATGACGGCGGCGTGCAGCAGGCCCGCGGCGCCCCCCCAGTAGACGATGTCGAACTCGCCCTCCGGCTCGGCCCCCGCGGGCGGGCGGCCGCGGACGACGACCTCCTCGGGCGTCGGGCGCCCGGCGGCCGTCTCCCATTCGCGGCGCCAACTCTCGTCCGCCTCCCAGATGCGGCGCAGCCACGCCTCGCGGCTCTGGAGGGTGCCGAGGCTGGCGACCGTCTCGGGGTAGCGGCGGCGGAAGTAGCCGAGGTCGGGCGCGCTAGCCGCGCGCTCACGCGCCAACGCGCCGGGGGTTCTAGTGGGAGCCGTGGCGACCATGAAAGCCTCACCCGGAGACGCGCGTGCCGAGAAGGGGGGCGCGCGCCGTCTCTCTTGAAAAGAATGTGCTGTCGGCTGGGGAGTGTAAGTCCGGGGCGAGTGTAGCCGAAGGCCGTCGCCGGGTAAAGACGGACGGGCGCGGCGCGGCGGCCCAAAGTGTGACGTTAGGTTAACGTTTTTCTCTCACGCCCGCCCGCGCGTGATGAGGTTGATGACGGCGACGAAGAGCGCCGAGCCGATGATGGACCAGACGACGGGGAAGGTCCGGCCGCCGATCTCGACGGGCAGCGGCTCCGGCAGCCCGAACTGCCTCGCCAGCCAGAGCCCGAGGAGCGCGCCGATGAATCCGAGCGCGATGGAGACGAGGCAGCCGCCGCGCGACGAGCGGCTGATGGCCTGCCCGACGGCGCCGCACAAGCCCGCGATTAAAAGCAGCAGGAGCAGATCAACCAGACCCATAAAGCCCACCTCTCTCTGACCGCAACTCGTTTGCGCGAAGGATACCCCGGCCCGCCCGACGCGGGCAAAGAATATTTCTCTTTTCAACGGCGCGCGCCGACGCGTATAATTTTTTTAGCCGCGCCACACGTCGCGCGGCCACCGACAAAGGCAATGCGGGGCGAAAGCCCCGGAGCGCAAAGCCGCTGGCCTAAACGCCGGGAGCCCGGCGCAGGGCGGCAGCGGCCGCCGAAGTGATGCGATTTACGGGGACGAAATCTTGAAGGGCCGTCGCGCCGCCGCGAGCTCGAAAGGCGGCGCGACGGCCCTCGTCCGTGGCGACGTAAAGCAACCTGATTGCAACACTTGCGGGGCTGTTTAGCCCCTCGGGAAAGCAACCGGGATGCGCGGCCGGACATCTTAGTCCGGCACGTCGCGGCGATCATTTCTTCCCCTTCGGGTCGCGCGGCTCGGCCCAGTTAATCCTGAGAAAAACCGAACCGGAAGAAGATTTGAGAAGGAGATTTCCGTCAATGCGCAAGTTCCTCTTAGCCACGCTGCTCGTCGCCGCGACCGCGGGCGGCGTCCTCGCCCAGGACGGTGCCGGCACCCAGAACGCCAACAACAACATCCCCAACATGGGCCGCGCGCCCAAGCAGGCCGACGGCATCGGCCGCCTCGACCTCCGCGTCGTTGACCAGAACGGCAACCCCGTCGAGGGCGTCCGCGCCGACCTCAAGTCGAAGCGCCCGAACGGCATGCTCTGCGAGTCCTGGAACTGGACGGACGCCCGCGGCGTCTCGGTCCTGCCGCCGCTCCACATGGGGCAGCTTACCGTCAAGCTCTCGGCCAAGGGCTTCCAGACGCAGACGATTCAGGTGGCCGCCTCCAGCCTCGACCAGCCGGTCCGCGTCACGATGGTCCGGAAGTAAATAGAAAAGTAACAGGTAATGGGTGACAGGTGACGGGTAAGAGAT
>DATHBF010000454.1:0-4354 GCA_035296285.1 Pyrinomonadaceae bacterium | reverse complement strand
CCACTGGGAGAGCTCCGGGACGGCGAGGCGCGCGGCGTTGCCGAGGGTAGTCGCGCGGTCTGGGGAGGCGGAGAGTAAGGCGTTCGCCTCGGCCAGAAACTCGAAGCGTCGCTCGGCCTTCTCGGCGCGTTCGATCCGCTCGTCAAGGTCCTTTTGGGATTTCTCCTCCGCCTGGGCACGCCGGATGGCAACCCCCAGCACGTCCGCCACGTCCTGCAAGAAGCGGGCTTCGGATGCGGTGAACGCCCGGCGCTCGGTGGCATGGGCGCCGATCACGCCGTAGTGCCGGCCCCCGACGAGGATGGCGGCGGTGACGCCGCTCGCGATGCCGTGTTCGTGCAACAGCGGGGCGCCCCTGAACCGGATCTCGCGCCGCAGGTCCTCGCAGATCACGGGCGCGTCAGAGATGAGCGTGTAGCCCGCCTGCGACTGGAGGTTGGTCCCCACGGTCGCGCGGCCTACGCGGCCGTTCCTCCAACCCACCCCCGCGCGCAGCAACAACTCGTCGCCGTCCGGCGTCACCTCGAGGACCTTGACGTAGCTTACGTGTAGCGTTTCGGAGACCGTCTTCACGGTCTCGTCCAAAAGGACCGGAAGATCCCTACCGGAGAGTGCGGACATCCCGAGCCTCGCCACCGCTTCCTGCTGGCGGATGCGCTCCCGAAGTTCGTCCTCGGCCGACTGGGTCACCAGCCGAACGGGCGGCGCAGCGTTCTTCGATGTCGTCCGGTTCATCTACGGATCACTATACGCCGCGCCGCGAAAATAGCCAACTTTCGCCGCTTTAATGGCCGAGTTTGGTCACGTCGTCCGGGACGCGGCGTGTGAGACTCCGGGGCATGAGAAGACGAAACGAGACGGCCCGGCGGGGGATTCGTTAGTGGATCGGGTAAGCGCGACGCGCAGCGAGCTTCTGGCCCGCCGGACCCAGATCGGGCTGGCCGTGCAGGGCCGCGACCTCTTGAAGGAGAAACGCACCGCCCTGATGCGCGAGTTCGACCGCCTGAGCCGGAACGCCCTCTCTGCGATGAAGGACCTCGAAGAGCGCTCCCGGAACGCCCGCGGCGCCCTGAGCGAGACGGTGGCTCTAGACGGGCCGGAGGCCGTCGGATCGGCGGCGCTGGCCTCGCGCGGCGAGATCGGGGTCGGCCTCAAGAGCAAGTCCGTGGCCGGCGTGAAGATAGTGGAGTTGGAGCACGACCCCGTGGGACGCGCCCGGACCAAACGCGGCTACAGCCTCGCCGCCACGACGCCGCGCCTAGACGGGGTGGCCGAGGGCTTCGAGACGGTGCTGGACGGGCTCCTGGACTTCGTGGCGGTCGAGCTGTCGCTGCGGCGGCTGGCCGAGGAGATCACGCGTACCACTAGGCGCGTCAACGCCCTGGAGCACGTCGTCGTCCCGCGCCTGGAGGGCGAGCGGGACTTTATAGCGATGGTGCTGGACGAGCGCGAGCTCGAGAACCGCGTGCGCCTGATGCGCGCGAAGGCCCGCGCCGACGAGAAGGCCCGCTCCAACAGAGAGACCGTAGAGAGAGGCCCCGCTTGAACGCCACGGAGGCGACTTTGAACGAGAGCAAGGACACCACGGCGCTCGATTCTGTGCGCCGCCTGGAGGAGAGGCTGAACGATCGGCGCTCGGCCCAGGAGGCCGCCGAGGCCCGAGTGGCGGCCGCGCGAGACGAGGCCGAACGCATAGTGCGTGAGACGCGCGAGAAGGCCGAAAAGGACGCCGCCGAGCATCGCCGCGCGTCGCTCGCCCGCGCCGACGAAGAGGCCGAGCGCGTGCTGGTCGCGGCGAAGAGCAAGGCCGGGAGGCTGCGCGCTCTGGCAGCAGATGACCGCCCCGCCGCGGCGCGGGAGGTCGTCGGGATGGTTCTGCCGGGGCAGGGGGCTTAGAGTGGCGCTCGTCCGGATGGCGAAGGTCCGCATCCTCGGGCCGAAGCGGCAGTTAGAAGACGCCCTGGAGGAGCTGCACAGGCTCGAGCTCGTCCACCTCGGGGACGTGGAGGAGGAGGGCTACGCGGTCGAGCCTCTGCCTGCGGAGGCCGGCCGCTCGGCGCGCGCCGATGAGTTGCGCTTCCTGGCCGCTGAGCTCGAAGCCCTGCTCGACCTGCTCGGCCCGGACGGCGCCCACCGCGAGGCGCGCGTAGATCTGGTCCCCGGCGCCGTGGACGTCGGGGCCATCTGGGAGGGCCTCGCGGGCGTGGTTCCGGAGGTGGAGTCGCTTCAAGGCCGGCTCGAAGCGTTGCGCGACGAGGAGGTCGTGCTGCCGCGCTACGTCGAGCCGCTAGAGCGGTTGTTGCCGCTCGTGCCGGAGCTTGCGCACATGGACGAGGAGGACCTCGACCGGCTGCGGCTGGACACCGTCGCCCTCGTCCTCAACACGGACGACGAGTCCTTGATCGAGGCGCTGCGCAAGGAGTTGACGGCCGAGATCGGGGCCCGCTTCGAGCTGGTACACGAGAAGATCGAAGCCGGCGTCATCGGCTGCATGTTGGTGTTTACGCACGACGACTCCCGCGCCGTGCATTCGCTGCTCGGCAAGGAGCACGTCCGCCACGTCGCCCTCCCCGAAGAGTACGATAAGCACTCGCCCGCCGCCACCGTCTCCATAATGCACGAACGCATAAGGGCGGTGCCGGCGGAGATCCAATCCACCCTAAAAGAACTCGAAGCCGTCCTCCGGCCGCACGAGGAGGGGTGGCGCAAGCAGCTCGCGGGGCTGCGGGCGGAGCTGGACCAGCTCGAAGCCGTAGGCCTCGCCGGCGGCACGAGCCGTACCTTCGTCGTCGCCTGCTGGACCCCGAAGAACGAGCTTGCGCGACTGCGCGCGGAGCTTGAGAAACGCGTCGGCGACGCGGTCGTGGTCGAGGAGCTGCCGTCGAACCGGTACGACGAGAAGACCCCCGTCCTCATGAAGAACGCCAAGGTGGCGAAGCCGTTCGAGTTCCTGGTCAAGTTCATGGACCTGCCGAAGTCCGGCACGCTCGACCCCACGGGCCTTATGACGCTGTTCCTGCCGCTCATCTTCGGCGCGATGGTCGCCGACATCGTCTACGGCCTGTTGCTCCTGGTCGTCGCGATAGTCGTCAAGCGCCGCTACAGGGAGCCGGGCGCCGTACGCGACCTCTCTTCGGTGTTGCTCGTCGGCTCGGTGTGGTCGATCATTTTCGGGTTCGTCTTCGGCGAGGCCCTGGGCAACCTGGGCAAGGACCTGCTCGGCTACGACTTCGCCTTGTGGTTCTACCGACCGGACGGGCTGGTGCCGCTGCTCATTTTCGCCATCGCCCTCGGCGCCACGCACGTGGTCCTCGGGCTCCTGCTCGGCATCTGGCAGGGCTTCCAGGAACGCCACCGCGGCGAGGTCATGGAGCGGTTCGGGACGTTGCTGGCAATCACGGGCGTCTTCGGGCTCGCCGGGCTCGCCGCCGAGATGCTGCCGGGCGGGACGGTAACGCCGGCGGTGGCCGCGATCGTCGTGGGGCTCGTCCTGATGATGGTCTCCCACGGCCGGATGGGGCTCTTGATGGGACCGCTGGAGTTGATCGGGGCGATAGGCAACATCCTTTCGTATTTGAGGATCGCGGCCGTAGGTCTTGCGAGCGCTTACCTCGCCATCGTCGCCAACGAGTTCGCCACCGTGGGGCCGCTCTGGCTCGGGATCATCATCGCCGCTTTCTTCCACGCGCTCAATTTGGCGCTTGCGGGGTTCAGCCCCATGATCCAGGCCATGCGCCTGCACTACGTGGAGTTCTTCTCCAAGTTCTACGCCGGCGGCGGCAAGGCTTTTAGGCCCTTCGGGTCGCGCGCCACCCCGCCGGAGACTACCGAAAAACCGCTCGATTACGGGACGGTGGCCCCATGAAATAGGGGTTCGAGAGCGGCGACGCGCCTAACGGCCCGCGCCGGAGAAGCAGAGGGACGCAAAAAACGCACGAGAGGAGAAACGTAATGGAACTAGGGTTGATCGCTATAGGCGCGGGGCTCGCCATCGGGCTGGCGGCGCTGGCCTCGGGCATGGCCCAGGCCCGCGTGGGGTCGGCGGCGATGGGCGCCATCGCCGAGAAGCCAGAGCTTACCGGGCGGGCCATCCTGCTCATGGCTATCCCCGAGACGCTCGTCGTCCTCGGCTTCGCCGTGGCCGCCATGATAATCCTCCTACTCGGCTAACGGAGACCCAACTTTGCCACTCAAAGACCTGCTGAACGCGATAGAGGCCGATGCGAACGAGGAGAGCGCCCGCCTGGAGAACGAGAGCCGGGCCGAGGCCGACGCCATCCTGGCCCGAGCCCGCACCGACGCGGCGAGGGCGCGCGAAGAAGTCCTGCGCGCCCTCGCCCCGACCACCGCGAAC
>DATHBF010000453.1:0-3569 GCA_035296285.1 Pyrinomonadaceae bacterium | reverse complement strand
AACGTCTGTGGCTTGCCGTAATCTTGAGCACGGTCTTACACTCTCCGGGTCGGTTCTCGCGCTGAAAATATATCCGCAAACTCGCGACGAGGGAAAGGCTTCAGCGGCATGCCCGTCATCGGAAGACTCGACGAACAGGTCCACGACGTACTCATCTCGCCGGTTTCAAAAAGGCGGCCGGGCGGGGACGAGCCCACGCCGCCCCGTGAGCCGGCTCCGCCCGAAGAGTCGCCGCGGGGGCCTTCCGAAGATGAGAGCCCGCGCCGCCCGGACGAGTTGCCCGTCTGGCTGCTCTCCGGCGGCGCTTCGGCCACTTGACAGCCGCGCCCTCTTCTCTTAAATTTGGTCTCGGTAAGGTCGCGGTTCTTTGCAGGCACGTACGTCAACGGTAGACGGCTTCCCTTACAAGGAAGAGGTTGGGGGTTCGAATCCCTCCGTGCCTACCAGATGCGCGCCGAGTTTGAAAATTTGCGCTTTTCGCGGAGTCGTAGTTCAGTTGGTTAGAACGCCGGCCTGTCACGTCGGAGGTCGCGGGTTCGAGTCCCGTCGGCTCCGCCACTTTACCGAAGAAGCGGCCGCCTCTTGAGAGCACAAGGGGCGGCCGCTTCCGCTTTTATGACGACGCAGAGACCGGAGCCGGCCGAGGCCGCGCGCAGGATTTTAGGCGAGAGGTACGCGGGCGCGGGCGTCCTCTTCCTCGCCGGCTCGGTCGTGCGCGGCGAGGCGACGCCGGGTTCGGACCTCGACCTCGTCGTCGTCTACGAGCGCCTGCCGAACGCCTACCGCGAGTCCTTCGTCTACGAGGGCTGGCCCGTCGAGGCATTCGTCCACGACCCCGAGACGCTCAGGCGCTTCTTCCAGTCAGACAGCCGCGAAGGCATCCCCTCCATCCTCTGCATGGTGCTCGAAGGCGTCGAGCTGCCGGCGCCTTCGCAGCTCTCCGCGGGGCTGAAGGCGGAGGCGGCCGCGATTGTCGAAGCCGGCCCGCCCGTCTGGGACGAAGAGCACGTGGGCAACGTCCGCTACTGGCTGACGGACTGCGTGGACGACTTGAGACACCCGCGCTCGGACGAAGAGCTGGTCGCCACGGGCGCGCAGCTTTATGAGCTGGCCGCCGACTTCTTCCTCCGCTCGCGCGGGCTCTGGTCGGCCCGCAGGAAGATGATACCGCGCCGCCTGCGCGAGACGGACCCCGACTTCGCCGGCCGCTTCAACTGCGCCTTCGACGCGCTGTTCATCGAAAAGCGGCAGGACGAGGTCATCGCACTCGTCGCCGACATGCTCGCGCCGCACGGCGGCTTCCTCTTTGAAGGCTACCGCCGCGACGCGCCGCCTCCTCCCTAACTTCAATCTGCTAGAATCCCGCCGCGCATGATTCCCGTCAACGAGGCTGTCCAGATAGTTCTTGAGAAGACCGAACGGCTCGCGCCGGAGCGCGTGCGGCTGGAGGAGTCTTTGGGGCGCGTGCTGGCCGAGGACGTGTTCGCGGACACGGACCTGCCGCCCTTCGACCGCGCGCAGATGGACGGCTACGCGGTGCGTTCGGCTGACCTCGGCGAAGTGCCCGCGAGCCTTAGGGTGGTGGGCGAGGCGGCGGCCGGGCGGGGTTGGCCGGGCTCGCTCGGGGCGCGCGAGGCCGTGCGCATCATGACGGGCGCGCCGCTGCCGACGGGCGCCGACAGCGTCCAGCAGGTCGAGGTCACGAGAGAATCCGAAGACGGCTCGACGGTCGTCGTCGAGAGGGCGACCGAGCCGGGCCAGTTCTTCGTCAAACGGGCGAGCGAGATTCGCGCGGGCGAGCGCGTGCTCGCGCGGGGCGAGGAGGTCAACGCCGCGCGGACGGCCGCGCTCGCATCCTTCGGCTGCGCCGAGGTGTCCGTCGGGCGGCGGCCGCGCGTCGCCGTGCTGGCGACGGGGACCGAGCTTGTGCGCGTGGACGAAAAGCCCGGCCCCGACCAGATACGCGACTCGAACACGTATTCGCTGGCGGCCTACGCGCGGCTCGCGGGCGCGTCGGTCGAGGCGCTGCCGTTTGCGGGCGACGAGGCAGACCTTCTGGCTCGCGTCGCACGGGAAGCGGCGGCGCGCTCGGACCTGCTCGTCCTCTCGGGCGGAGTCTCGATGGGGCGTTACGACTTCACGAAGGCGGCGCTCCACGCGCTCGGCGCGGAAATCTTCTTCGAGCGCGTCGCGCTCCGTCCCGGCAAGCCGACCGTCTTCGCGCGCCTGACGCACGAAGGAAGGCGCGTCCTCGTCTTCGGCCTGCCCGGCAACCCCGTCTCCGTCTCCGTCACCTTCAACCTCTTCGCGCGCACGGCCCTGCGCGCCATGCAGGGCGCAACGCAGCCCGCGCTCGCCGAAGAGCACGCCGTCCTCTCGCGCCCCGCCAGGGGCACGCCCGAGCGCACCAGTTACCTTCCCGCCGCGCTCTCCACGGACTGGGAGGGGCGGCTCATGGCCGAGCCTTTGAAGTGGGGCGGCTCGTCGGACTTTGTCGCCTTCGCGCGCGCCGCCGCGCTCGTCCGTCTCCCGGCGGGCGCCGGCCGCGTCGAGGCCGGGACGACGGTCCGCCTCGTCAGACTCCCCGGTTGAGAATCTTATGAGCGAGCTCTCACACGTTGACGCCGAAGGTCGCGTCAGGATGGTGGACACGGGCGGCAAGCCCCCGACGGCCCGCCGCGCCGTGGCCTCGGCGCGCGTCCTGATGCGGCCCGAGACCGTCGAGGCCGTGCGCGCGCACCGCACGCCGAAAGGCGACCCTCTTGAGACGGCGCGCATCGCCGGCATCATGGCCGCGAAACGGACGGCCGAGCTGATCCCGCTCTGCCACCCGCTCACGCTCACGCACGTCGAGGTGCGGGCGACGATTGAAGACGGCGGCGTCCTTATCGAGGCCGAGGCCGCCACCAACGCGCAGACCGGCGTCGAGATGGAAGCCCTGACGGCCGCCTCGGTCGCCGCCCTCACCGTCTACGACATGTGCAAGGCCGTCGAGAAAGGCATGACCATCACTGACCTCCGCCTCGAAGAGAAGACCGGCGGCAAGTCCGGCGACTGGAAGAGGCGGTAAAGCCCTCTCGCCCTTTTCTTTCCGCGAACCTTAAGCGTAGAATGGCGTACAAATCGGCGGCCTCCCCGACGAATCTGGCAGCGGAGAACGAATGATGAGATTCAGGATTGCACACGACGCCCGCCCGCAGGTGACGACGCTTCTGGCCGCCACCGCGCTGAGCGTCCTCCTCTGGTTCATCCCCTACGCGGAGCTTGTGACCTACCCGTTCCGCATATTCGTGACCTTCGTCCACGAGGGCGGCCACGCGCTCGCGGCGCTGCTGACGGGCAACTCCGTCCACAGCCTCTCGGTCTCGACCGACGGCAGCGGGCAGGTCTACTCGATGGCGGGTGGCCTGTTCTCGAAGGTGTTCGTGTCGAGCGCCGGCTACCTCGGGGCGATGGTCTTCGGGGCGCTGCTCCTGCTGCTCATCCGGCGGGCGTTCGCGGCCCGCGTAGTGCTCGCCGCCAGCGGCGCCTACATCCTGCTGGTGACCATCTTCTTCGGCTTCCTGGCG
>DATHBF010000452.1:0-22775 GCA_035296285.1 Pyrinomonadaceae bacterium | reverse complement strand
TGGCGCGAGCCCGAATCGCTCAACGAAGACGGGCTCGCCTACCTGCAATACACCTCCGGCTCCACCTCCGCGCCGAAGGGCGTGATGGTCACGCACGCCAACGTGCTTCACAACTCAGCCTACATCCATCAAGGGTTCGGGCACACGCCCGAGAGCGTCTCGCTGAGCTGGCTGCCGCACTTTCACGACATGGGGCTGCTCGACGGCATCATCCAGCCTTTGTACGGCGGGTTCACCGGCCTCCTGATGTCGCCCGCCTCCTTCTTGCAAAGGCCGCTCGGCTGGCTGAAGGCCGTCTCGCTGCACCGCGTGACGCACAGCGGCGGGCCTAACTTCGCCTACGACCTGTGCGTGCGCCGCGTCGGCCCGGAGCAGCGCGCGCCGCTCGACCTGGGCGGTTGGCGCGTGGCCTACAACGGGGCCGAGCCGGTTCGCGTCGAGACCCTCGCGCGCTTCGCCGAAGCGTTCGCGCCCTGCGGCTTCCGCCGGGAGAGTTTCTACCCGGCTTACGGGCTGGCCGAAGCCACCTTGAAAGTCTCCGGCGGCGTCTGCGGGGGCGACCCCGTCATCTTTACCGCGCGGGGCCGCGCGCTGGAGGAGAACCGCGTGGCCGAGGCGGCGGGCGACGAAGAGGACGCGCGCCCTCTGGTCGGCTGCGGACGCGCCGCGCTCTCCACCGAGGCGCGCATCGTCCACCCCGAAACGCTGACCGAGTCTGGGCCTGACCGGGTCGGAGAGATTTGGGTCAGGGGGCCGGGCGTGGCCGCGGGCTACTGGCGGAGGCCGGAGGAGACGGAGCGGACCTTCCGCGCCTACCTGCCCGAGACCGGCGAGGGGCCTTTCCTGCGGACGGGTGATTTGGGGTTCGTCCGTGGCGGCGAGCTGTTCGTCACCGGCCGCCTCAAGGATTTAATCATCATCCGCGGGCGCAACCATTACCCGCAGGACATCGAGGCGACCGTCGAGCAGGCCCACCCGTCGCTGCGACCGGCCGCGGGCGCGGCCTTCTCCGTCGAGGTTGACGGCGAGGAGCGGCTGGTGGTCGCGCAGGAGGTCGAGACGCGGCAACCGGCCGAGTGGCCGTCCGTCGTCGAGTGCATACGCGAAGCCGTCACGGAAGAGTTCGAGATACAGCCCGCTTCCATCCTGCTGCTCAAGCCCGGCAGCATCCCGAAGACTTCCAGCGGAAAGATCCGCCGCGCCGATTCGAGGGCCATGTTCCTGCGCCGCGAATGGCAGACGGTCGCGGAGTGGAGCGCGCCCCGCGGCGAAGAGGGGGCGGCGGACGCGCCCGCGCCGTCTACTTTTTTGAGCGCCGCTTCCATCGAGAACTGGCTGCGGGAAAGACTCGAAGCGAGGCTCGGTCTGCCCGCCGGTGAGATGGATGTCAACCGCCCGCTCGCGCGCTACGGCGTGGACTCTCTGCTCTCCGTCGAGCTGATGCACGACATCGAGACGCACGCGGGCGTGGCCCTGCCGCTGGCGGACTTTCTGCAAAGCCCGAGCCTCGCGGAGCTGGCCGCGCGCGCGGCGCGACATCTGTCGGCCCCGGCGACGCCCCGCCCGCGGCCCGAGACGGACGGCGCGGAGGGCGGCCGGCATCCCCTCTCGCACAACCAGAAGTCGCTCTGGTTCATGCACCACGTCGCGCCGGACAGCGCCGCGTATAACGTCAGCTTCGCCGCGCGGATTCGCGGGGGGCTTGAGACGGAGGCGCTTCGGCGCGCCTTCCAGGCCCTGGTGACGCGCCACCCGTCGCTGCGCACGGGCTTCGAGTCGGTTGACGGCGAGCCCGCGCAGCACGTCCGCGAGCGCGCATCGGTCTTCTTCCAGACGGAAGACGCGCGCCGCCTGGACGAGTCAGAACTGTTCGGGCGCATGGGCCTTGAGGCGCGGCACCGTTTCGACCTCGCGGACGCGCCACTGTTGAGGGTCTTTCTGTTCGGGCGCGCGGCCGACGAGCACGTCCTGCTGCTGGTGGCCCACCACCTCGTCGTTGACTTCTGGTCGTTGTCGGTCCTGATGCGTGAGCTGGGAGAACTCTACGACGCGGAAGTTGACGGCAGGCCCCCCGCCCTCGAACCGCCGGCCTCGCGGTACGCCGACTACGTGGGCTGGCAGCGGGAGTGGCTTGAGTCGGCGGAGGGCGAAGGGCAGCGGAGCTTCTGGCTGGAGCGACTGTCGGGCGAGCTGCCCGCGCTGGATTTGCCGACCGACTACCCGCGCCCCGCCGTGCAAAGCTATCGCGGCGCTTCCTGGCCGCTGCGACTCGACGCGCGGCTGACGGAGAAGTTAAAGGCGTTGGCGCGGTCGAACGACGTGACGCTCTACGTGCTCCTCCTCGCGGCCTTCGAGACGCTGCTCTACCGCCACACGGGGCAGCGCGAACTCCTCGTCGGGACGCCGACCGCCGGGCGCGGCTCCGCGGGCCTCAGGAACGCCGTCGGGTATTTCGTCAACACCGTCGCCCTGCGCGCGAAGCTCTCGGCGGAGATGTCCTTCGAGGAGTTGCTGGCGCAGGCGCGGCACAACGCCCTGGAGGCTTTCTCGCATCAGGACTACCCGTTCGAGCTGCTCGTCAAGCAGTTGCAGCCCGTGCGCGACGCGTCGCGCGCGCCCATCTTTCAGGCGATGTTCGCCCTGCACAGGGCGCAGCGGCCGGAGGAGCAGGCGTTGGCGGCTTTCGCGCTCGGCGAGGCGGGCGCGGAAGTGACCCTGGGGGGCCTGCGGCTCGAATCCATGGCGCTCGACCAGCGCGCCGCGCAGTTCGACCTGTCGCTGACGGCGGCCGAGGTCGGCGGAGGGCTGGCGGCGTCGTTCGAGTACTGCACGGAACTGTTCGCGGCGCCCACGATTGAGCGCATGGCCGGACACTTCCGCGTGCTGCTGGAAGGGATTGTCGCCGCGCCGTCGCGGCCCCTCGCGGACCTGCCGCTGTTGACGCGGGCTGAGCGCGAGCAGTTGCTCGGTGAGTGGAACGACATAAGGACGGCGCCGCACGCGGGCGCGCTCGTCCACGAGTTGTTCGAGCGGCAGGCCGCGCAGAGGCCCGAGCAGGCGGCGGTCGTCGGCGCGGCCGGGCGGTTGAGCTACGGGGAGTTGAACTCAAGGGCCGACGGGCTGGCTCGCCACCTGCGCGCGCGCGGCGTCGGGCCGAACGTCGTCGTGGCGCTCTGTGCGGAGCGTTCGACGGAGATGCTGGTCGGCCTGCTCGGCATCCTCAAGGCGGGCGGCGCATACGTGCCGCTCGACCCCTCCTACCCGCCCGCGCGCCTCGCCTTCATGCTGGAAGACACGGCCTCGCCCTTCCTGCTGACGCAGCGAAAATTCGCGGCGGCGTTTGAATCGTCCCCCGCCGAAGTCATCCTTCTGGACGAGGGCTGGCCGCCCGTCGAGCGCGGGGGCGACGGGCAACCGCGGGTCGAGGTCGGCGGGGAGAATCTGGCCTACGTCATCTACACCTCCGGCTCCACGGGGCGGCCGAAGGGTGTGATGATTAGCCACGGCGCGCTGGCGCACTTCATCCGGACCGTCACCGACGAGTACAAAATCTCGCCCGACGACCGGATGCTCCAGTTCGCCTCGCTCAGTTTCGACATCAGCGTCGAGGAGATCTTCTCCAGCCTCACGACCGGGGCGACGCTCGTCCTGCGCGACGACGAGGCGACGGCCTCGCCGCTCTCCCTGCTGCGCCTGTGCCGCGAGCACCGGGTGACGCTCGTCAACCTCCCGACGGCCTACTGGCATCAACTGGCGGCCGTCCTCACGCCCGCCGACTGGGACCTCGCCGAGACCGTGCGCCTCGTCGTCACCGGCAGTGAGAAGTTACAGCCCGAGCGGCTGGCGCAGTGGCGGGCGGCGGTGCGCGGGCGAACCCGGCTGGTTGATGCCTACGGCCCGACGGAGGCCACCGTCGGCTCGACCATTTGCGACCTCGACGGCGTCACGGGGGCGTCGGACCCCGGCCGGAAAATCTCCATCGGGCGCCCGCTCAGACACGCCCAAGCCTACGTCCTCGACGCGCGCCTGCGACCCGTGCCCGTCGGCGTCGCGGGTGAGCTGCACCTCGGCGGGCACGCGCTCAGCCAGGGCTACCTCAAACGCCCGGCGTTGACGGCTGCGGCGTTCATCCCGCATCCGTTCGGCGAGACGCCAGGCGCGCGACTTTACAGGACGGGCGACCTCGCGCGCTTCCTCCCCGACGGCAACATCGAATACCTGGGACGCCTGGACGGGCAGGTCAAGGTCCGCGGCTTTCGCATCGAGCCGGGCGAAATCGAAAGGGCGCTGGTCCGGCACGAGCGGGTGCGCGAGGCCGCGGTCGTCGTCGGGGCGGAAGGCGGCGAGAAGAGGCTGGTCGCGTACCTCGTCGCCGACACCCCCGAGCCCCCGGCCATACGAGACCTTCGTCAACACCTCAAAGAGAGCCTGCCCGCGTACATGCTCCCTTCGGCTTTCGTCTTCCTCGACTCGCTGCCGCTGACGCCCGGCGGCAAGGTTGACCGACGCGCCCTGCCCGCGCCGGAGCGTTCGGGGTCGGGGACGGCGCAGGAGTTCGCCGCCCCGCAGACCGAGCTTGAGCGCGGGCTGGCCGGCATCTGGGCCGACGCGCTCCGGCTTGAGCGCGTCGGCTTGCACGACAACTTCTTCGAGCTCGGCGGCGACTCGATTCTCATCATCCAGATAGTCGCGCGCGCCCGGGCGGCGGGCATCAACCTGAGCGCGACCCGGATGTTCGAGTGCCAGACCGTCGCCGAGCTTGCCGCCGCGGCCGGCACGACTCCGTCGGCGGCCGGCGGCGAAGCGCCGCTCACGCCCATCCAACGCTGGTTCTTCGAGCAGGAGTTCGAGGACGCCGACCATTGGAACACGGCCCTGCTGCTCGAAGCGAAAGCCCCCGCGCGGCCCGAGTTGTTGGAGCGGGCGCTCTCCCTCCTGCTCGCGCGTCACGACTCTTTGAGGCTTCGCTTCGTGCGCGAGGGCGAGGGCTGGCGGCAGTTCGTCGCGGAGCCGTCCGAGACTCCGTTCTCGCTGCGGCGGGTTGATTTGTCCGCCGTGCCGGAAGGGGAGCAGGCGGCGGCCGTCGAAGCGGTCGCGGCCGAGACGCAGGCCCGGCTCAGTCTGGCGGAAGGGCGGATGCTGCGAGCGGTGTTGTTCGAGCTTGGCGAGACGCGCGCGCCGCGCCTGCTGCTCGTCGCACATTACCTGGCGACGGACGGCGTCTCGTGGGGGATTCTGTCGGAAGAGCTTGGCGTCGCTTACGCCCGACTGCAACGGGGCGAAGGCGTCGAGCTTCCGCCGAAGACGACACCTTTCAAGACGTGGGCCGAACGCCTGGACGAGCACGCGCGCTCGGCCGCCGCGCGGCAGGGCGCGGAGTACTGGGCGGGGCTCGCGGGGAAGGAATGTAAGGGCCTGCCGGTGGACCGCGCGGGCGGCGCGGCGCTCGAAGATTCGACGCGCGTCGTCTCAATCTCGTTGAGCGCCGCGGAGACCCACGCGCTGCTGCACGACGCGCCGCCCGTCTATCACGCGCAGGTCAACGACGTGTTGCTGACGGCCCTGGTCGCCGCCTTCGCGCGCTGGACGGGCGAAGGCGCGCTGCTCGTGGACCTCGAAGGCCACGGGCGCGAAGAACTCTTCGCGGGCGTCAACCTCTCGCGGACGGTCGGCCGGTTCGCCAACGTCTTCCCCGTGCTCCTGCGGCTGGAGGAACCTTTCACGCCCGGCCCCGCCTTGAAGTCGGTCAAGGAACAACTACGCGCGGTGCCCGGCCAAGGCGCGGGCTACGGCGTGCTGCGCTACTCGGACGGCGCGCCGGACTTGAAGGCCGCGCTCGCGTCCGCGCCGCCCGCACAGGTGAGCTTCAACTACCTCGGGCGCGTGGACCGCGCGCCGGAGTCGGCCTCCGGCTGGACGCTGGCGGGCGGAGGGGTGGGCACGACGCGCGGGCGTCGCAGCCGACGGACGCACCTGCTGGAAGTGAACGCGGGCGTCTACGACGGCGAGCTGCGGCTGGACTGGTCTTACAGCCGCGACCTTCACGACCGCGCGACCGTCGAGCGACTGGCGGCCGACCACCTCGAAACCCTGCGGGCCATAGTCGCCCATTGCCTGTCGCCCGAGGCAGGCGGCCACACGCCTTCCGACTTCCCGCTGGCAAAGCTGGAACAGGGGCAACTCGACGAGTTGCTGCGGACGACGGGCGAGGTGGAGGACATCTACCCGCTCTCGCCCATGCAGCACGGGATGCTCTTTCACAGCCTCTACGCGCCCGCGGCCGGCATGTATGTCGAGCAGTTCGGCTGCGTCCTCAAAGGCGGGCTCGACGTGGCCGCGTTCGAGGCCGCGTGGCAGAGCGCGGCGGCACGCCACCCAGTCCTGCGCACCGCCTTCGTCTGGGAGAACCTGAACGACCCGCTGCAAGTGGTCGGGCAGAGCGTCACGCTGGCGATGGACCGATACGACTGGCGCGGGCTGCCCCGCGACGAGCAGGAGAGGCTTCTCGAAGCACGCCTCTCCGCGGACCGGCTGCGCCCCTTCCATCTGGGCCGCGCGCCTCTCCTGCGTCTGGCGCTCGCCCGCGCGGCCGAGGACGCTTACCACTTCATCTGGACGCAGCATCACCTGCTGCTCGACGGCTGGTCGGCGGCGTCGCTGCTGCGTGAAGTGTTGACGAGCTACGAGTCGCTGCGGCGCGGCGAGGAGCCGCCCGCGAGACGCCCGCCCCCTTTCCGTAATTACATCGCGTGGTCGCGGCGGCAGGACGCCTCGAAGGCCGAACGCTTCTGGCGCGACGAGTTGAAGGGCTTCACCAGGCCGACGCTCTTGACGGCCGGCCGGCCCGCGGGCGGCGGCGAGGGCGAGCCGCCGCCGCGGGTCTCGAAGCAGGAGGCGCGGCTGACGGCGGAAGAGACCGCCGCCCTGCACGCCTTCGCGCGCTCGTCTCAGCTCACTCTCGGCACGTTGGTGCACGGCGCCTTCGCGCTGCTGCTCGGGAGTTACAGCGGTGAGGACGACGTGGTCTTCGGCACGACCGTCTCGGGCCGCCCGCCCGCGCTGGCCGGGGTGGACGAGATGGTCGGCATCTTCATCAACACCCTGCCGGTGCGCGCGCGCGTGACGGCGCGCGCGCCCGTGCTCGCGTGGCTGCGCGACCTGCAAGCCAGACTGGCGGCCCTGCGCGATTACGAATACAGCTCGCTCGTGGAGATTCAGGGTTGGAGCGACGTGCCGCGCGGGCAGGCTTTGTTCGAGTGCCTGCTGGCCTTCGAGAACTATCCGATGGACGCGGGGCTGCTCGACGGCAAGGGCGGCCTGACGCTCGAAGACGTGCGCTCCTTCGAGCGCACCAACTACCCGCTGACGATAGCCGCGCTCCCCGGAGAGGGCCTGCGCCTGCAAGCCCTCTACACCGACGACCGCTTCGACGACGAGACCGCCCGACGCCTCCTCGCCCACTTGAAGCGACTGCTGCTGGACATCGCCGCCGCCGACGACAAGAGCCTCGCCGACGTGCGCCTGTTGGGCGAAGACGAGCGGCGGCTCATCCTCACGGAGTGGAACGAGACGGCGACGCCTTACCCGCGCGAGCAGACGCTCCCAGGGTTGTTCGAGGCGCAGGCCGAGCGCGCGCCGGAGGCCCTGGCGGTCGTCTGCGGCGAGGAACAGTTGACCTACGCGGAGCTGAACGCGCGGGCCAACAGGCTTGCGCGCCACCTGAGGGAGAAGGGGGTCGGGCCGGAGGCGACGGTCGGCGTCCTGATGGAACGCTCGGCGGAGATGGTCGTCGCGCTGCTCGGCGTCCTCAAGGCGGGCGGCGCCTACCTGCCTCTGGACCCCGCCCAGCCCCGGGAGCGCCTGTCCTACGTGCTCGGGGACGCGGGCGCGCGCCTGCTCCTGACGACGGCGCGGCTGGCGGAAGGCTGGCCGGGCGACTCGGCCCTGACGCTCCTTAGCCTCGACGCCGACGCCCGCCTGTTGACCGAGGGGCGCGCGGAGAACCCGCGCGTCGAGGCGAGCGCCGACAACCTCGCCTACGTCATCTACACGTCGGGCTCGACGGGGAGGCCCAAGGGCGTCTGCGTCACGCACCGCAACGTCGCCCGCCTCGTCTGCGACGCCGACTACTTGCAGGTGCGCGAGGCCGACCGCGTCGCGCACCTCTCGAACGTCGCGTTCGACGCGGCGACCTTCGAGATTTGGGCCGCGCTCCTGAACGGCGCGCGCCTCGTCGTCTTGAGCAAGCAGGTGGCGCTCTCTCAGCACGACCTGTTGGGCGAGGTGCGCCGGCAGCAGGTCAGCGTCCTGTTCATGACGACGGCGCTCTTCAACGAGATGGCGCGGCAGATGCCGGACGCCTTCGCGGGCATCGGGCATCTGTTGACCGGCGGGGAGACGGCCGAGCCGCGCTGGTTCAAGGAGGTGCTGGAGCGGGGCTCGCCGGGAAGGCTCCTGCACGTCTACGGGCCGACGGAAAATTGCACGTACTCGACGTGGCACGAGGTCGAGGCCGTGGCGGACGACGCTCGCCAGATACCGATAGGCCGCCCCGTCGCCAACACGCAGGCTTACGTCCTCGACAGACTGCTGCGCCCCGTGCCGGTCGGCGTCGTCGGCGAGCTGTGTCTCGGCGGCGACGGGCTGGCCCGCGGCTACCACGGGCGGCCCGCGCTGACGGCCGAGCTGTTCGTCCCGAACCCTTACGGCCTCGAAGCGGGCGCGCGCCTCTACCGCACGGGCGACCTCGCGCGCTTCCTGCCGGACGGGAGCATCGAGTTCCTCGGGCGCGCCGACAATCAGGTGAAGGTGCGCGGCTACCGCATCGAGCCGGGCGAGATAGAGGCGGTGTTGTCGGCGCACGAAGCGGTGGGGGGCGCGGTCGTCGTCGCCCGGGAAGACGCGCCCGGGGAGAAGCGGCTGGTGGCTTACGTCGTGGCCGCCGCCGGGCGCGGGCCGGGCGAGGTGGCCGGCGAGTTGCGCGCCTACCTGCGCGAGCGTCTGCCGGATTACATGGTCCCATCCGCCTTCGTCTTGCTGGAGTCGCTGCCGCTGACGCCGAACGGCAAGGTTGACCGCCGCGCGCTGCCCGCGCCCGACGCCGCCGCGGCGCAGACGGGCGCGGAGTTCGTCGCGCCCCGCAGCCCGCTTGAGGAGGCGCTGGCGGACATCTGGCGCGGGGTGCTCGGGGTCGAGCGGGTCGGCGTCCACGACAACTTCTTCGAGCTGGGCGGCCACTCGCTGATGGCGACCCGCGTGCTCTCGAACGTGCGACGCATCTTCCGCATCGAGCTGCCGCTCAGGGTCATCTTCGAGTCGGCCACCGTCGCCGAGTTGGCGGCCGCCGTCGCCGCCTTCGAGACCCGGCCGGGCCAGATAGAAAAGATTGCGCGCGTGCTGCAAAAACTCAAGAGCATCCCGGCGGAGGAGGCGCGGCGGGAGCTGCAAAGGAAGCGCCGGGAGAGAAGCGAGCGATGAGCGAGCCCGAGGATTTTTTGAACATGGCCGAACTGGACGCCGACCGGCTTGAGCTGTTCGAGTACCTGCTCGAAGAGGAGGGCGTCGGCGGCGCGTCCCCGGCCGACCTCATCTCGCCGCGCGGGGAGACGGAGCGCCTGCCGCTCTCCTTCGCGCAGCAGCGCCTCTGGTTCCTCGAACAGCTCGAACCCGGCAGCCCCGCCTACCACATCGCCGGGGCGCTGCGCATGACGGGCCGGCTGGACACGGAGGCGCTCCGCCGCAGCCTCAACGAAATCGTCCGGCGGCACGAGGCGCTGCGCACCTCCTTCGTCGTCGTCGGCGGCCGGCCCGAGCAGGTCGTCTCGCATGATTGCCGGGTCGCGCTGCCGGTCGAAGACCTGACCGCGTTGGCCGAGGCCGAGCGCGAGGCGGAGGCGCTGCGCGTGGGCAGGGAGGAAGCGCGGCGCCCCTTCGACCTCGCGCAGAGCCCGCTCCTTCGCACCCGCCTGCTGCGCCTCAAGGACGAAGAGCACGTGCTGCTTTTGACGATGCACCACATCGTCTCGGACGGGTGGTCGAGCGGCGTGATGGTCAGGGAGCTGGCGGCGCTCTACGAGGCTTACGGGAGGGGCGAGGAGTCGCCGCTCGAAGAGCTGCCGGTTCAATACGGGGACTACGCGCTGTGGCAGCGGGAGCACCTGACGGGCGAGGCCCTTGAGACTCAGCTCGCGTACTGGCGGCGACAGTTGGGCGGCGACCTCCCCGTGCTCGAACTGCCGACGCAGAGGGCGAGGGCCTCCGTCCAGACGTTTCGGGCCGCAACCCACACGCAAGTCCTGCCGCCGAAGCTCTCGGAAGAACTGAAGGGGCTGTCGCTCGAAGAGGACGCGACGCTGTTCATGATTCTGCTCGCGGCGCTGCAAGTTCTCTTGTCGCGCTACGGCGGGCAGACGGACATGCTCGTCGGCACGCCCGTCGCCGGGCGCACGCGCGCCGAGACGGAGGCGCTCATCGGGTGCTTCGTCAACACGCTGGTCCTGCGCGCGCGGGTAGACGGGCGGGGCAGCTTCCGCGAGCTGCTGACGCAGGTCAAAGAAGTATGCCTCGAAGCCTACGCGCATCAGGAGGCGCCGTTCGAGAAGCTGGTCGAAGAGTTGCAGCCCGAGCGTTCTTTAAGCCGCACGCCGCTCTTCCAGGTGATGTTCACCTTGCAGAACACGCCGCCGGCCGCCGTCGAGCTCGCGGGGCTGAAGCTGAGTCTGACGGAGACGGAGACGGAGGCGGCGCAGTTCGACCTTGCGCTTGAGGTGGTGGAGACGCGGGAAGGGCTGAAGACCCTTTGGCGCTACAACTGCGACCTGTTCGACGCCGCCATGATAGAGAGCATGGCCGAACAGTTCCGCGCGCTGCTGGAGCGCATCGCCGCCGACGGCGGGGTGTGCGTCGCGGAGCTGCCCCCGCCGACCGAGCGCGAGTCGGGCCGCCTGCTCAAGGAGTTGAACGCGACCGCCACCGACTACCCGCGCCGCGCCTGCATCCACGAGCTGTTCGAGAGAAGGGCCGAGGAGACGCCGGACGCCGTCGCCCTCGTCTTCGGCGGTGAGCGGCTGACCTACGGCGAGTTGAACCGCCGCGCGAACAGGCTGGCCCACCACCTGATTAACATGGGCGTCGGGCCGGAGATGTGCGTCGGCGTCATGCTGGACCGCTCCGTCGAGCTGATGGTCGCGCTGCTCGGCGTCCTGAAGGCCGGCGGCGCTTACCTGCCGCTCGACCCGTCCTACCCGGGCGAGCGGCTGGCCTTCATGGTCGAAGACGCGACGCTCCTCGTCCTGTTGACGCAGGAGCGGCATCTCGATTCCGCGTTCGCGCAGCAGGTGGTCTGCCTCGACAGCGATTGGGAGTTGATAGCCGCCGAGAGCGCGGAGAACCCTCCGTGCAGGGCCGACGCCGACGGCCTGGCCTACGTCATCTACACGTCGGGCTCGACGGGCAGGCCCAAGGGCGTCTGCGTCACGCACCGCGGCGTCGCCCGCCTCGTCTGCCGAACCAACTACGCCGACATCTCCCCGGACGACGTTTTCCTACAGCTCGCGCCCGTCACCTTCGACGCCTCGACGTTCGAGATTTGGGGCGCGCTCCTGAACGGCGCGCGCCTCGCGGTGATGCCGCCGGGCGTCGCGCTGCCGGAGGAGATAGGCGCCGCCGTCAGGGAGCATGAGGTGACGACGCTCTGGCTGACCGCCGGCCTCTTTCACCTGATGGTGGAGGAACGTCTGGAAGACCTGCGCGGCCTGCGCCGGCTGCTGGCCGGGGGCGACGTGCTGAGCGCCGGCCACGTCAACCGCTTCGTCCGAGAGTGCGGCGCGGGCCGCCTGACGAACGGCTACGGGCCGACCGAGAACACGACCTTTACGTGCTGCCACCGCTTCGAAGAGGAGGAGCACGGCGCGCACGTGCCGATAGGCAGGCCCGTCTCCAACACGCGCGTCTACGTCCTCGACGGGCGCATGAGGCCGGTCGGCGCGGGGGTAGTCGGCGAGCTATACGCGGGGGGCGACGGGCTGGCGCGCTGCTACCTGAACCGGCCCGCGCTGACGGCCGAGAAGTTCGTCCCCGACCCGTTCGGCCCGGAGGCCGGCGCGCGTCTCTATAGCACGGGCGACCTGGCGCGTTACCGGCCCGACGGGACGATTGAGTTCCTCGGGCGTCGCGACCAGCAGGTGAAGCTGCGCGGCTTCCGCATCGAGCCGGGTGAGGTGGAGGCGGCGATTCAGGGCCACGCGGCGGTGCGCGCTTGTCTGGCGATGGTGCGCGAAGACGCGCCCGGCGATAAACGCCTGGTGTCCTACTTCACGGCCAATGAGGCGGACCCGCCGGCGGCCGACGAGCTGCGCCGCCACCTGCGCGAGAAGCTGCCCGAGTACATGGTCCCTTCGGCCTTCGTCGCGCTCGCGGAGTTCCCGCTGACGGCCCACGGGAAGATTGACCGCCGGGCGCTGCCCGCGCCGGGCGAGCACGTCCAGCCGAGGGAGGGCCTCTACGTCGCGCCGCGCAACGGGACGGAGGAGGCGCTGGCCGCCATCATCCGCGACGTGCTCGGAGTCGGGCGCGTCGGCGTCTACGACAACTTCTTCGACCTCGGCGGCCACAGCCTGCTCGCCACGCAGGTCATCACGCGCGTGCGCGACACGCTCCGCGTCGAGCTGCCCCTCAAGCGTTTCTTCGAGCACCCCGTCATCGCCGAGCTGGCCGAATCGCTCGGGCCTTCGGGGCCGGGCGGGCTCGTCGAAGACGCGCCGCCCATCACGCCCGCCCCCAGAGAAGACGCCTTGCCGCTCTCGTTCGCGCAACAGCGGCTCTGGTTCCTCGACCAGCTTGAGGGGGGCAACCCAATCTACAACCTCCCGGCCGCCCTGCGCCTGCGCGGCGCGCTCGACGCGGAGGCGCTGCGGCGGACGTTGAACGAGGTCGTGCGCAGGCACGAATCCCTGCGCACGGTCTTCCGCTCGGACGGGGGCGAGCCCGCGCAGGTCGTACTGCCGGAGCAGCCCGTCCACCTGCCCTTGCTGAATCTGGCGGGACTGCCCGAGGCCGAGCGCGAGGCGGAGGCGGAGCGGCTGGCGCGGGCGGAGGCGCGGGAGGGTTTCGACCTCTCGCGCGGCCCGCTGCTGCGCGCGACCCTGCTGCGGCTCTCCGACGAGGAGCACGTCCTGCTCTTCACGATGCACCACATCGTCTCGGACGGCTGGTCGAGCGGCATACTCGTGCGCGAGGTGGCGGCGCTCTACGAGGCTTACGCGCGCGGAGCGCAGTCGCCGCTCGCGGAGCTGCCCGTGCAGTACGCGGACTACGCCGTCTGGCAGCGCGGGTGGCTGCGGGGCGAGGTGCTTGAGAGGCAGCTCGCCTACTGGAAAAAGCAACTGGACGGCAGGCCCGCCCTGCTTGAGTTCCCGACCGACCACCCGCGCCCGGAGGCGCTCACCTTCCGGGGCGCGGCGCTCAGCTTCGAGCTGCCCGAGCAACTGACCGAAGAACTACGCTCACTCGCCCGCCGCGAGGGCGTCACGCTCTACATGATTCTGCTGGCGGCGTTTCAAACGCTGCTCTCGCGCTACACGGGGCAGCACGACATCGTCGTCGGCACCCCGATAGCGAACCGGCGGCACCGTGAGGTCGAGCCGCTCATCGGCTTCTTCGTCAACACGCTGGTGCTGCGCACGGACCTCTCCGGCGACCCGAGTTTCAGACAGCTCCTCGGGCGCGTGCGCGAAGTCGCGCTCGGCGCGTACGCGCACCAGGACATCCCTTTCGAGATGCTGGTCGAGGAGCTACAGCCGGAGCGCAGCCTCGGCTTCACGCCGCTCTTCCAGATGATGTTCGCGCTCCAGAACGCGCCGGGCGACGAGCTGAAGCTGCCCGGCCTCGCGCTCAGCCGGATGGACGTGTGGAGCGGCACGACTCACTTCGACCTCACGCTGCAACTCGAAGAGTCCGAGCGGGGACTGACCGGGGTCGTCGAGTACAGCGTGGAACTCTTTAACGAAGGGACCATCCGACTGCTGACGCGCCGCCTGGAGTCCGTACTCGAAGGCGTCGCCGCCGACCCCGCCGCGCCCCTCTCGGCCCTGCCCCTGTTCACCGACGCCGAAGAAGAACAACTGCTCGCGCGGCGGGCCGAGGCGGGGCGGCGCGCGGCGCGCGCGACCTCCCGGGCGCGGGGCCACGCGGGAGAGGCTTACGTCGCCCCGCGCACGCCCACGGAGGAGATTCTGGCGGACATCTGGTCGGACGTGCTCAAGGTCGAGCGCGTCGGCGTCCACGACGACTTCTTCGACCTCGGCGGCCACTCGCTGCTGGCGACGCAGCTCGTCTCCAGGGTCAGAAACGCCTTCCGGCTCGAATTGCCTGTGCGGCGCCTGTTCGAGCACCCGAACGTCGCGGACCTGGCGCAGAGCATCGAGGCGGGCCTGCGCGACGGGCGGGAAGCGCGGACCGCCCCCGTCACCGCCCGCCCGCGCGGGGCGCACCTGCCGCTCTCGTTCGCGCAGCAGCGCCTCTGGTTCATAGACCAGCTCCAGCCGGGCACCTCCACCTACCACATCTCCGCCGCCCTCGACATCGGCGGCCGGCTCGACGCCGCGACCCTCGAACGAACCCTCGCGGAGATTCAGCGGCGGCACGAGTCGCTGCGCACCTCGTTCGCCGTCGTTGACGGCGAGCCGGTGCAGGTCGTCTCCCCCGACGCGGGTTTCACGCTGCCCTTCGACGACCTTTCGGGGCGGCCCGAGGCCGAGCGCGAGGCCGAGCTGCGACGCCTCGGCGGCGAAGAGGCACACCGCCCCTTCGACCTCACCCGCGGTCCGCTCTGGCGCGCGCGCCTGCTGCGACTCGACGAGGAAGAGCACGTGCTGCTTTTGACGATGCACCACATCGTCTCGGACGGGTGGTCGAGCGGCGTGATGGTCAGGGAGCTGGCGGCGCTCTACGAGGCTTACGGCAAAGGGGATGAGTCGCCGCTCGAAGAGCTTTCGGTGCAGTACGGGGACTACGCGCTGTGGCAGAGGGAGCACCTGACGGGCGAGGCCCTTGAGGCTCAGCTCGGCTACTGGAAAAAGCAACTGGCGGGCGCGCCGCAGATGCTCGAATTGCCGACCACGCGGCCGCGCTCCGTCGCCCAGACGTTTCGCGGGGGGCGGGAGGAGCTTACGCTTTCGCCGCAGTTGACGGGGTGGCTCAAGGCGCTGAGCCGGGGCGAGGGCGCGACCCTTTACATGACGCTGCTGGCCGCCTTCGACGTGCTGCTCTGGCGCTACACGGGGCAGGAGGACATCCTCGTCGGCTCGCCGGTCGCTAACCGTAACCGCGTCGAGACGGAGGGGCTCATCGGCTTCTTCGTCAACACGCTGGTGCTGCGCGCGCGGATAGACGACCGCCGCAGCTTCCGCGAGCTGCTGGCTCAGGTCAAAGAGGTCTGCCTGGGGGCGTACACGCATCACGAGCTGCCGTTCGAGAAGCTGGTCGAGGAGTTGCAGCCGGAGCGTTCTTTAAGCCGCACGCCGCTCTTCCAGGTCATGTTCACCCTGCAAAATGCGCCGATGCCGGCGCTGAAGTTGGAAGACCTCAAGCTGTCCCTGACGGACATCCCCGGCGAGACGGCGAAGTTCGACCTGACGCTCTCGCTCGAAGAGGCGCGCGGCGGGCTGTCGGGCGCGCTTGAGTACAACGGCGACCTCTTCGACGCCGACGCCGTCGCGCGCATGGTCGGGCACTACCGGCGTCTGCTGGAAAGCGTGGTCGAAGACGCGGACGCGCCGCTCTCGGCGCTGAACCTGTTGGGCGCGGAGGAGCGGCGTCAACTGCTCGTCGAATGGAACGACACGCGCCGCGGCGACGCGCCTTCGGCGTGCGCGCACCAGGAGTTCGAGCGGCAGGCCGCGCTGACGCCCGAGACCGCGGCGGTAGTCTCCGAGCAGGGGCGCCTGACCTACGCTGAGTTGAACCGGCGTGCCAACAGGCTGGCCCATTACCTGCGGGGCTTCGGCGTCGGGCCGGAGACGCCGGTCTGCATCTGCGTCGAGCGCTCGGCGGAGCTGCTGGTCGGCATCCTCGCCGTCGCCAAGGCCGGCGGCGCTTACGTCCCGCTCGACCCCTCCTACCCGGCGCAGCGCCTCTCCTTCATGTTGCGGGACAGCCGCGCCCCCGTCCTGCTGACGCGCGAGAGCACGCGCGCGTTATTCGACGGGTGCGAGGCCGCGATGGTGCTGCTCGACGGCGACGCGGAGGCCGTCGCACGGCAGAGCGACGAGAACCCTCGCAGCGGCGTGCTGCCCGACAACCTCGCCTACGTCATCTACACGTCGGGCTCGACCGGCAAGCCGAAGGGCGTGATGGTGACGCACGCGTCTTTGATGAACCTCATCAGGTGGCACCTGCGCACTTCGCCCGGCGAGCCCGGCGAGCGGGTGGCCCAACTCTCGGGCGTCGGGTTCGACGCCTCGGTCTTCGAGCTGTGGCCCAACCTGACGGGGGGGATGACCTTTTACCTGCCCGACGAGGAGACGCGCCACGCGCCGGAGAAGCTGCGCGACTGGCTCGTCTCGAACCGCATCGACGCGAGCTACGCGCCGACCCCGCTGGCCGAACTCATACTGACGCTGGACTGGCCGCCGGACACGGCGCTGCGCGTGCTCTACACGGGCGGCGCCGCGCTCCACCATTTCCCGCCCGCCTCTCTGCCCTTCAAGTTGACGAACAGTTACGGGCCGACCGAGACCACGGTCATCGCCACCTCCGGCCTCATCACGCCCGAAGACGCCGACGCCAGCTACGCGCCGCACATCGGCCGCCCCGTCGATAACGTCGAAGTCTACCTGCTCGACCGGAACATGGAGCCCGTGCCGGTGGGCGTCCGCGGGGAGTTATACGTCGGCGGCGTCAGCCTCGCGCGCGGCTACGCGAACCAGCCGGCGCTGACCGCCGAGGCGTTCATCCCGCACCCCTTCTCTCGGGAGCCCGGCGCGCGCCTCTACCGGACGGGCGACGCGACGCGCTACCTGCCCGACGGCCGCATCGAATTCCTCGGCCGCATCGATTTCCAGGTGAAGATCCGCGGCTTCCGCGTCGAGCTGGGCGAGATAGAGGCGGTGCTGACCAAGCACGAGGACGTGAGAGAGGCCGTCGTCGTCTGCGACGAGGTGCGGCCCGGCGAGCAACGCCTGACGGCCTACCTCGCGCCCGAGCCCGGCGCGCGCCCCTCGCCCGACAAGCTGCGCCCCTACCTGACAGACAAGCTGCCGGAATACATGCTCCCTTCGGCCTTCGTCGTCATGGAGCGCCTGCCCCTCAACGCCAACGGGAAGATCGACCGCCGGGCGCTGCCCGCGCCGGGCGCCTCGGACCTCGCGCCCGGGGCCGCCTACGTCGCGCCCGCGACCGAGATGGAGCGCGTCGTCGCAAAGCTCTGGCAGGATTTGCTGGGCGTGGGGCGGGTCGGCGTCAACGACAACTTCTTCGACCTCGGCGGCCATAGCTTGCTCATCGTGCGGATGCGCGGCGAGTTGCAGGAGCTTCTCGGGCGAGAGATAGCGGTCGTCGAGCTGTTTAAATACCCGACCGTCAGCGCGCTCGCGCGCCACCTCGGCGGCGAGGCCGAGCCCGGCGGCCGTTCGTCGCACCGGCTGCGCGGGGAGGCGCGGCGCGAGTCAGCCGGAAGGCGGACGCGCCGCCGGGGGCTGCCGGTTTAAGTACTTGCGGCGGGAGAGGCCGTTTTAGTAAGATGACCGCTCCTTAAGCAGGCGGCGGCTCTCTTAACTTGACGACACCTCATCATGTTTCTTCAGATTCGACGAGCGGTGATTCCCGTCATGGCGAAAAGCGCATCTCTTGCCCTCAGCCCGGCCCGCAAGGCGAACCCATTCTAAAATAAAATCCCGCGCCCGCCGGTAAGGCGCGGGTCTTGACCGAGCGAGTCCGGGTTTGAAGCACAGCTCACAGACGGGCGGGCGGCTCGCGCTTCATTCTTTGGGCCTGATTCGAGGCGGCGACGTTTCCATTCAACGGGGGCTGGCATGAGCAGCGCGGACAAGTTCAGTTATGACATCGCCGTCGTCGGCATGGCCGGCCGTTTCCCCGGCGCGCGCACCGTCGAAGAGCTCTGGCGGAACCTGCGCGACGGCGTCGAGTCGGTCAGCTTCTTCTCGGAGGAAGAACTGCTCGAACGCGGCGTCGAGCCCGCGCTGCTCGCCGACGCCAACTACGTCAGGGCCGGCGCCGTCGTCGAAGACGCCGAGCTGTTCGACGCCTCGTTCTTCGGCTTCACGCCGCGCGAGGCCGAGATGATGGACCCGCAGCACCGCCTCTTCCTCGAACACGCGTGGCAGGCGCTGGAGGCGGCCGGCTACGCCCCGGAAAAGTACGCGGGCCGCGTCGGGGTCTTTGCCGGCGAAAGCGTCAACTCTTACCTGCTGCAAAACCTCCTCCCGCGCCGAGAGCTGATCGAATCCGTCGGCGTCTTCCAGACCCTCATCGGCAACGACCGCGACCACCTCGCCACGCAGACCGCCTACAAGTTGAACCTGAAGGGGCCGTGCCTGAACATCCAGACGGCCTGCTCGACCTCGCTCGTCGCCGTCCACGTCGCCTGCCAGAGCCTACTCAATCAGGAGTGCGACATGGCGCTCGCGGGCGGCGTCTCGGTCGGCGTGCCTCAGGGGCAGGGCGCGCTCTATCAGGAGGGCGGCATCGTCTCGCCAGACGGCCACTGCCGCGCCTTCGACGCGCGGGCCGGCGGGACGGTGAAGGGGAGCGGCGTCGGCGTCGTCGTCTTGAAGCGGCTGGCCGACGCGCTGGCCGACGGCGACTCCGTCGAGGCCGTGATTAAGGGCTCGGCCATCAACAACGACGGCTCGCTCAAAGTCGGCTACACGGCGCCGAGCGTCGAGGGGCAGGCGGGGGTCATCGAAGAGGCGTTGGCGGCCGCCGCGGTCGAGCCCGAGACCATCACTTACGTCGAGACGCACGGGACGGGGACCGCGCTCGGCGACCCCGTAGAGATCGCCGCGCTCACTCAGGCTTTCGGCGCGGCCGGCGCCGCGCGCGGCACCTGCGCCATCGGCTCGCTGAAGACGAACATCGGCCACCTCGACGCGGCGGCCGGCGTCGCCGGGCTCATCAAGACCGTGCTCGCGCTCAGGCACCGCGAGATTCCGCCGAGCCTTCATTTCGAGCGGCCCAACCCGAACATAGACTTCGAGCGCACGCCGTTTTACGTCAACACCGCGCTCGCCGCGTGGGAGTCGAACGGCTCGCCGCGCCGCGCGGGCGTCAGCTCCTTCGGCATCGGCGGCACGAACGCCCACGTCGTACTCGAAGAAGCGCCGGCCGTCGGGCCTTCGGGCGCTTCGCGCGCGCACCAACTGTTGACGCTCTCGGCCAGGACCGCCGCCGCCCTGGAGAGCGCGACGGCCGACCTCGCCTCCTACCTGAAGGAGCGGCCGCGAGCCGAGCTGGCCGACGTGGCATACACGCTCCAGCTCGGGCGGAGCGACTTTACGCACCGCCGGGCGTTCGTCTGTCGTGACGCGCGGGAGGCCGTGAGCGCCCTCGAATCGGCGGACGCGGGCCGCGCGCGAATCAATCTTCAGGAGCACGCCGGGGCGGCCGGCGTCGTCTTCATGTTCCCCGGCCAGGGCTCGCAGTACGCGCACATGGGGCGGGAGCTGTACGAGGCCGAGCCGACCTTCCGCGCGGAAGTTGACCGCTGCGCGGAACTGCTAAGCGTGGGCGCGGGCCTCGACCTGCTCGGCGCGTTGTACGGCGAGGCGGACTCCGACGAGGCCGCGTCGCGTCTCGCACAGACCTCCGTCACACAGCCCGCGCTGTTCGTCGTCGAGTACGCGCTGGCGAAGCTTCTGATGGGGTGGGGCGTGCGCCCCGAGGCGATGATAGGGCACAGCATCGGCGAGTACGTGGCCGCGTGTCTGGCCGGCGTCTTCTCTCTGGAGGACGCTTTGAAGCTCGTCTCGGCGCGCGGGCGCTTGATGCAGGCGATGCCTGCGGGCGCGATGCTGGCCGTGCCGCTCTCCGAGCAGGGGTTGCTGCCTTTCCTGAGCGACGCCGTGAGCGTGGCCGCGGTCAACGGGCCGGCGATGTGCGTCGTCTCGGGGGCGTCGGAGGAGATTCAGAGGACCGAGGCGCGGCTCGCCGCCGAGGGCGTCGCCAGTCGTCGCCTGCACACTTCGCACGCCTATCACTCGGAGATGATGCAGCCCGTCGTCGGGCAGTTCGAGCGGGAGGTCGCCTCGGTCCGCCTGCACGCGCCGCGGATACCCTACGTCTCCGGCCTGACGGGGACGTGGGTCAAGCCCGAAGAGGCGACCGACGCCGGCTACTGGTCGAGACAGTTGCGCGCGCCGGTGCGCTTCGCCGCAGGGGTCGCGGAGTTGTTGAAGGAGAAGGGCCGAGTCTTGCTGGAGGTCGGGCCGGGCCAAAGTCTGACGACGCTCGCGCGCCAGCAGCAGAACGGCTCGTCGGGTAAGCAGAACGGCTCGTCGGGCCGCCTCGTGCTCTCGGCGCTGGCGCGCGGGCAGGAGTCCGAACTCCGCGGCCTGCTTGAGACGCTCGGCCAACTCTGGTCTGCGGGCGTGGCGGTTGACTGGGCCGCTTTCTACTCCGGTCAAAGGCGCCGCCGCGTGCCGCTGCCGACCTACCCCTTCGAGCGCCAGCGGTACTGGATTGACGCCCCGGCACAGGGCGAGTCTCAGGGCGGGTCGCCCGACGCGTTGAGGCGGAAGCCGGACGCCGCCGAGTGGTTTTACGTCCCCTCCTGGAAGCGTTCGACCGTCCCCCGCGAACAGGCGACGACGGCGAAAGGCCGTTGCAGCCTGATATTCGCGGACGAGACGGGCCTCGCCTCGCTCGTCGCCCGCCGTTTGGAAGACGAGGGCGCGGAAGTCTTCGTCGTCAAAGCGGGCGAGCGTTTCGGCAGGGTCGCCGAGCGCGTTTATGAGATCAACCCGCGTCTGCGCGCCGACTACGACGCGCTGCTCTCCGAGCTTCGCGCGAACGGGAAGACGCCGGAGGCGATTCTGCACGCGTGGGGCGTTTCGGACGGGCCGGAGGCGGGGGCGACGCCCGACGCCTTCGAGTCGTCGCAGGCGAGAGGTTTTTACAGCCTCCTCTTCATGATGCAGGCGATAGGCGAGAGCCTGCCGGCGGGGCCGCTCAAGTTAGCCGTCGTCACCAGCGGCGTGCAGGAGGTGACGGGCGAAGAGTCGTTGTCGCCCCCCAAGGCGACCGCGCTCGGGCTCTGCAAGGTCATCCCGCAGGAGTACCCGCAGGTCAGTTGCCGCTCGATAGATGTCACGCTCCCCGCGCGGGAGGCGGAGCGCGAAGCCCTGGCCGCGGGCCTCGCCGCCGAACTCGCCGCGCCCGACGCCGAGACGACCATCGCCTACCGAGGCCGTCACCGCTGGGTGCAGATCTTCGAGCCGGTCGAGCTTGCCGAGACGCCCGGCGCGGGGCGCCTGCGCGAAGGCGGGGTCTACCTCTTGACGGGCGGGCCGGGCGGCATCGACTGGGCGCTGGCGCGGAGCCTCGCCGCGGCCGTGCGCTGCAAGCTCGTCATGCGCGTCGCGGAGCCGCTCCCCGCGCGCGAGGGGTGGCGGCAATGGCTGGAGGCGCACGACGAGCAGGACGAAGTCAGCCGGCTCATCCGCGCCGTGTCCGAGCTTGAAGAGGCGGGCGCGGAAGTCCTGACCTACGACGCCGACCCGGGCGACCTCGAACGGATGGCCTCGGTCGTCGCCCACGTGCGCGGGCGTTTCGGCCCCGTGGGCGGCGTCTTCCACACGGCGGCGGCGACGGGCGGCGGCATGATTCAGTTGAAGACGCCCGAGGCGGTCGAGGCCGTCTTCAGGCCGAAGGTCGCCGGGACGCTCGCCCTGCAATCGCTGTTGGAGGACGAGCCGCCGGACTTCTTCGTCCTCTTCTCGACGACGCTCTCGCTGACGGGCGTCTTCGGCCAGGCGGACTACTGCGCGGCGAACGCCTTCCTCGACGCCTTCGCGCGCGCCGAGACCGCCGCGGGCAAGACGCTGACGGTGGCCGTCAACTGGAACCTGCCGCACTGGGAAGACTGGCAGGGGTCGGCGCCCGCCATGCCGTCGGAGTTTCAAACCCAGCTCGCCGAGATGCGCGAGGCTTACGGCCTGACGCACGAGGAGGGCGTCGGGGCCGTGCGGCGCATCGTCGAAGGCCCGCACCCGCAGGTCGTCGTCTCGACGCAGGACTTCCAGTCCCTGATGGACGCGCAGAAGCAGACGGCCGCGGGCGACCTGCTCGACCAGTTGAGGTCGGCGCGCGTCGCGGGCGGCGCGCAGGGCGGCGAGAGGGCCGAAGCCTACGCGCGGCCCGAGGGCGAGACGGAGCAGCGCGTCGCGGCCGCGTGGGAGGAGATGTTCGGCGTCGAGCGCGTCGGCCGCCGCGACAACTTCTTCGAGCTTGGCGGCAACTCGCTCATCGCCATCCAGCTCGTCTCCCAGATACGCAAAATCTTCCAGGTCGAGTTGCCCTTGAACCATCTCTTCGAGTCGCCGACCGTCGAAGGGCTGGCGCGCGCCGTCGAGGAGCGCCGGCAGAAGGCGAAAGAGAACGAAGAGATTGAGCGCCTCCTCGGGGAGATCGAAGGTCTCTCGCTCGACGAGTTGCAGGCCCACCTGTCCCGCGAGTTACAGACCGGGAGCGAGCAGACCCTAGATGGATGACATCTCCAAGCGCCTTGAGGCGTTGACCTCGGAACAACGCGAGCTGCTGGA
>DATHBF010000451.1:0-3574 GCA_035296285.1 Pyrinomonadaceae bacterium | reverse complement strand
CATGTCGAGCATGGAAGACGGGGCGAAGGGGCGCGCGGGGGCGGGCGCGGGTCGGGCGCCGGCGGCGGGGCGGACGCCCACGGGGGGGCGCGCGCTCTGCGGCCGCTGCTCGGGGGCGTTGAAGTCGTCGGAGGAGGACATGCCCTTGAGCGCGAGCGTGAGGTTGTTGGGGTTGGTGGCGAACGAGAGGCCGTCTTCGAGCGAGAGGGTCTCCTTCTCGATCATCCCCTTGATGACGGTGTCGAAGTCCTGCATGCCGTCGTGGCGGCCGTCGCGCATGGCGTCGAGCAAGGTCTTGCCTTCGCTCTCGCCCTCGCTGACGTACTCGCGCGTGCGCGGCGTGGACTTCAGAATCTCGACCGCCGCGACGCGGCCGCGCCCGTCCGCCCGCGGTATCAAACGCTGCGAGACGATGAAGCGGAAGGTCTGGGCGAGGCGCGTGCGGATGACCTGCTCCTCGTTCTTCGGGTAGAGGCCGATGATGCGGTCCACGGTCTTCGAGGCGTCAATCGTGTGGAGCGTGGAGAGCACGAGGTGGCCCGTCTCGGCGGCTTCGAGCGCGATCTCGGTCGTCTCGTAGTCGCGCATCTCGCCGATGAGGATGACCTTCGGCGCCTGCCTGAGCGCCGAGCGCAGGGCCGAGGGGAAGTCCTTGGCGTCCGAGCCTATCTCGCGCTGGTTGATGGTTGACTTCTTGTGCGTGTGCAGGAACTCGATGGGGTCCTCGATGGTGACGACGTGGTACTGGTGCTTCTGGTTGATGAGGTCGATGACGGCGGCCAGCGTCGTTGACTTGCCGGAGCCGGTCGGACCCGTGACGAGGACGATGCCGTTGCGCAGCTCCGTTATCTCGGAGAGCTGGCGCGGGAGGTCGAGCGCGTCGATGGTCGGGATTTCGGTCGGGATGACGCGCATGACGATGGAGTAGGTGCCGCGCTGCTGGAAGATGTTGACGCGGAACCGCGTGCGCGAGGGGAGCGAGTAGCTGAGGTCGGCCGAGCCGGTGTGGGCGAGACGCTGCGCGGCCTCGGGGTTGCCGTGGAGCAGGGTCATCGAGATGATCTCGGTCTGGTAGGGCGTCAGCTTCTGGAGCCCGAGCGGCTGGACGGGCGTCAGCCGGCCGTTGACCTCGACCTGCGGAGCTTGGCCGACGGAGAAGTTCAGGTCGCTGATCGTCTCGGAGGCCGTCAACATCTGCTCGATGACGGGCGCCAGGTCGAAGTATCTCATGCGTTTAGTCTGCCTCTGCTCCGGGGCGAAGGATGGATAAGGAAGGGACTTTCGTGGAAGAGCGCGCCTGCGGCCGGCAGGAGACGGGGCCGAAACACGGCCATCCGACCTCCAAGCATTGTGACCCACCGGCTTGTTAAAAATCAAGCCGAAACTTTTAACGACTATTATTTGAACATTTACTGGGAGAGGCGGGCCAGAAAGTCTCTCGTGAGGTGAGTTATTTGCCCCGGGTCTTCGGCCGTGAGGAGGGCTCCGATGACGGCGACGCAGTGGGCGCCGGCTTCGAGGACGGCGCGGGCGCGGTCGGCCGTGATGCCGCCGATGGCGACGAGAGACGGCGTCTCACTCATGCTCTCGCGCACGCGCCGCACGCCTTCGAGCCCGACGACCGGGTCGGGGTTCTGCTTCGAGGAGGTCTGGAAGACGGGGCCGATGGCCACGTAGTCCACAGGCATCCGCGCCGCCTCCGCCGCCTGCTCAACGCTGTGCGTCGAGAAGCCGATAATCGCGCGCTCGCCCAGCAACTCCCGCGCGGCGGCGGGCGGCAAATCGTCCTGACCCAGGTGCACGCCGTCCGCGCCCAGAGCCAGCGCCACGTCCGCCCGGTCATTTATAACGACCCGCGCGCCGCACGCCCGCGCCACCCTCAGGGCATCCTCGGCCTCCCTGTAAAACTCGCGCGGCGTGAGGTGCTTCTCGCGCAGTTGAATCAGCCTCGCCCCGCCCTCGCAGAGCCGCGCCACCTGCTCCGCGTGCGAAAGGCCCGAGCGTCCGCGGTCGGTGACGGGGTAAAGCTTCGGCAGTTCGATTCTCATCGCGCGTCGGGGGGTACGGCGTTCTGGTTGCCGTCCAGATATTTCTCGAACCAGTAGATTTGCCAGTTGAGGCTCTCGACGAGGTGCCTGGGCTCGCCCGTGCGGGTGAGGTTGTGGTTCTCGCGTGGGAAGATGACGAACTCGGCGGTGGCGCCGAAATGCTTGAGGGCGCGGAACCATTGCTCGCCCTGCTCTAAGGGGACGCGGTGGTCGTTCTCGGAGTGGAGGATGAGGGTGGGCGTTCTGACGTTGGCGGCGTACTTGAGGGGCGAGCGTTCCCAGTAGAGGTCGAACTTCTCGAAGAGGTCGCCGCCGAAGTCGTCCTCGTGGCCGTAGGCGCCGTCGCGCGTGCCCTCGTCGCTGATGAAGTTGGTGACGCTGCGCAGCGTCACGGCGGCCTTGAAGATGTTGGTGTGGCCGACGATCCAGTTCGTGAGGTAGCCGCCGTAGCTGCCGCCCGTCACGCCCAGCCGCCCGCGGTCAATCCAGGGGTTCCTCCTCAAAACTTCCTCGACGCCGTTCATCACGTCGGTGTAATCGTTGCGGCCCCACTCGCCCTCGATGCCGCGCTCGAACTTCTGGCCGTACCCCGTCGAGCCGCGCGGGTTGGTGTAGAAGACGGCCCAGCCGCGCGCGGCGTAACCCTGGAACTCGTGGAACCAGTCAACGCCGTACATGGCGGCCGGCCCGCCGTGGATGCTGAGGATGAGGGGATACTTCTGCCCCTCCCGCCAGCCGAGGGGCTTGACGAGGAAGCCGTCTATGTCCCAGCCCCCGGCGCCCTTATAGGTCATGCGCTCGACGCCGGCCAGCTCTAAACGCGACCAGAGCCTTTCGTTGAGCCGCGTCAACTGGCGCTCGGCCGTGCCGTCGAGCGAGGCCGCGTAGAGGTCGTCCATGCGCCTGAAGTCGTTGGCGGCGTAGACGAGCGTGCGCGCGCGGTCGTTGGAGTCAACGAAGCGGACGGCGCGCGCGCCCTTCGTCACCTGCGACAGCCTGCCGTCGCGCGAGTCGGCGCGGAAGAGGTGCGTCTCGCCGCGGACGCCGGCCTCGAAGAAGAGGGCGCGGCCCCGTTCGGCCCATTGCAGATTCGAGGGGATGAGGTCGAGCGCGGGCGAGAGGTTGCGCGAGGGGGCGCCGCCCGTCGAAGGGGCGAGGAAGATTTTCGGGTGGGCGCGGCGGCTGAGGCGGCCGACGAAGGCTATCTGCTTGCCGTCGGGCGACCAGCGCGGGCTGGCGTCCTCCTCCTCGTGGTCGGAGATTTTGGTGAGCGCGCCGCCCTCGGCCGAGACGACCCACACGTCCGTGTTGCGGCTCTCGTCGAAGGCGCGGCCCGTGCGGTCGGAGACGAAGGCGATGCGCGTCCCGTCGGGCGACCACTGCGGGTCGGAGTCGTTCCAGTCCTCGCCCGAGGTGATCTGCCGCGCCGCGCCGCTCGCGACGTCCACGACCCAGATGTGGCTGCGCTTGTCGTCGAACCAGCCCGTGTCGTTAAACTTGTAGGAGGTGTGCTTGTAGTGGCGCAC
>DATHBF010000450.1:0-1608 GCA_035296285.1 Pyrinomonadaceae bacterium | reverse complement strand
CGTCGTGCTCGAATACAACTTCAACATCTACTGATGAGGCGTCAAAAAGTGTTTCCGAAGAGAGTAAAACCAATCGCCCTCGTCGTCGCGGCCCTCGCGCTCGCGCTCTGCGCGCAGGCGCCCGCCCTCGCGGCGCAGGAGCCGGGCGCGCGCGGCCGCGCCGCCGAGATGATGAAGCGCGGCGACTACGCCGGGGCCGTCGCGGTGCTGCGGCAGGTCGTCAAGAACGAAGGCAAGCAGGACGCGGAGGCGTGGTACGAGCTGGGCGCGGCCTACACGGGGCTCGACGACCCCGGCGAGGCCCGCAAGGCTTTCGAGAAGGCCGTCAAGCTGCGCGACGACCACGCGCACGCGCACGCCGCGCTCGCCGTCGCCTACCTGAACTCGGGCCAGCTCTATAACGCCGAGCACGAGGCCCGCCGCACGCTCGGGCTCGACCCGAAGCAGGCGGAAGGCAACTACGTCCTCGGCGCCGTCGCGCTGCGCCGCGGCCGCTTCGTCGAGGCGCTGGAGCGCGCCGAGTTCGCCCTGCGCGACGACCCGGACCACCCGCGCGCTCTGCTGTTGAAGTCAACCGCCCTCGTCAGCCACGCGCTCGGCACGCCCCTCTCAGGCCCGCCGACGAAGGACTCGGCGGACAAGGCGGCCGCCGCCGCGGAGCGCAAGACGCGACTCGACGCGGCCGCCGAAGCACTCGAACGCCTCCTGCGCCTCAAGCCCGACGCGCGGGCCGCCGACGAGTGGCGCGAAGAGCTCGAAGCCGTCCGCGCCTACGCGGGCGCCTACGACCCTTCAGCCCCCGCGCGGACCGTCTTCTCCGGCGACGAGGTTGACACGAAGGCCGTCATCCTCGCCAAGCCGCTGCCGACCTACACGCAGCGGGCGCGCGAGCACGGCACGAGCGGCGTCGTCCGCGTCCGCATCGTCCTCGGCGCCGACGGGCAGGTCAAACACCCCCTCGTCGTGCGCGGTCTGCCCGACGGCCTGAGCGAGCTGGCCGTCGCCGCGGCGCGCAAGGTCCGCTTCACGCCGGCCGTCAAAGACGGCAAGCCCGTCTCCACCGTCGTCATGCTCGAATACGGCTTTAACATCTACTGAGGCCGCGCGTGGTATGCTTAAAGCCTTCCGATGAGCAGCGAGGTCAAATCGACTAACCCCATCGTGCAGGCCGTCGTCGAGGGACGCGCGCCGGCGCAGGCGCGTCTCGCCGCCGCGCGCGGGATGCTGCCGCTCGCGCAGGATGAGTTGCTGGAGGTGTTGGTCTCGCTCCGCTCGGACGCCGACCCGGCCGTCTCGGGCGCGGCCGAGGCCACGCTCGCCGAGCAGGAGCCGGCGGCCCTGCTCACGGTCGCCTCCTCGCCCGACGCCCCCCCGCCCGTGCTCGCCTACCTCGCCGAGCGCGAGGGCACGCCGCGCGACTTGCAGGAAGCATTGGCCCTGAACGCGGCCACGCCCGACGAGGCCGTGGCCGCCCTCGCGCGCATGACCTCCGAGGGCGCCGTCCTCGAAATCATCTCAATCAACCAGCAGCGCCTCATCCGCGCGCGCGCCATCATCGACGCCATCGTCGCCAACCCGGCCCGCACGCCCGAGGCCGAGCGGCGCGCG
>DATHBF010000449.1:0-75371 GCA_035296285.1 Pyrinomonadaceae bacterium | reverse complement strand
ACTCCGCGCTCGCGAAGTCGCCCGCCGCCACGGCCCGTACCACCCGCGCCGACTCGAACACGTCCGTCTCTTCGTCGCCCGAAACCATCCTCACCAGTTCTAACCCGCGCGCCGGGGCGCGTCAATCCGCCCGGCTCTTTGAAAAAAAGCTTGCATTAACACTTTCAAGCGGGGGCGACGAAAAGAGAGACTGTCGGCACGCCCGCGCTTAACTTGACAGGGCGTGTGAGAAAGATTACTGTCCGCAGACTGCTTCGTGTCCGGGGGCGCCCGTAAGGGGCGAACCCAACAGCCGACGACCTTACTCAGTCGAACTCAAGCTCGACGTGATGAGCGCCAGCCGCGCGCGTGGAAGGGCCGCGCGCCGGACGGCACGGGCGCCGCGCAAACGGCCGGGGCAGGAGACCGAATCCCCGACAGCGGGCGAGCGAACCTCGCCGCCCAGTTCCTTCGGCCACCCACGACATCCGAAAACAGTCGCTCCCGAAGCCGGAGGCGTGCCCCCTCAAGCCGCGCCCCCCGCATCCCGGAGTGCTTCACCTCGTAAGGAGACTTTCATGAATTACCCACGCAGGTTTCCCCTAAGGACGGCCGCCGCCCTTACTGCACTCTTCGCCCTGGCCCTCTCTGCGGCACCGCTTCGCGGCGTCGCCGCGCAGGAGCGGGCCGCGCAGCCCCCCGCCGGCCCGAACGGCAAGATCATCTTCCAAAGTAACCGTGGCGGCGACTGGAGCGACATCTACGTAGTGAACGCCGACGGCCGCCACGAGACGCGCCTCACCGACGACCCCGCCGACGACAGTTCGGCGGTCTGGTCGCCCGACGGCACCCGAATCGCCTTCGTCTCGTCCCGCCGCGGCACCTACGAGATTTATCTGATGGACGCCGACGGCAGCAACCAGCGACCGCTGCGCGAGACCGCGGTCGAGACCGTCGAGGTCGAGTGGTCGCCCGACGGCAAGATGCTGACGTACGAGGTGCGCGCGGGGTTCGACGTAAACGACATTTACGTCGTCGAGGCCGTCGCGCCCGGCGGCGGCGACAGCACGGCCGCCCCCGTCAACGTCACCTCCGGCTACGGCGGCTTCGCCACGCAGGCGAGCTGGTCGCCGGGCGGCACGCAGCTCGTCTTCCGCGGCGGCTCGGACCTCTACATCGTGGACGCCAGCGGCAACAACCTGACGCAGATCACTAACACGCCCAACGACCCCGAGTCCGACCCGCGCTGGGCCGCCAACGGCCTCGTCGCCTACGAGGGGATTCGCAACTACGAGCGCGCCATCTACGTCAAGAGCGCCGACGGCTCTCCCGCCGAGACCAAAGTCAGCGGCACGGTCGGCTCGTACGGCGGCGCGGTCTGGTCGCCCGACGGCTCGCGCCTCGCCTTCGTCGCCACCTCCGGCGCCGTCTACTCCGTGAGCCCGAGCGGCGCCGGCCTCACTCTGCTCACCGACATGGCCGGCACCAGCGGCGACCCCTTCTGGTCTCCCGACGGCCAGAAGGTCGGCTTCCGCAACGACGGCGACCTCCACGTCGTCAACGCCGACGGCACCAGCCGCCGCGCCACCAACTACACGAAGACGCGCCGCGCCTTCGAGCAGGGCAACAGCTGGCAGAAGGTTTAAAGGAAGTAGCCGGTAGGCGGTTAGTAATTCGGAAAGAATAAGGCAGCCGGGGCGAACGTGCTCCGGCTGCCTCGTTTTTTCTACCGTCTGCTGTCTACTTCCGCCTGTACTTGTCGAACCAGGCGCGCAGGTAAAGAATCTGGGCGACGCGGTTGGAGGGGTGGCGGAGGCCGAAGTCGGCGTTGAAGCCGTGGTACTCGTCGGCGAGGCGGACCATGGCCGTCGGCACCTTGCGCAGCTTGAGGGCGCGGTAGTATTGCTCGGTCTGTTCGAGCGGGGTGCGGAGGTCGAGGTCGCCGACGAGAATCATGGTCGGCGTCTTGACGCTGCCGACGTAGGTGAGGGGCGAGCGGCGCAGGTGCTCGGCCGGGTCCTCCCAGGGGAGCTTCTGGAAGTTGTAGTACCAGTCGGCCGAGTCGGTCGTGCCGACGAAGGAGTACCAGTTGACGACGGGCTTCATGGCGACGGCCGCGGCGAAGCGGTCGTTGTGGCCGACGATCCACGTCGTCAGGACGCCGCCGCCCGAGCCGCCCGTCACGAACAGGTTCCGCTCGTCCACGTAGCCGCGGCGGACGACCTCGTCCACGCCGCGCATCAGGTCGTCGTAGTCCTGCCCGGGGTAGTTGTTGTTGATGGCGTTGCCGAAGTCGCGGCCGTAGCCGGTCGAGCCGCGCGGGTTCGTGTAGAGCACGACGTAGCCTTCGGCGGCGTGGTTCTGGAACTCGAAGTTGAAGCCGACGCCGTACATCGAGTGCGGCCCGCCGTGGATGTAGAGCAGCAGCGGGTACTTCTTCGACGGGTCGAAGTCGGGCGGCTTCACCACCCAGCCCTGCACGCGCGTCTTGCTGCAATCCGAGGGCTTCAGCTGCGACGGGTCCGAATCCGCCGCCGTGCAGCCCTGCTGCTTTATCCCGCCCACCGAGTCGTACCAGACCTCCTCGACCTGCCCGAGCCTGCGGCCTTCGAGCACGTCCGCGTTGACGCGCGTCAGCAGCCGCAGGCCCGCCGCAGGTCTTTTCAGGTCGAAGGCGAATACGTCCGTCGGCGCGTCCGCGGCCGAGCGCGTGCCGACGGCGAGGCCGCCTTTGCTTATCGAAGTCACGTTGAGAATCTGCGCGCCGTCGGTCAGGCGCTTGGGCGGGCCGCCGCGCCCGGGCTGGAACCAGAGGTTCTGCGAGCCGCGGTCCTCGGCGACGAAGTAGACGCCGTTATTATTTTCGTCCCAGATGAGGCCCGAGGGCGCGCGGTCGAAGTCGGCGGCGAGCGCGCGCTTCTGCGTGCCGTCGGCGTTCATCAGGTAGAGCTTCGAGACGTGGTAGGTGTTCTTCGTCTGGTCGAAGCCGGTGTAGGCGATGAAGCGCCCGTCGGGCGAGACGGTCGGGTTCGTGTCGGGGCCTTCGCGGTCGGTGAGCGCGCGCGCCGCGCCGCCCGCCAGAGAGACGACGTAGATGTCGGAGCCGCCGCGCACGTATTCGGCGTCGGGCTTGCGGACGCCGCTGAAGATTATCGAGGCCGAGTCGGGCGTCCACTCGGGCGCGCCGTGTTGGTAGTCGCCGTCGGTGAGCTGGCGCGGCGTGCCGCCCTGGTCCGAGATGACGAAGACGTGCGTGAAGCCTTCGGGCCGCCAGCCCGTGCCGTCGCTGCGGTAGTTCAGGCGGTCAACGACGCGCGGCGCGTCAACCCACTTCGCCCCCGTTGGCCGCGCGGGCATGTTGACCTTGAGGCCGGGGTTGCCCGGCACCAGCATGTTGAAGGCGATGCGGCGGCCGTCGGGCGACCAGGCGAGGTTCGAGGGCGAGCGTTCGAGTCTGGTGAGCTGCGTCTCGCCGGGCGCGTCCGTCCACCTGACGAAGATTTGCGAGCCCGCGGGCTGACCCGGCGCGACGTAGGCCAGCCGCTTCCCGTCGGGCGACCACGCGGCCTGCGAGCCTTTCGTCAGGAAGCGGTTGCGCCCGCCGTCCGGGTCCATGACCCAGATTTCGTCCTCGTACTTGTCGTTCACCTTATCCGTCCAGCGGCGCGTGTAAACTATCTGCGAGCCGTCGGGCGAGACCTGCGGCGAGGCCACGAGTTCCCAGTCGAGGAAGGCGTCAACGGTCAAACGGTCGCGCTGCTGCGCGCGGACCCCGGCGGCCGCCAACACGAAGGCGACCGCGAGCGTAAACAGCGTATTTCTCATTCTCATCGAAAGCGTCTCCGTTCGCTGATGATAAAGGAAAACTTTACAGCCGGGCCAGGAAACTCTCGACCTCCGCGTCCGACCGAAGCCTGAACACGCGCTTGCCGACGGCCTTCTCTTCGAGCAGCGCCAGCACCTTCGGCCTGCTCCGCTCCGGGTAAGCCCACACCCACTGCAAGAACTTTAGGCTGAGCCTGTCGCCGCACCCCTCGGCCATGTCGGGCCGCCCCCTCCAGCGCGAAGTCAGAAGCCTCTTCAGCACGCGCCACACGCACACCGCCCGCGGCACGTCGAGGAAGACGACCGCGTCGCACGCCTCCAGCCTCCGCGCCAGCGTCCCCGAATAGTTGCCGTCCATCACCCACGACTCCCGCGCCAAAAGCTCTTCGACCTTCCGCGCCCACTCATCCTTCGGCGTCTCCACCCAACCCGCCCGCCAGTAGAAGCGGTCGAGGTGCAAAACCTCGACGCCCAACCGCTCGCCCAGCCGCCGCGCCAAAGTTGACTTGCCCGAGCCGCCCGAGCCGATGACCAGAACCTTCCTCATGCCGCACGGTCCTTATCCCAGACCCGCCGGGTGGCGAACCAGAGCAGCCCCGGCATGATGAAGAAGACGCCGATGGCGACGCAGACGGTGCGGGGCGAGAGCTGGAAGCGGTCGAGGGCTTCGCCCGTCAGGTAGTTGGAGGCGGCCATCGTGAGGGTCATCAGCATCAGCTCGGCGGCGAAGACGCGGCCGCGGAACTCGTCCTCGACCGTCGCCTGTAGAATCACCGTCGAGAAGACCCAGAGCGTGCTGCCGGCCATGTGCGCGACGGCCAGCACCACCAGCGCGACGGGGAAGTTCGTGGAGACGCCGAAGAGGGCGTAGAAGATGCCGGCGACGACGAACGAGAGGCCGATGGCCTTCTGCATCCCGGCGCGCGTCTCGCCGCCGAAGCGGCGCACGCCCATCGGCCCGAGCGCCGTCCCGATGCCCCGCGCCGCGTAGAGCACGCTCATGCCGACGGCCGCGCTCCCCGCGACGGGGAAGATTTTCTCGCCGAAGACCGGCAGCAGCGTCAGAATCCCGCCGCCCAGGCCCCACGCCGGCTTCACCATCAGCAGCGCCAGCACGCGCGGCCGGCGCCACACGTAGCCCAGGCCCTCAAGCGTGTCCGTCACGCCGAGCGCCTTCGCCGGCGTGAGCCTGCTCTTCGGGCGCGGCGGGCGGCGCGGCAGCCGCAGCTTCCAGATGAGCAGCGCCGAGACGACGTAGGTCAGAGAGTCTATGACGAAGGCGGCGTCGGTCCCGAACCAGCCCGTGATGGGGCCGCCGACGGCCGCGCCGAGCGTCAGCATCGCCGACCACGTGACGGCCGACAGGGCGTTGCCCGTGACCAGCTCGCGCCCGCTCAGGATGGAGGGGACGGCGGCCGAGCGCGCCGGCTCGAAGAAGGCCGAGAAGGCGAGCTGCAAGACCGTCAGGACGTAGACGAGCCAGACGTGCTCGGGCCTGCGGACGAAGAGGAAGCCGAGGACGACGAGCGCGCGCAGGATGTCGCTCGCTATCATCACGTGGCGGCGGTTGAAGCGGTCAGCGACGACGCCCGAGAGCGGCCCGAGCACGACGCTCGGCAGGAAGCGCGCGACGAGGACGAGGCCGACGGCGCGGCCCGAGCCCGTCAGATCGAGGACGAGCGTGAAGAGCGCGATGGTGTTGAACCAGTCGCCGAGCTGGCTGACGATCTGGCCGAACCAGAGGAGCCGGAAGTTGCGGTTCTGCCGCAGCAGCTCGGCGTAGCCGGCCGCCGGCTCGGCCCCCGCTGTCGTCGAAGAGTCCAAAATCTTTCCGAAGGTCCAGCCGCAAGATTTAATGAGAACGGTTGGCTTGAAGGTTGCGCGCGCGGCGCAGGCGTTGTCAACCGGCGCGCGAATCATTCTGCGCGGCCCCCGTCAACGTGACCTGTCACGCTGACCGCCGCCGCCGCGCCGCGCCGACGACGACACGACCGGGGGACGGTTTTTACAGCCCTTCTTCCAGAAACGTCGCGCGGCACGCGGGTTGTTAAAGGTGAAGGCGCGGCTTGCAGGGGCGCCGGATACGCGCCCCGCGGACCCACCGCACGGGGTCCGTAAGGCCGCACCAACTTTGAAGCGAGAAAGCGTGTTCGTTTGAAAGCGGGGCGCCGGGAGGTGGAGGTTCAAGGCGCCCCCAACAAGTTCTCACCCAGCCCGGCGGGCGAGTGCCACAAACAAGCCTGCCGTTTTGCCCCCAGCCGCCGTCGCCGAAAGCGGGCGCCGATTTGCTCCCGGCCCCCACTTTCGGCGACGGCTTATAACAGACATTTTCTAACAGACATTTTCCGGGGAGCCGACGAGTGAAGCTCATAGACATGTCCGATTATAACGGCGCGGCCCGCGCCTACTGGCGCGCGCTGGTGGCGGCGGGCGCGCTCGTGTGTGCGTGGGGCGTGTGGCACTGCCTCTCGTTCGACTTCGCGCGGTGGGCGCAACTGCTCGTGCTCGCCAGCCTCGTCTTCATCTCCGGCCTGTGCCCTTTGCGCATCCCGGGCACGAAGGCGAGCGTGACGGCGGGCGACTGCTTCATCTTCCTCGGCGTCATCTTCCTGGGCGTGCCGGGGGCCGTGCTGCTCGGCGCGCTCGACCTGCTGACCAGCTCCGTGCGGACCTCGCGCCGCGCGTCGAGCTGGGTGGCGGCCGCCGCCTGCTCGGCCGTCACCGTCTACGCCGCCGGCCAGTCCTTCTACCTCCTGCTCGGCCACTACGGCGGCGTCGCCAGAAACCCCGTCGGCACGCACGAGGCGCTGCCGCTCGAACAACTCCTCCTGCCGCTCGTGCTGATGGCGCTCGTTCAATACTTGCTGAACGGGTTGCTGGTGGCGACGCTGCTCGCCCTCAAAGGCCGGCGCTCGGTCCTGCGCTGCTGGCGCGACGGCTACCTCTGGACCTCCTGGACCTTCTTCGCGGGCGCGGTCGCCGCGGGCGTAGTCTACGCCGCCATCATGCGGTTCGGGCTGGTCTACGTCGTGATGAGCTTCCCGGTCCTCGCCGCCACGCTCGCCACCTACCGCATCTACTTCGAGCGCGTCGCCGAGAAGACGCGCGAGGCCGCCGAGATGGGCCGCCTCCACCTCGCGACCGTCGAAGCCCTCGCCACCGCCATCGACGCCAAGGACCAGACGACGCACGGCCACGTCCGCCGCGTCCAGACCTACTGCGCGCGGATGGGCGAGCTGATGGGCCTCTCCGCGGCCGAGATCAAGGCGCTCGACGCGGGCGCCCTGCTGCACGACGTGGGCAAGCTGGCCGTGCCCGACCACATCCTGAACAAGCCGGGCAAGCTCACCGACGCCGAGTTCGAGCGGATGAAAATCCACACCACCGTCGGCGCGCAGATACTTGAGCGCGTCCGGTTCCCGTATCCGGTCGTGCCCATCGTCCTCCACCACCACGAGCGCTGGGACGGCCGCGGCTACCCCGAAGGCTTGAAGGGCGAGGCGATACCCTTGACGGCGCGCATCCTGTCGGTCGTTGACTGCTTCGACTCCCTCCGCGAGGACCGCCCCTACCGCCGCGGCATGACGCGCGAAGAGGCGTGCGAACTCCTGCGCCGCAACGCCGGGGCGCACTTCGACCCGCGCGTCGTCGAGATTTTTCTGACGAACCTTCCGGCCTTCGAGCGCGAGGTGGCGCAGGCCGGGCTCGAACAGCGCGGGCTGACCTACGCCGAGTTCGAGCACCGCGAGCTGCTCGGCGAAGAACCGGCCCCGCCGGCGCGCGAGGCCGAAGACAAGCTGGAATATTTGAGCCAGATCACGAACGCCCACCGCGAGGTCTACGCCCTCTACGAGATCGCGCGCACCTTCGGCTCCTCGCTCGACATGGAGGACACCGTCTCCGTCCTCGTCAACAAGGTCGGCCACGTCGTCCCCTTCGACCTCTGCGCCGTCTACCTGCTCGACGAGCTGAAGGGCTACGCCACGGCCGCCCACGTCGCCGGCCGCCACGCCGAACTCGTGCGGGGCCGCGCCGTCGCGCCCGGCGAGGGCGTCGTCGGCTTCGTCCTCGCCAACCGCCGCGCGTCCTACCTGCTCGACCCGATGCTCGACTTCGCGGACGTGACGCTGCCCGACGCCAGCGCCTTCCGCTCGATGGTCGCGCTCCCGCTCGTCAAGGACGAGAGGCTGCTCGGCGCCATCGCCGTCTACTCGCACCGCGCGCGGGCCTACGAGGAGGACCACCTGCGGCTGCTCGACACCGTCGCCCGCATCGCCTCCGACGCGCTCTCGAACGCCATGCACCACGCCGAGGCCGAGTCGAACGCGCTGACCGACACGCTGACGGGGCTGCCCAACGCGCGCGCCATGTACATCCGCTTCGAGCAGGAGGCTTCGCGCGCACGCCGCACGGGCCGGCCCTTCCAGGTCGTGATGCTCGACCTCGACGACTTCAAGCAGGTCAACGACACCTACGGCCACAAGACCGGCGACCGCGTGCTCCGCGAGGTCGGCCGCATCATCCAGGCGCAGTTGCGCGAGTACGACTTCATGGCGCGCTACGCGGGCGACGAGTTCGTCGCCATCATGCAAGACCTGACGGCCGAGCAGACCAACGACCTGCGCCAGCGCATAGAGCGCGCCGTCTCCCGCTTCTCCCTCCACGTCCGCGGCGACAAGCACGCCCGCGTCGGCATCTCCGTCGGCTCCGCCACCTACGGCATCCACGGCGAAACGCCCGACCAGCTCCTCATCGCCGCCGACGAAGACATGTACGCCGTCAAATCCATACACAAGCAACGCCCCGCCGGCACGTCTTCGACACAGCCCGCCGAACTCCCGACGGGCGAGCTGGCCTCGACGGCAATCAACTAACAAAGGTGCCGGGTGCCGGGTTCCAGGTGCCGGGTGAGGACAGTCTGCTCCTACCCGGCACCTGGAACCCGGCACCCGGCACCCCTTTGTTGACTTTCCCCGCCCCTTCGTTTTCAATCGTCACAGGATGTCTGCTGCCTCGGGCGCACCTGTGAGGTCTTCAACGCTGCTGCTCGTCGAGGACGACGAGCGCGTGAGGCGTGCCCTGCGGCGGGCGCTCTCCGGCGCGGGCCATGATGTCGTGGCGTGCGCCGACGCGGCGGCCGCGCTGCGCGAGCTGCACCGCCAGTCCTGCGACCTCATCATCCTCGACATCGAGCTGCCCGGCGTCAGCGGCCTCGCCCTCTGCCGGCTCCTGCGCGCCCAGGCCGCCACCCGGCGGCTCCCCATCATCATCGTCTCTTCGCACGACCGCGAGGACTATAAGGTCGAGGCGTTCGCCGCCGGGGCCGACGACTTCGTCGTCAAGGGCCAGACCGCGCGCGAGCTGCTGAGCCGCGTCGGCGCGCACCTCGAAGCCGCCGAGCGCGAGCGCGCCCTCGAAGGCAGCAACCGCGAGCTGGCATTCCTCGCCGACCTCGGGCGCGGGCTGCTGCACGCCCTGAGCCCCGAAGAGGTCGTGCGCCGCGTCTCGGGCGCCACTTACGAAGGCGCGGACGCCTCGCTCTCGGCCGCCATGCTCGTGCGCAGGGAATCGGACCGCGGGAAGGGACTGGGCCTGACCGTCTGCGTCTTCGACCGAGAGGGGAGCGCGGAGGAGGACGCCTCGCTCGTCAACTCGGAGAGGCTGCTGGCGTGGCTCTCGACCGCGCCCGCCGCGCCGAGGCGGATCGAGGCTCCGGAAGAATTTTTGCTGCGCGACGAGCGCCACCTCGTCGAGTACGCCGCGCCGCTCGCCTTCGAGAAGCGCGCCCTAGGCGCCCTCGTCGTCGCCTACGACCGCGCCTCCGACTGCGGCCCGACCGAGGAGCGCCTGATCGACGCGGCGGCGCAGCAGGCGGCGCTGGCGGCGCGCATCTCGGCGCTCTACGAGGCCGCGCGCCACACGTCGGCGGTGCTCGCGCGCGAGGTCGAGCGCCGCACGGCCGAGGCCGAGTCGCAGCGCCGCTTCACCGAGGCCATCATCGACAGCCTGCCCGTCTCGCTCTACGCCGTTGACCGCGACTACCGCGTCGTCGCCTGGAACCGCAACCGCGAGTCGGGCGGGCAGGGCATCCCGCGCCGCGCCGTGCTCGGCCGCAACGTCTTCGAGGTCTTGACGCGCCAGCCGCGCGAAGTCTTGGAAGAAGAGTTCAGGCGGGCCTTCGAGACCGGCGAGATCGAGCGCATCGAGCAGGAGTCGCGCGGCGACTCGGGCGACCAGCGCCACTGGCTCGTCAGCAAAGTCCCCATGCGCATAGACGGCGAGGAGGTCTCGCACGTCATCACGGTCGGCGAGGACATCACGGCGCGCGTCTTAGCCAGCCGCGCCGTCGCCCGGACGGAAAAGCTCGCCGCCGTCGGGAGGCTTGCGGCCGGCGTCGTCCACGAGATCAACAACCCGCTCGCCACCATCGCCGCCTGCGCCGAGGCGCTTGAGACGCGCGCCGACGAGCGCGTCTACGGCTCGGGCGCCGACGCCGAAGATTTAAGGGAGTACCTGCAACTCATCCGCGGCGAGGCTTTCCGCTGCAAGCAGATCACGAACGGCCTGCTCGACTTCAGCCGCGCCCGGCCGGCCGAGCACGAGCCGATTGACCTGTCGGAAGTCGTCGAGTCGGCCGCGCGCCTCCTCCTTCATCAGAAGCGCGGCGCGGACGTGAGATTCGAGGTCGAAGCGGCGCGCGACCTGCCGCGCGTCTCGGGCGACCGCGGGCAGTTGCAGCAGGCCGTCATCATCCTCGCCGAGAACGGCATCGACGCCATGCCCGACGGCGGCACGCTCACGCTCTCGACGCGGAATGGCGAGGGCGCCGTCTCCATCGGGGTCCGCGACACGGGGCAGGGCATCGCGCCCGAGATACGCGAGCGCATCTTCGACCCGTTCTTCACCACCAAAGAGGTCGGCCGAGGGACGGGGCTCGGACTTGCCGTCTGTTATGGTATTGTTACCGAGCACGGCGGCCGCATCAGTGTGGACTCGGCCGTGGGGCACGGAACCGTCTTCGAGATTTCGCTGCCGGCCCTACCATAAAAACCCGGGGGAGCGGACCTCCTTTGAGCCAGAACACACAGCCCGCCAGAATCCTCGTCGCCGAAGACGAGGCGAACCTGCGTCTCGTGCTCCAGAAGGAGTTGCAGCGCATGGGCCACGACGTGAAGGTCGCGCCCGACGGCGAGGAGGCTTTAAAGCTCCTCGAAGAGAGCAACGTGGACGTGCTGCTCACGGACATCAGCATGCCCCGCCTCGACGGCATGGAGCTTTTGCGCCGCGTCCACCAGCGCCCGAACCCGCCCGAAGTCATCATGCTCACGGGCCACGCCACCGTCGAGTCGGCCATCGAGGCGATGAAGCTCGGCGCCTACGACTACCTCTCGAAGCCCTACCGCATCGCCGAGCTGGACGCGCTCGTCAAGCAGGCCGCCGAGAAGCGCCGCCTGAGGGTTGACAACGCGCGCCTGCGCACGCTCGTCGAGCGGCAGACGGCCGCGCCCGAGATCGTCTACGTCTCGGACTCGATGCGGGAAGTGCTGCGGCTGGTGGAGCGGGTCGCGCCCTCGGACGCCTCGGTGCTCATCACGGGCGAGTCTGGCACGGGCAAGGAACTCATCGCGCACGCCATCCACCGCATGTCTTTGCGGGCGGGCGGCTCCTTCATCGACCTCAACTGCGCGGCCATCCAGGAAACTTTACTTGAGTCGGAATTGTTCGGCTACGAGGCCGGCGCCTTCTCCGGCGCGAAGGGGCGCAAGCTCGGCCTCTGGGAGTTGGCCGACAACGGGACGATCTTTCTGGACGAGGTGACGGAGCTCCCGCCGCCTTTGCAGTCGAAGCTCTTGCGGGCGATTGAGACTAACTCGTTCTACAGGGTGGGCGCGGTCAGGAAGGTGCAGGTCAACGTCAGGATCGTCGCCGCCACGAACCGCGACATCAACGAGGTCGTCGGCGACGGCCGCTTCCGCTCCGACCTGCTCTACCGCGTCAACGGCTTCCAGATTTCGCTGCCCGCCCTGCGCGAGCGCACCGAAGACATCGAGCCCCTGGCGCAACACCTGCTCAAGCAGCTCGGCGGCACCAACCCGCCCGAACTGACGCCCGAAGCCCTCGAAGCCCTCAAGACTTACCACTGGCCCGGCAACGTCCGCCAGCTCCGGAACACCCTTGAGCGCGCCGTCCTCCTCGCCAACGACTCGCGCATCACGACGGCCGAGCTGCCGCCCGAAATAGCGTCCCCTTCATCCTCCTTCCGCCCCTTCGCCGCCGCGCCCGCGGCCGTCACTCCCGCGGGCCAGCCCGCCGGCCAGCCGCAGGGAGTGCCACCGCCCTTGCGCGAGATGGAGCGCCAGCAGATTCTCGCCGCCCTCGAACAGACCGGCTGGCACCGCGGCCGGACCGCCGAAATCCTCGGCATCTCGCCCTCCACGCTCTACCGCCGCCTGCGCGACTACAACCTGACGCGCCGGCCCTGAATTTTCGTCTGATTAATCCTCGTCCGCGGCCTCTTCGGCGAGGAGGCCGCCGATGACGTTGACGAGCACGGGCATGTCGTCCGGCTTTCTGAGGAAGGCGTCGGCGCCGGCGCTGCGCGCCTCGACGGCCACGTCGCAGCCCGAGAACATGGCGATAGGCGTCCGCCTCCGGTGCGCGAGTGAGCGCGCGCGGCGTATCAGTTCCAGGCCGGTCACCCCCGGCAGCTCGTTGTCGAGCAGCAGCAAATCGAAGTGCTCCGGCCCCTCGATGAGCCGCAGCGCCTCGCCGCCATCGGCGCACGTCTCGACGCGCCAGCCCTCGTACTCAAGGCAGTCCCTGACCGGCTCCGCCACCATCTCGTTGTCTTCGACCAGCAGGATCGAGACGGGCCGCGCGACCTTCACATTCTTGTAAGGGGTGATGACGCGAGGCCCCGTGATGATGCTCCGGCGGCGGCTGACGGCCGGGCGCCTCTTCTGCAACAGGTGCCGGTGGCGCGTCTCAAGCAGGTGCGCGAGCGTCTGGTGCTTGACGCCGAGCCGCTTCGCCGCCCGCGTCACGCTCCCCTCTTCGAGGTCCAGCGCCTGCTCGATAAAGCGCGCCTCGTACTCTCTGACCACGCGCGGCAGGCTGAAATCCTCGTCACTCAACTTCGCCCCACGCATCCGCCGCACGACGACCCGCGCGCACGCCCTCAACCGCGCCACGTCCTCCGCGTCCTGCGTCTCCTTCAACATGCGGTCGGCCCTGCGGTAGACGGAATACAATTCCGCGTCCGCCATCCTCTCCGCATGCTCCTCAATCAAAGTCAGCGCCGCCTGCCCCGCGTTCGAGTGCGCGCCCGAATCCGTCGCCACGCTCACCGCCCGCCGCAGCGCCCGCATCGAACCTTCCTGCTGCCCCAACCTCGCCAGCGCCACCCCCTGCACCGCCAAAGCGTCCGCCAGCAACCCGTTCTCCCCGCCCTGCTCCAAAACCCTCACGACGCGCTCAACCACCCGCGCAGCCTCCTCAAACCTCCCCTCCGCCACCAACGCCCGCGCCCGCGTCTCATTCACCTGCGCCACATTGCCGGGGTCTTTCAGCCTCGCAAAAATCTTATAAGCCCGGTCTAAATTCTCATGCGCTTCCTTAAAACGGTTTAATTTGTACAGGAGGAAGGCTAAGTTGTTTAAATTATTGCCGCAGTACCTCTCATGCTTCGCCCGCTCATAATGGTAAATAGCCGCCGTATATTCAATGATGGCTCTGTCGAAGTAATCAGCCCTATTTTCTATAGTTGCTAGTTTGAATAGGACTAGACCTTTTTGCCCGTGCCACCTTCCCTTAACCGCATCACTGCAAGTTTCAAAGGAAGATTTGGCCTCTTCGAGAATTTCCCACGCCTCGTGATCTCTGTTGGTGCTAATCTCGACAAGTGTTCGTCGAATTAAGATTTTTGCTTCAAGTTCGATATTGTTCTCCCCAAGTTCTTGGAGAGCCTCACGTAAAATGATGCGCGCTTCATCATAGGCACCAACACGCCAGTAACATATGCCGAGTTCATACTGAACTTCTGAGACTTTAGACCGACAGCCTTGAGCCTCGAAGAGTCGGAGTGCTTCTGAGAGTAGGTTCTTCGCTTGTTCTTGAGCCTGAGAGATATTGCGGACGCTACCGAGCCAGCCACTTAACACTCCACATTGCAACAGAATCTCAGCGGTGGTAAGAATTGACCGCCCTTTGAGGTCAGGGCGGTTGCCGATTTCATGCCACAGGTCCCCTAAAGCGTCCTTTGCTGCCTCATACTGCCCCGCGTAAATTAAGTCCGCGGCGACTTGGCAGCGAAGCAAGGTGCGCTCGTCAGTTGTAAGGTTAGGGGTTTCTAATAATCTCAACTTGTCGCTGACCAAATTCATGTGAGGGTTGCCTTTCTTCATTGATGCAAGACTCTTGCATCAGTATCAAAGTCACCGCAGTTCAACGAGATGCGGCGAGCATGGCTACTAACCCATCCAAAATGAGAGGAAAAGAAAATGCGCAAAGCTATTAGCACCGCGATGTTGATTCTGACTCTGTCCTGCTCTGCCTACGCCGGACTAATGCAAAACGGGGTCACAGGAACGACGAGCGCGACTCAAGGAGTAATACAGAACGGCGTCACCGGCGACGGTGATATCCAGAACGGCGCTCCAGGTGAAATGCAGACTGGTGTGACTGGCACGTCCTCACAAACCTCGATTGACGGGTTAGAGGTCACGTTTAATTTGATGCAAAGCTTGCTGGGGCTGTTCTAGGAACGTCGGCGAGTCGCGGCAAGGTGTACGCTGCCGTGAGGCTCGCGGCGGCACAGGCGTGGTGTGCCCGTGCATGATAGCAAAATATCTGGTACGGGCCAGGAAAAATTTCTTGCCCTGTGGGTCGCTTGCGCCGGGAGATGCAAGAGTCTTGCAAGAGGGCGAAAAAACCGTTGACTGATGAGCTTGGCGGGTGTAAATAGTTTCTCGCTTTAAGCCAGTTACGCCAGCGCCACCCCGCTACAGATGACGTAATCCTCACGGATCACGTCACCCCTTATTCGCGAACAGTCCCTTTAAGGAGTTTGCCTTTTAGCAAGGGCAGGTCGGAGTCTGCTCCGGCACCCGGGCCTGTCCCTTCCTGCCGAATCATGGGATGAGTGCGCTTATGGGCACGCGCATCGTCCCTCGGTAGGCACGTCCGCCCCGGAAGGGCGCGGGCTGTGCCGCGGGGTCGCCGCACGCGGGTGGGCGGGCGGCGGCCTCGTCGCCGAGGGGGTCGGGAGTTAAATCCCGGCCCCCTCGGTTCTTTTTATGCTTTAGTCGCCGCCACCGCCGCCAATGGTCGTCCGCTGCGGGTTCTTTGGCCGGCCGAGGGCGCGGCGGGCCGTGTCGGCCTTGTCGCGCTGGCCCGTGCGGTCGTAGAGGGCGACGAGGCGTTCGAGGACGGCGCTGGCGCCGGGCTGCATGTTGAGCGCGGCCTCGTAGTGCTTGACGGCCTCGGCGTCGCGGCGCTGGTCTTCGAGTATGCCGGCGAGCTTTAGGTGCGCGTCGTACTCGTTCGAGGCGATGGCGAAGTGCTTGTACGCCTCTTCGTACTTGCGCAGGCGCGCGAGGACGATACCGAGGTTGTTGTAGATGACGGGGGTGCCGGGGGCCAGCTTCGAGGCTTGTTTGAGGCGCTTGAGGGCGTTCTGGTGGTCGTCGGCGAGGTGGAGTGAGAAGCCGAGGTTGGCGAGGACGTAGGGGTCTTTGGGCGCGAAGGTGAGGGCGCGCTGGTAAGCCTCTATGGCCTGCCTGTGCCAGCCCATGCGGTCGTAGGCGATGCCGAGCAGGTTGTTGGCTTCGACCAGCCCGGGCCCGACCTGCGTGGCGGCGATTGAAAGCTCCGAGATGGACTCCTGGACGTAGCCGTGTTCGAGCAGCGCGCGCCCCTGCGAGAGCGGGTCTTTCGGGATGCCTTCGATGACGGGAATCCACATCCCCGTGTTCGGACGCGCCGCGCCGGCTTCGGCCGGGCGGACGACGCGCGGTCCTTCGGCGGCGCGCACGGCGGGCGCGTCCTTCAGAACAGACTGGAGCGGCGGGGCCGCGGCGGCGGCCGGCTCCTGAGCCGCGGCAGCGGGCTCGGCCGGCTTGGGCTTGACGGCGGCGGCCGTCTCGGTTTTCGAGGGCGGGGCGGGCTGCCCGCGCTTCTTCGCGGCGTCGTTCTTCTTGCCGCCGCCGAACAGACGGGCGAGGGCGCGGAAGGGGGCAGAGAGGGCGCGCGCGAAGGCGTTGCCTTTGCGCTTCTGCGGCTGCCCGGGGGCGGGGGCCGCGTCGCCGTTCGGGGCGGGGGCTTCGGCGGGAGCCTCTTCGGCGTCGGCGGGCGGCGCGTCGGTCGAGGGCGTCGGCGTGGCGACGGCGTCGGCGACGAGCGCGAGCGTCGGGGAAGACAGCCCGAGGGACACGACGAGTGCCAGGGCGAGCGCGATGAATTTTCGTTGGGACACGGCCGAAGAACCTCCTGCGAGTCTCCGCGGGGCCTTTTCTTAACTTTCTAGTGGAAGGTTAAAAGGGAGCGGGCCCGGAGAGCGCGGATGATTATATGCCACCCCTTCCGCGATGTAAAAACGCCCACACCGCTCAGTCGTTCATAAAATGAGAGGGCCGGGACACGACATCCCGGCCCTCTCATTTTTGCGCACGCGGCCGAAGCGCCGGCCGCGCCCACTATTTCCGTGTGTTGACGTACTGGATGCAGTCGCCCTGGTTCTTGAATCTCGGCGTCCACATCGTCCAGCCGTTGTTCTTGCACTGGTCCTTATTGGTCGGGCTGACGGGCGAGTCGGTCTCGCAGGCGTCGCCGATGCCGTTGCCGTCAAAGTCCGACTGGTCGTTGGCGACGAGCGGGCAGTTGTCGGCCACGTCGTCGAAGCCGTCGCCGTCGTCGTCCGGGTCAACGCAGTTGGCCATGCCGTCGCCGTCGGTGTTGAGGAAGCCTTCGTCGGTTGAACCGTTGCAGTTATCGTCCGTGCCGTTGCACGCCTCGGCCGCGCCGGGGTTGACGGCCGGGTTGTTGTCGTTGCAGTCGCCGCCGGTGGTGACGTAGCCCTGGGGCGCGCTGCACGCCTGGACGCTCTGCGCCGAGTTGCCGTAACCGTCGTTGTCGAGGTCGGCGTAGAAGGTGGTCGTCGCGCCCTCGTCAACGTCCCCGTCGCAGTCGTTGTCCTTGCCGTCGCAGAGTTCGGGGGCGCCGGGGTAGACCGTATTGTCGTTGTCGTCGCAGTCCTCGCCGTCGCCCGCGCCGTCGTTGTCGGCGTCAGGCTCGAAATCATACTTCACGCAGAAGTTCCCGTAACCGAGGGTGAACGCGTCAACGGAGGCGAAGAGGCCGGCGTTGCCGCCGCCCTGATTGAGGCCGATGCCGCCGCGCGTGGGGTCGTTCTGGCCCGGCAGGTAGATGACGGCCTGCGGGTTGTTCTGGATGATGTAGTCCCACGTCTTCCAGCAGTTGACTGTGGCCCCGGCGCATTGATTGTTAAGGGCCCGCGTGGACCACCAGATGGCGTTGCCGCTGTTGATGGCGTCCCACAACTGCCACTGACCTTCGACGACCGACTGCTGGTTGAGGTTGTAGATGGGCTCGAAGACCAGCGTGCTGAAGCCCCCGGCGACGTTCGGGCCGTTGAAGTCTATGACGATGTTTATCGCCGGGATCGTCGCCTGCCGGGCGTCGCCCGAGGTGCTGGCCGGGTAGCGGTACGTGGAGTACGACAGCTTGTTAATGCTGTTGAGCGGCACGCCCTCGTGCTCGAAGTTGAAGATGAACACCTTGTCGCTGGCGCCGACGGTGTCGAACTTAAGGCTCCCGTCGCCGGCGGGGGGCGTGCCGGGGCCGGTCACGAAAGTGCCGACGCCGGGGGTCGCCGGGCGCGTGTAAAGCACCCAATCCTTCGTCGGGGCTGTGCCCTCGGCCTGCCTGGCGATGTCGCTCTCGGTGACGACCTCGGTCGTACAGGTTTGCTGGGCGCCGACGTTGGTGGTGACGGCGGCGATGAGCGCGGCCATGACGACCGCGAGACATGCGAAAAACTTCTTCATTCGTTCTCCTTGTTTCACTGTGCTGTGGTTGGGGGGCAAGAGAGCTAGCCCCAGTGAAAAGGAAGCCTCGACCCGTGAGTCGTTCCGGCCCTCGCCATTGTCGGCGGGCCGGATGTCGTCGTGCCTCGCCGCGGCATTCTTACCGCGTCGAGGTCGGCCCTGACTTCAGGACCGGAAGAGTGCAATTAACTTTGGACGGAAAAGTCTGCGAGATGATTCAGGTGGCTCCGTCGCGGAAACGTCCCCGCCTGTGTGACTGCGGTCCGGGAACGGAAAGTATACGCGCATCCTAAACGACATCACGCCGGCTGTCAAACCTGCGCGCGGCGGACTTCATGCGGGGCTTTGCTCGAAGGCGCGGCGGAGGTCTGCGGGGACGGGCACGGCGCGGCGCTCGTCCAGGCTCATCGCCACCTGCACGAGCGTGGCGCTGGCGCAGGGCGCGGAGTCGGAGGCGCGGCGCAGCCTGTACTCGAAGGTGGCGGAGCTGCGGCCGACGCGCGAGACCCAGACCTCGACCTCGGCCGTGTCGCCGTAGACGAAGGGCTCGGAGAACTCCGCGCGCACGTTGACGGTCGGGAAGCCGAGCCGCCGCTCCGCCACGAGGCGCGCGTAACTCACCCCGCAGCGCGCGGCGAAGAACTCTTCCATCGCCGCGTGGCAGTAGTGAAGGAGGACGGGGTAGTAGACGAGCCCGGCCGGGTCCGTGTCGCCGAAGCGGACGGGGATACGCGTGGAGAAAGGCATGGGCCGGAGAATAGCAGGCAGGGGCGGCGGGCGGAAGGCGGGCGTTGCGGCTATCAGGACTTGAGCGCGCGGTACTCGCCGAGGAAGTCGTCGAAGCAGAGGTAGGCATTCAGCAGGTTGAGGTTGCGCAGCATTTCGGCGGGCGCGGCGGCCGTCTCGTTCACGGCCAGCCGGTTCATGTGACGGAAGAGTTGCCCGCGCGCTTTGAGCAGTACCTTGCGCGCGTGCAGGATGCGCGCGAGCCACAGCTTGCCGGCCTCGGATTCGAGCGCGTCCGTCAGACGCAGCTCGCCGTAGATGCCGTCGAGCCGCGCGGTCAGCGCCTCCAACTCCGCCTCGATGGCCGCGCCATTCTCGTGGGTGATGCCCTTGCTCCAGCGGAATGCCTGTAACTCGTTGTGGCGCCGGAGCAGGTCAATCTCGGCAACCTTGACCTCGTATTTGCGCTGCCGCTCGACGCTGCGCTGGAGTGCGCGCCGCAGCCCCTCCTCCTCCCGACGCTTCTCGCTCTCCGCGACGACCTCGGGCGCTGCCCTGCGCGCCGAGTTGAGTCGCTCGCGGATGCGCTCCCCCTGCCGCGCGATGCTCTCCAACTCGACCTTGAGCTGACCGTCCACGCTGTCGAGGCACGCCCCTTCGGCCCGGCGCGCCTCCGTCTTCTCGCGCAGGCTGTCGGACAGCTCCGTCCTCTGCTTTTTCAACGCGTGCAGCCAACGCTGTATCTCCGCGGCCTTCCGGCGGTGCTGCTCGGTGTTCTGCTGCTCGTTAATCAGCTCACACAAAAAGAATCCGGTGAGCGCCCCGGTAACAGCCGCGCCGAGGGTGAAGGCCGTGATAGTAAGGGTGGTCTCGAAGAGGCGTAGGCTCACGAGCAGCCCGAGGACCAGCCCCCCGAGGGCGGCGCCCGCCGTCAGAATGAAGGCGGCGCCCCGCCCGAACCAGTCCAGGAGGTCTTCAGCGCCTAGCCAGTTGGACACTCTCCCGACGATGTTATCAACGTCAGGTATCTCGCGTAACCTTATCATCTCGGAGTAAGTCTTGTGGTGCCACCGCTGTATGTACACCTCCGGCGCGTGTTGCAGCAGGTGGGACTGGCGGTCGCCGAGCCGGAGGGCGTTGTAGGCCCCGCATTGCGGGCAGTATTCATCCTCTCTGCTGACGTAGTAGCCGCAGTTAATCGGGCGCGGCTCGCGCAGTACCGCGAAGGCCCCGGTGCGCCGCTTAAAGACCACGTCTAACACTTTGCCGAGGGCCGCCGGGTCCGGCGCCCCGCCGAGGTGGAGCGTGCTGCCGTTGCACTGCTTGAAGCCGGATGGGAGGCGCGGCTCGCGCGCCGAGATCGCTTCCCACGCGTCGCCGAGCCGCTGGCGCAGCAACTCATCGTCGGTGACCCCCAGCTCCTCGACGGCCACGAGCATCTGGCGCGCGTCGCCATCGTAACGGTCCTTAACGTCGGGCGCGACCGCGCGGTCGAGGACCGCAGCGAATTCGGGCGAGACGTGTGGGGCGTGTTGCTCGCGCCAGCGCAGCCGTTCGGACAGCGGGTCGCCCCGTTCGGTCAGTGACTCGCGCGCCAGCTCCAACGGCCCGACGCCCGTCAGCAGTTGGATGGCCGTCACGCCGAGGCTGTAGAGGTCGCTGCCGTAGACGGGCCTTCCCCGTTCTTGTTCGGGCGCCCAGTAACCCTTCTTGCCGACGACGCGCGTGTAGGCGTCATCACGCTTGCCTGTGGCGACGACGGTCGTCTCCATCTCTTTGGCCGTGCCGAAGTCTATGAGCACGGGCAGGCGGCTGCCGCGGCGCAGGATGATGTTCGAGGGGGTTATGTCTCGGTGGATATAACTCTTCGCGTGGATGTGAGCGAGCACGGGCAGGAGCTGGACGAGGAGCCGCTTGACCTCAGTCTCGTCGAGCACGCCGTCTCTCAGCTCGTCGCTCAGCGACGAGCCCTCGATGTACTCCTGCGCGATGTAGCGCCGCTCACCGCCGTCGGCGCCCGGCGCCGTGAAGCAACGGTACAGCATCGGTATCTGGCCGTTGTAGCCGCCCAACTCGCTGAGGTAGTTCTCCTCGTCCGCGAAGAGCTCGCGGACCTGCTGCCGCTCTTCGGGGTCTTGCGAGCGCGGGTCCAGTTCCTTGATGGCGCACGTCTCGCGGCCCGGCTCCCCCTGCGTGTCTTCCGCGAGGTAGACGCGCCCCGCCCCGCCGCGGCCCAGCAGCCGCTTGATCAGGTAGCGACCATCGTCGAGGGTCCTCGGTTCGTTTGCCATTCGGTGTCCGGGGTCTGAGGCCCGGGAAAAGATGAGGTCTGCGCCGGGCGGGCGCCGCCGCGGCGCCCGCCCGGCGCTCACCGCGTCTTGAGCGCCTTCCGGTCTATCTTGCCGCGGTCGTTCTTCGGGAGCGAGGCGACGAACTCGACCCGGCGCGGGTACTTGTAGGGGGCGAGGCGCGACTTGACGAAGTCCTGAATCTGGCGCGCGAGGTCCTCGCCGGGGGCGTGGCCTTCGCGGAGGACGAGGAAGGCTTTGGGCTTGACGAGGCCGGAGCCGTCGTCGTGGCCGACGATTGCGGCCTCGGCGACCGCCTCGTGGCGGAGCAGGCAGTTCTCGATCTCGGCCGGCGCGACGTAGATGCCGGAGACCTTGAGCATGTCGTCGGTGCGGCCGTGATACCAGTAATAGCCGTCGGCGTCTACGTGGAACTGGTCGCCGGTCGTGCACCAGTCGCCGGCAAACGTCTGCTTCGACTTCTCGTGCGCCTGCCAGTAGCAGAGCGCGGCCGAGTCGCCCTTGACGCGGAGCGTGCCCATCTCGCCCGCGGGGAGCGCGCGGCCGTCGGCGTCAACTACCTCGGCCTCGTAGCCCTCGACGATGCGGCCGAGGCTGCCGGGCTTCACGTCGCCGGGCCGGTTCGTGATGTAGATGTGGAACATCTCGGCCGAGCCGATGCCGTCGAGAATCTCGACGCCGAAGGTCTCGACCCAGCGGCGGTACAACTCGACGGGCAGCGCCTCGCCGGCCGAGAGACACATCCGCAGGGAGGACAGGTCGCGCGCGGCCGAGTTCTCGGCGTTGAGCATGGCGCCGATCATCGTCGGCACGCTGGTGAGGACGGTGGGGCGGTAGCGTTCGATGACCTCGAAGAGTTTGTCGGGCGTTGACCTCTCAGAGAAGAGCGCGGTGGCGCCGCCGACGGAGAAGGGGAAGAGCAGGTTCGTGCCCGTCGCGTAGCCGAAGAAGAGCTTGGGGACGGAGACGGTCAAATCATTTTCGTTCACGCCGAGGACGCGCTTGGCGTAGCACTCCGTGTTGAAGGGCAGGTCGTGCTGGAGGTGGACGGCGCCCTTCGGGTGGCCGGTCGAGCCGGAGGTGAAGAGCCAGATGGCCGGGTCGTCGCGGTGCGTGTCGGCGGGCGTCAGCTCGTCTGCTTGCGCGTTCAAGACTTCGGCGAAGGAATGGAACGGGCCGCGCTCGCCGCCGACGACCAGCACGCTCTGTAGATGCCGCGCGCCTTCGGCCGCCCGCGTGAAGTTCTCAAGCAGCGACTCGTGGACGACGGCGACGCGGGCGCGCGTGTATTCGAGGTAGTAGCGGTAGTCGTCCGCCGGCAGCAGCGGGTTGACCATCGTGATGACGCCGCCAGCCCGCGCCGCGCCGAACCACGTCCAGACGAACTCCGGGCAGTCGGGCAGCACCAACAGCACGCGGTCTTCGACTCTCAGGCCCGACTCGCGCAGGGCGCCTCCGGCGCGGTTCGACAGACGCACGGCGTCGCCGTAGGTGTAACGCTCGTCCTCGTAGTAGAGGCAGACCTTGGCTTCGCGCCCCTCCTCCACGTTGTGGTAGAGGAAGTAGTCCGCCATGTTGAATCGTTCCGGAAATTCGACGTGGGACATAGGCGGCTGAGAGTTTAGCTGTGGCCGGCGAAAGGGCAGCCGGCGTGGCCGTGCGTGGTGTCGAGGTGTGTGCGCGCCTCCCAGAGTTCGGGGAAGAATTTCTTGTCGAGCGTGGTCCGCAGGTAGCCGACGCCCTCGGAGCCGCCCGTGCCCTTCTTGGTGCCGAGCATCCGCTCGACCATCTTGACGTGGTGGTGGCGCCAGAGCGAGAAGTATTCGTCGTGCGCGATGAGCGATTCGGCGAGTTGGAACTCCTCGTAGCGCGTCTCGAAGTGGGTCAGGACTTCGAGGGCGGCGAGGACGCGGCGGTCGTAGGCGCGTCGCCTTTCCTCCTCACTCTGCGAGGGGTCGTCGGCCGGGGCGTCGAGGCCGCGGCGCGTGAGGTACGAGAAGAAGGCTTCGCCGAGGGTCGGCGCGTCGAAGCGCGCGCGCAGGCGCTCGGAGGCGAACTCGTCGTCGCGGAAGGCGCGGAGGATGCCCTCGTCCTTCAGGCCCGAGGCGAACTCGATCTCGCGGAACTGCATGGACTGGAAGCCGCTCGCCGGGTTCAACTGGTCGCGGAAGCCGAGGAAGTTGATGGGCGTCATCGTCTCAAGGATGTGAATCTGCGTGACGAGCATCTTCTCGATCTCGACGACGCGCGCGAGGGCGCGGGCGGCCGCGGGCGCGCGGTCCTCGGCGACGGCCGCCGCGGCGAAGTCTATCTCGTGCAAGACCTGCTTGAACCAGAGCTCGTAAGCCTGGTGGATGGTGATGAAGAGCAACTCGTCGTGGTGCGCGGGCTCCGACAGACAGTCCTGCAACGCGATCAGGTCGCGCACGCGCAGGTACTTGTTGTAGGAGAGCGGGGTTTTGCCGCCGTATTCATTCGTCATGTTCAGAACGCGGCGCCGGCCGCCTCGTGTGCGGCGTAGGCGCGGGTGTCGAGGATGCGGCGCATCTCGCCTATGACGAGGTCTAGCTCCTCGTCCTTCGTGTAGAAGTGGGGCGAGATGCGGACGCCCGCGCCGGGCCGGTAGTCAACGATGATCTCGCGGCGCACGAGCTCGGCCGTGACGGCCGCGGCGTGCGGCGCGGCGACCGTGACGGTCCCGCCCCGCCGCTCGGGGTCGGGCGGGCTCGTCACGCGGAAGCCGGCCTCCTCGGCCAGCTCGATGAGGCGCTGCGTCTGCCGGACGCTCTTGCGGCGGATGGCCTCGACGCCGACCTCGTTGATGATCTCGTAGCCGGAGCGCGCGGCGTACATCGCGGGCACCGCGGGCGAGCCGTGGAGGAAGCGCGCGGCGCCCTCGCTGTAGCGCACGGGGCCGTCCTCGAAGGCGAAGGGCGCGGCGTGCGCCATCCAGCCCGTGACCTTCGGCTCCAACGACGCGCGCAGCCGGGGCGCGACGTAGAGGTAGCCGGCGCCGGGGCCGCCGCAGAGCCACTTGACGGAGCCGCCGGTGGCGAAGTCTACGTCCAGGTCTTTAACGCTGAAGGGGACGGTGCCGGCCGACTGGTAGGTGTCGAGGACGACGAGGGCGCCGACCTCGTGCGCGCGCTCGGTGATGCGGCGCGCGTCCTGTAGGAAGGCGCTCTTGAAGAGGACGTGCGAGAGGGGGACGAGCAGCGTCTCCTCGTCTATGGCCGCGAGCATCCGCTCAAGCGGCGCGGTGATGCCGTCGTCGGACTTTATCTTCTGGATGCGGAAGGAACGGTCGCGGGCGTGCGCCTCGTAGACGTACATGACCGAGGGGAACTCAAGCTCGGAGTAGACTATCTTGTTGCGGCGCGTGTCGGGCGCGGTGTCGAAGCAGGAGAGGATGAGGGACTGGCAGACGGAGACGTTCTGGTGCATGACGACCGAGCCCGGCTCGGCGCCGATGATGCGCCCGACCTCGTCGCCCAGGGCGAGCGGCATCTCCCACCACCCCTCGGCCCACGCCCGCACGCCGCGCGAGGCCCACACCTCGGCGTACTCCTGCACGCGCTCGAACGTCCGCCGCGGCATCGCGCCCAGGCTGTGCGAGATCAGGTACGCGGCCTTTTCCAGTATCGGGAACTCGCGCCGCCAGTCAATTAGCTCGTCCGTCAAAAAAGTCTCCTCCTGAAACGTTAAGCGCCAGTATATCTACGGGCAACTTGGAAGGCCACCCGTGCCGACGTGGTTGTGGCGGAGGAGTTCAGGCGTCGCGGGTGACGCTTTCGAGTTCGCGGTCGGCGTGGAGGGGCCATTTGCGGAAGGCGGCGGAGGGGGCTTTGAGGTTGTAGGCGGCGATGAGGCGGTTGAGGTCGGCGGTCTGGCGGTGGAAGGCGCCGACGGCGCGGCGCCAGTCCGACTCGGCCAGCGCGGCCGTGCGCTTCGAGCCGACGCGGTCGCGGTAGACGTTCCACGAGCGCAGCAGATCGGCCCGCGCGCCTTGCACGGAGGCTTCAATCTCTTCACGCTCGCGGACCCAGGGGAGGACGAGGCAGTTGTTCTTGAAGAGGCGGACGCCGGCTCGCTCGAAGCGGCTGGCGAAGGACTCGGCGCCCGCGCGGCGCGGCGCGGAAGCGTCCGCCGGCAGGCCGTGACCCCGGCCGCCGAAAGCGCCCCCGAACAAACGCCCGAAAAAGTGTTCCCACTTACCCATCAGCCTTAAAACCCCCGGCACAACTCCACCGTACGAAGCGCGCCCGCGAAGGGTTTAGGAATTGTGACAGGTGGCAGGTTATCAGGTGTCGGCCGTCAGTTTTCGTCTTTGCCGGCGGCCGGCAACTGATAACTGGCGACTTCTTTTGGTAAACTCGCCGCGCGAAATCATGTGGCACCCCGAACCTTCCGTGCGTTACGAGATACCGGAGGCGCGCTGGCCGACCGAAGAGGAGGCGGCGCGCTCGCTGCTGTTCAGGCCCATCCGTCTAGGCGCCGTCGAGCTTGAGAGCCGGACGTGGGTGCCGGCGATGGTGCCCTGGCGCGCGACCGAGGACGGGCTCGTGACGCGCGAGAACCTGGACTGGTACGGCCGCTTCGCCGCGGGCCGGCCCGGCGCCATCGTCGTCGAGGCCACGGGCATCCGCGACGTGCCCTCCGGCCCGCTCCTGCGCATCGGCCACGACCGCTTCCTGCCCGGCCTGCGCGAGCTTGTCCGAAGGGTCCGCGAAGAGAGCGACGGCCGCACCCGTCTCTTCATACAGCTTATTGACTTCCTCGCCGTCAAGCGCCGCCCCGAGAAGGCCAAGTACTTCGGGCGCTTCCTCGCCGTCAATGAGCGACACCGCCGCGCGCTCGCGGAAGTAACGGAAGACGAGGGTTGGCTCGCGCGCGACGAGGGCGATGTGCGCGCCTTCCTGCAAGACGCGCCGGAAGATTCTCTCGAAAAGGTTTTGGACGCGCGCGAGCTGGAGGCGCTGCGCTTCGGCTACCGCGAGCGCGTCACGGACACGCACCTCGCCCACGTGCGCGAGTTGCCGCGTGTGCTCCCCGGCCTCTTCGCCTCGGCCGCGAGGCGCGCGCGCGAGGCAGGCTTCGACGGCGTCGAGCTGCACTACGCGCACGCCTACACGATGGCCTCCTTCCTGAGCCGCCTGAACGACCGCGACGACGGCTACGGCCGCACGCCGGAGGGGCGCGTCCGCCTGCCGCTCGAAGTCTACGAGGCCGTGCGCGGAGAGGTCGGGCGCGACTACACGGTCGGCGTGCGCTTCCTCTCCGACGAGGTCGTCGAGGGCGGCGGCCGCGTGTCGGACGCGGCCTTCTACGCCACGGAGTTCGCGCGCGCCGGCTTCGACTTCCTCTCCGTCTCGAAGGGCGGGAAGTTCGAGGACGCGAAGCAGCCGAAGGTCGGCCACGCCGTCTACCCCTACACGGGCCCGAGCGGCTACGAGTGCATGCCGACGGTCATCTCCGACGAGCGCGGGCCGTTCGGTCGCAGCCTCCCGCTCGTGCGCGAGATAAAGCGGGCCGTCGCGGCGGCCGGCCACACGACGCCCGTCGTCGCGGCCGGAGGCGTCGGCACCTTCGAGCTGGCCGAAGAAATTTTGCGCAACGGCGACGCCGACATCGTCGCCGCCGCGCGCCAGTCGCTCGCCGACCCCGACTGGTTTTTGAAAATAAGGTTGGGGCGGGGCGACGAGGTGAGGCGCTGCACCTACACGAACTACTGCGAGGCGCTCGACCAGATGCACAAGCAGGTGACGTGCAAGCTCTGGGACCGCACGCAGCTTAAAGAGCCCGGCGTCTCACTCAGCAGCGACGGCCGCAGACGTTTATTGCCTCCTCGGTGGGAAGATTCACGAAGGCAGAACTGAAGGAACGTTCCTCGCCGCGGTTGACGACGGGCGTTTTCACGTCGCCGACGGAAGTTTTGCGGCTGCGTACGGAGGATTGCACCTTGCAGCAGTACTCTAAGACGGCGAATTAATAGATTCTCACCTTACAACAGTACTCTGAGACAGTGAATTAACAGATTCTCACCTAGTACCAGTCCGCTTTCACCTTGTACTAATAGGATTTACATTTGTAGTAATTATATTCAACCCTGAAGTAATAGAATTTATTTATACATCGGTCCGTTTTCACGTTGTAGTGGTCCGTTTCGCATTCGTAGCGTTTATATTTCACACCGAAGTGATAGGTTAAATTTATGCGGCAATAGATTTTCGCCTTGCAGTAATTAATTTTGCCGGTGTGGGAATACGTTTTCGCGCCGCAGATAAAGAAATCGGGGGCGACATCCTCGCGTCGGCCCCCGATTTAGTTTCTGTGGCGGCTGCCGATTACTCTTTACCGGCTATTTCCTTCTCGTAGGCGGCGACGAAGTCGGGGTCGCGGCGGCGCAGGCTCTCGTGGTCGAGGCGCTTGCTGCGGGTCATGAGGCTGTAGGCGAAGGGCAGGGGCGCGAGGTGTGTGTGGTCGGCGGCGCGCTCGAACCAGAGGCGGCTCTCGTGCGCGGCCTGCTGGTACTCTTCGATGACGGGCCGGCGCGTGCGCTCGAACTCGTCGAGGGCCGAGGGCACGTCGAGGCCGGCGGCGAAGAGGCGGAAGAGGGCGATGGAGTCTTCCATGGCGAGCTTCGTGCCCGAGCCGATGGAGAAGTGGGCGGTGTGCAGCGCGTCGCCGAGCAGCACGACGTTGCCCGCGCTCCAGCGCCGATTCCTCACGAGTAGAAAATTTATCCAGCGCGAGTTGTTCGACAGAAGCTCGTGGCCGTCGAGGTCCTTTTGGAAGACCCCGGCGAGGTGCGCGCGCGTCTCGGCGTCGGACATCGCGGAGAATCCCGAACGCCCCCACGTCTCTTCGTCGCACTCGACGATGAAGGTGCTCGTGTCGGGGCTGAACTTGTATGAGTGCGCGGCGAAGACGCCCGCCTCCGACTCGCGGAAGGTGAGCGTCAGCCCGTGGAAGAGGCGGCGCGTGCCGTACCAGATGTACCTGTTGCGCCCCTCGCCCAGCTCCGGCCCTAACTCTTCCGCGTAGTGCTGGCGCACGAGACTGCCGACGCCGTCGGCCCCGACGAGCAGGTCGCAGTCGGCCGAGAGCTTGCCGAAGTCGGCCGCCTCCTCGCGGAAGAGAAGGCGGACGCCGAGGCGCGCGCAGCGTTCATGGAGGATGTTCAGGAGCCGGATGCGCGCGATGGCGGAGAAGTGGTTGCCGCGCACCGTGACGCGGCTCTCGCGCAGGAGCACGTCCACGTTGTCCCACGTCTCGAAGCTCTCCGAGAGCGCGCGGTGCGAGTCGGCGTCGGCCTCGCGCAGATTCGAGAGCGTGCGCCCCGAAAAGACGACGCCCCAGCCGAAGGTCGCGTCCGGCGGGTTCCGCTCGTAGACCGCGACCTCGTGCGCCGGGTCGTGCTTCTTCAGGAGCAGCGCGAAGTAGAGCCCCGCCGGCCCCCCGCCGATGATGTTAACGCGCATATGAGAAGTCCGAGGCCAGCCTATTCTTTCAGCATCTCGCGGGCGATGACGAGCTTCTGGATTTCGGAGGTGCCCTCGTAGATGCGAAGCGCCCTCACGTCGCGGTAGAGGCGCTCGACGACGGCGCCGTGGACGAGGCCGTAGCCGCCGTGAATCTGCACGGCCTCGTCCACGATGCGCTGCGCGGCCTCGGTGGCGAAGAGCTTGGCCTCGCTCGCGGCGCGCGTCAGGTGCGGCCCCGGCGCGGCCGAGTCCTTGAGGTGCGCGGCGCGGTAGACCAGAAGGCGCGCGGCGTCCAGCTCCGTCTGCATCGTCGCCAGCTTCTCCTGGATGAGCTGCTGCATGGCGAGCGTGACGCCGAACTGGCGGCGGCGGCGGGCGTGGTTGATCGACTCGAAGAGCGCGCGCCGCGCCATCCCGCAGGCGGCGGCGCCGACGCTGGCGCGGAACATGTCCATCGTCATCATCGCCAGCCGGAAGCCGTCGCCCTCGGCGCCGAGCATGTCCTCGGCGGGGACGCGCACGTCGTCGAACTCTATCTCGCCGATGGGGTGGGCGGCGACGAGGCGCGTGCGCGCCAGCAGGCGGAAGCCGGGCATCCGCGCGCCGACAATGAAGGCCGAAATCTCGGGCCGCCCGCCCTCGCGCTCGCCCGTGCGCGCGAAGACCGTGTAGAAGTCGGCGACGCCCGCGTTCGAGATGAAGCACTTGCGGCCGCGGATGCGGAAGGAGTCGCCGTCGCGCGCGGCCGTCGTCTGGATGCCGGAAACGTCGGAGCCGGCCTCGGGCTCGGTGAGCGCGAAGGCGGCGACGGACTTGCCCGAGCGAGCCCGGCCGAGCCAGAAGTCGCGGACGTGCTCGTGCGCGGCGAGGCTGATGGCGTAGGTGCCGAGGCCCTGCATGACGAAGGCGAGGTCGGCCAGAGGGGAAGAGAAGGCCAGCGCCTCGCGCACGACACAGAGAGAGCGCGCGTCGAGCGGCGAGCCGTCGGCCGGCGGCACCGCGAAGCGCAGAAGGTCCGCCTGCGCGAGCAGGCTCAGAAGCTCGCGGAAGGCGGCGTCGGTGTCGCCGTCTTCGCCGTCGGCCGCGCGCGGCTCGACCTCGCGCGCGGCGAAGTCCGCGACGCCGGCCGCCAGCCGCGCGTGCTCTTCCGTGAAGAAGGGCGTCTCTTCGATGAACGTGTCTCGCTGCATTGTATGAAGGTCGCCTTACTCGACGCGGACGAGCCTGCCGGTCTTGTTGTCCACGACGGCGGTCCGCGCCGGGCCATTGTAGACCGGCCGCTCGCGGAACAGAACCTCGCGGCCGGCGCGCTCGGGCCGCTCGAAGGCTTCAAAGGAGCCGGGGCCGCGGCGGCCGTGGAGGTCAACGTGTTGCCAGACGTATGCGCCCTGGTCCACGTCGAGCAGGGCGACGAAGCCGCGGCCCGTGAGGTAGAGGCGCTGGCCTTCGCGCAGCGCCGGCCCGATTGAAGACGAGGGGACGGCGAGCTTCCAGCGGGCGCGCATCGAGGGCTGTTCGAGCCGCGCGGCGAAGGCGCCTTGCCTCTCGCCGTCCGAGACTTCGCAGAGCAGCAGCAGGTCGTCCTTGAACTTCGAGAAGCGGAGGCGCGTGATGGAGTCCCTGCCTTCGAGCCGCAGGTTGAAGGGGCGCGCGCGCCCGCCCTTCGCCCTCCGCCCGTTGCCGTTCGACGCGACGTGGTAGGAGTAGCCCGACAGCTCGAACTCGAAGGCCGCGGGGCCGCCGCCCGGCGCCTCCCGCGCCCTTTCGAACTCCTGCGCGCCAGCCGTTACGGCGAAGAGGAGGACGAGGGCCAGCGTTCCTCTCATCATCTACTTCTTTTCCAACTCCTTCAGCCTGTCCGCGGCGTTCGCGTTCTGCGGATTCAGCTCAAGCGACTTCCTGTAGTTCTTCATCGCCAGCTCGCGCTCGCCCGCGGCGGCGTAAGCCTCGGCGAGACTGTCGTAGGTGTTGAAGCTCTGCGGGAACAGCTCGGCGTTGAGCTTGAAGACTTCGACGGCCTCCTTGACGCGCCCCTCGCCGAGCAGCGAGTAGCCGAAGCGGTTGAGGTCGGCCTCGCCGAACTGGTAGCGGTCGGCCTGCGTCCTTTGCAGCTCCCGGTACTGTTTGAGCGCGGCCTCGACGCCGTGCGTCTCGACCGTCTTGCGGACGGCCGAGGCCGCAGACATCTTGCGCGGGTTCTTGAACCAGTCAACGGTGCGGCGCAGGCGGTCCTCGCGGTTGAAGAGGACGGGGTGGTTGTCGCCGGCATAGATGACCAGCTCGTAGAGCTTGCCCGACTCTTCCATCCGGCGCGCGAGGTTGAGCGACTGGACGGGCGTGAGGTTGTCGTCGCCGCCGTGGAGGATGAGCACGGGCGCGTCTATCTTCTCGACCCAGTTGAGGGGCGTGCGGTTGCGCAGGTGCTCCTCCTTGCGGCGGTCGTAGTCGGGGAAGGCCGCGCGGAAGAAGCTCTCGAAGCCGGGCAGCAGCGCGCCGTAGTCGGTCGGGGCGCCGACGAGGACGACGGCGCGCGGCTTCGCGCCGTCGCGGAGGGCTTGCAGCGTCATCAGCCCGCCGCGCGAGTAGCCCCACATGAAGAGGCGGTCGGCGTCAACGTAGTCGAGCGAGCGGGCGAGCTTCATGATGTTGAAAACGTCGGCGAGGTCGGCGCCGCCCACCTCGTCGCGCCCGCCCGCGCCGTCCACGCCGCGGTACTGCGAGGCGACGACGACGAAGCCCTCGGAGGCGTAGCGGAACATCTCGTGGATGTAGTTGAAGTTCGACATCCCGATGACGCCTTCGTCTAAGCCGCCGCGGTTGAAGATGATGACGGGCAGCCTTCCCGCCGTCTTCTTCGGCTTGGCGATGAAGCCGGCGACGCTCAGGCCGCCGCTCGCGTACCTGATCTTAAGCAGCTCCACGTCGGCCGAGTTGCGCAGGGCGTCGAACGTCTCGCGGCCGTAGACGGCCCGCTGCCAGGGCGCGAGCCCGTTGTAGTCCCAGCCGTCGAAGGTCTTCTGTTCGAGCAGCGTCCCGTCGGCGGGCGTCTGCGCGGAGGCCGCGGCGGCGAGACAGGCGGCGAGCGACAGGGCGGCGAGCGTGCGGGTCAGACGGCTCATACTTCTCCTCCGTGCCGGAAGCGCGGCGCGCGCTTCTCCATGAACGCCTCGTAGGCTTCGCGGTAGTCCGGGTGCTGCATGCAGAAGGCTTGCGCCTGCGCTTCGAGTTCGAGCGCGGCGTCGAGCGAGAGGTCCATCTCGCGCTCAAGCATCTCCTTCGTCACGCCGAGCGCGAACGAGGGGCCGGCCGCCAATTGCTCGGCCAGAGAGCGCGTCTCCTTCTCCAGGTCCTCGGGCGCGACGACGCGGTTGTAGAGGCCGACGCGGTGCGCCTCCTCGGCCGTGATGAAGTCGCCGGTGTAGAGCAGCTCGGTCGCCTTCGAGAGCCCGACGAGGCGCGGCAGCAGGTGGGCGGCGCCCATGTCGGCGCCGGAGAGCCCGACCTTGACGAAGAGGAAGGCGATGCGCGCGTCGTTGCTGGCGATTCTCAAATCGGAGGCGAGGGCGATGCAGGCGCCCGCGCCGGCCGTCGTGCCGTTGAGGCTGGCGACGACGGGCTTGCGCAGGCGGCGGATGTTGCGCACCAGCTCGCACGTCAGGCGCGTGAAGGCGAGCAGCCCCTCGATGTCGCGCCCGTGCAGCTGGCCGATGATGTCGCGCACGTCGCCGCCCGAGCAGAAGGCGCGGCCCTCGCCCGTGATGACGACGGCGCGCACGTCCTTCTCCGTCTGCAAGGCGGCGAAGGCGTCGGTCAGCTCGCGGTAGACCTCGAAGGTCAGCGCGTTCAGGCGCTCCGGCCGGTTCAGCCGGATGGTCGCGACGCCGCCGCTCACTTCGTAAAGGAATGATTTGGGTTGGAGCATGATTCAGAGCACGGCCGTGGCCTCTATCTCGACCTTCGCGCCGTCTTCGAGCAGGGCCTTGACTTCGACGAGCGTCATGGCCGGATAGTGGCGGCCCATCAGCGCGCGCCAGCGTTCTCCTACCGCGGCGAGGCGCGCGGCGTACTCGCGCTTGTCCGTCACGTAGACCGTCATGCGCCCGATTGAGCCCGGCGCGCCGCCCGCCTCCCGCACGACCGCCAGCACGTTCGCGAGCGCGCGGTCGAACTGCTCGACGAAGTCCTCGCCGACGAGCCTCCGGTTCTCGTCCCAGCCGATCTGCCCCGCGACGAACAACACCCTCACGCCCGGCGGCGTCAGCAGCCCGTTCGAGTAACCCGAGGGCCGGCCGAGTGAAGCTGGGTTGATTACTTTCATGTCGGAAGAGTTTAGAAGAGCACCGAGCCGCCGTCCACGTTGATGGCCTGGCCGGTGATGCCGCGCCCCTCTTCGGAGGCGAGGAGCAGGGCGACGGCCGCGACCTCCTCGGGCGTGACGAGGCGGTGCTGCGGGCTCATGCGCTTGAGGGTTTCGAGGGCTTCGTCGGAGGTGCGCCCCGTCTTCTCTGTGATGCCGGCGACGGCCCGCGCCGTCATCTCCGTGTCCACGTAGCCGGGGCAGACGGCGTTGACGGTGACGCCCTTCGAGGCGACCTCCATCGCCGCCGAGCGCGTCAGGCCGAGCACGCCGTGCTTCGACGCCGTGTAGGCGGCGATGTAGGGCGCGCCGGTCTTGCCCGCGATGGAGGCGACGTTGATGACGCGGCCGAAGCCCCTGGCGATCATGGCGGGCAGCGCCGCCCTCATGCAGTAGAACGTGCCCGAGAGGTTGACCGCGAGGTGGCGCTCCCAGAACTCGTTGTCCGTCTCGACGAACTTCGAGCTCTCGGCCACCCCGGCGTTGTTGACGAGGATGTCCACGCCGCGGCCGAAGAACCCCTGGGCCGCCTTGAAGGCGTCGGCCACCGAGCGCGGGTCCGACACGTCGCAGACGGCGTGGCCCGCCTGCCCTTCGCCGCACCCGGCGCAAATCTCGCCGGCCGCCCGCTCGATCTCGCCGGCCGTGCGCGCCACGACGAAGACGCGCGCGCCCTCCGAGGCGAACGCCTCGGCCACCGCGCGCCCGATGCCGCGCCCGCCGCCCGTGATGAAGGCTGTCCTGTTCGCAAGTTTCATAGGTGAGTCCAGAGTTTAAGGGCGGAGGGCGCGGGCGACAAGCCGAAAATTTTTTTTCGCGCCCCCTGATCCCTTTCGCGGGGCCTTTGCGCCTATGCGTGTAGAGGAGAGTTCCTTAACGCGCGCGGCAAGCCGACCCCGACCACCCGCGCGCACGAGCCCATCGCCACCAACCGAAGAAAGGCGCCATCATAAAATGAATCTTAAGAAGATCGCCTCAGCCGCACTCCTGGCCGCGGCCACCGTCACCTCGCTCGTTCCCTCAACCAACGCCGCCTCCCACGCCCGCCCCTACGGCGACGCCCAAGTCCTCGCCACGTTCCCGACGCCGCCGGGCTTCCCCGAAGGCATCGCCGTCAAAGGCAATAAGGTTTACGTCTCGGGTCCGGCCCGCTTCGGCACGGCCGGCACCGGCCCCTCGACCGTCGTCGCCTTCAACCGCGACACCGGCGCTACGGAAGCCACCTACACGACGCAGGGCGAGGCCCTCCAGTTCGAGCACGCCAACTCCTGCATCGCCTTCGACGGCCAGGGCCGCCTCTACGTCCTGAACATCCAGCTCGGCATGTACCGCATCGACACCGGCTCGGGCGCGCAGGAGTCTTACTCGACGCCCTTCCCCGACCTGCCCGCGTGCGACGGCAACAACGCGCCCTGCTCGCCGACCTTCTTCGACGCGCCCTCGCTCCCGAACGACATCGCGTTCGACGAGGACGGCAGCGCCTACGTCACCGACTCCTTGCAGGCGACCATCTGGCGCGTCCCCGCGGGCGGCGGCACCCCGCAGATCTACTTCCAGGACGCGCGCCTCGGCACCGTCCCCAACGGCATCGGCGCCAACGGCCTCCGCCTGAGCCCCGACCGCTCGAAGCTCTTCGTCGTCGTCTCGATTGACCCGACGGGCATGCCCTACATCTACACGCTGCCGCTCTCCGAGCAGCCGCAGGCGTCCGACCTCAAGGTCTTCAAGGCGTTCGCGCCGGGCGACATCCCCGACGGCATCGCCTTCGGCAAGTCGAGCAACCTCTACGTCGCCATCGCGACGCCGGCCGCGTCGGGCATCGCCATCCTCAACCCTTCGGGGGCGGAGACGGGGCGGCTCGCCAACCCCGCCGGGAGCCCGTTCTTCCCCTACGACTCGCCGGCCAACATCGCCTTCGACGGCCACGGCTCGCTGCTCGTGACCAACCACGCCTTCGCCACCGGCATCCCGTCGAACTTCACCGTCCTCAACGTCTACGTCGGCGACAAGGGCTCGCCGCTGTCGAAGCCCGACCTGCCGTAAGCGAGGCCGAAAGTTAAATTAAAACTTCCCCCTGGCGCCTTGGCTCCTTTGCGAGAACTTCTCATGCAAAGGAGCCAGGGCGCCAAGAGTTTTTGAGGCGCGTTGTAACGTTCAGGGTGCGGAGGCGCGGGGCGGGCGGCGTTCGAGGAAGGCGCGAACGCGCTCGCGGGCCTCGCGCGAGTGGAAGCATTGAATCTGCGCCTCGGTCTCGTACTGGAGCATCCGCTCCAGGCTCTCGCCCTCGCTCAGATAGACGGCCCGCTTGGCGGCGGCGATTGAGGCGTGCGGCGCGTCGCGCAGGCGCTCGGCTAGCCGCCGCGTCTCGGCCCGCAGCTCGCCCTCGGGGTAGACGCGGTTGACGAGCCCGAAGTGGTAGGCGCGCGCCGCGTCAATCGGCTCGCCGAGGAAGAACATCTCGCAGGCGAGGTTCGACGGGACGGCGCGCGGCAGGAAGTAAGACCCGCCCCAGTCGGGGTGCAGGCCGACCTTGACGAACGACTGGCTGAAGGTCGCCGTCTCGGAGGCGAGCCGGAGGTCGCAGGCGAGCGCGAGGTTGAAGCCGGCGCCGTAGGCGGGGCCGTTGACGGAGGCGACGACGGGCTTGAGCATCTGCCGGATGGCCGTCAGCACGCGCCGGCCGGCGCCCAGGAGCCGCCTGAACTCTTCGGCGTCGTCGCGCTCCATCAGCTCGTTCATGTACTTCACGTCGGCGCCCGTGCAGAAGGCGCGGCCCGCGCCCGTGATGACGACGACGCGCACCGCCGGGTCCGCGCCCGCGTGCTCCAGCGTCTCGGCCAGGTCGCGGCGCATGCGGCCCGCGAAGGCGTTCAGCTTCTCGGGCCGGTTCAGCGTCAGCGTCACCACACCTGCGTCGAACTCGACTTTGATGTTCTCGTAGCCCATCACTTCCCCTTGAACACGGGCTTGCGTTTCTCGACGTAGGCGCTGATCCCCTCGCGCGCGTCCTCGGACTGGAAGAGCTGCTGTTGCAGCTCGCGCTCCAGCGCCAGCCCGTACTCGAAGGGGACTTCGGCGCCCGACTGGACGCTGCGCTTGATGCGCCCGGCCGCCATCGCCGCACGGCCCGGCGCCGTGAACTGCCGGGCGTAGGCGAGCGCCTGTTCGAGGAAGTCGGCGGCCGTCGCGGCGTCGAAGAGGCGGTTGACGAGGCCGAGCTGTTCGCCGCGCTCGAAGTCGAAGAGCTCGCCCGTCGCCATCAGCTCGATGGCGCGCGACTTGCCGACGGCGCGGGCGAGGCGCTGCGTGCCGCCGGTGCCGGGCAGCACGCCGAGGTTGATCTCGGGCAGGCCCATCTTGCCCGCGCCGCGCCGCGCCACTCTCAGGTCGGCCGCGAGCGCGACTTCGAGCCCGCCGCCGACGCAGTGGCCGTTGAGGGCGGCGACGACGATCTTCGGCGTCTGCTCCAGGCGCGAGAGCGTCTCGTTGGCGTGGAGGCAGAAGTAGTATTTGAACTCGGGCGTGACCTCGGAGAGCATCGAGATGTCGGCCCCGGCGCAGAAGAACTTCTCGCCGCGGCCGGTGACGACGATGGCCTGCGCCGACTCGTCCATGCGCGCGCGCAGGACGGCGCGGTCGAGCTGCTGCATCATCTCGTAGGAGTAGGTGTTGGCCGGCGGGTCGTCGAGCGTGAGGAGGGCGACGCCCTCGCGCACCTCGTACCCGACGAGCCCCTGGGCTTTGGCTTCGGCTTCTGCCATGAAAACTCACCCCGTTCGGAAGAATAGGATTGCTTCGGATGCGGTCGTTTGGAATGCGGCGGCCCAATGATGGCCGCGCGCCCCGCGCGAGTCAAGCACGGGCGGCCGGCGCCGCCGCGGAAAAGGGGAGGGGCGGCCGAGCCTTCACGACTCGGCCGCCCCTCCCGGTTAGGCCCGCCCCGCGTCGCGGGGGTGCGGGTTAAAGGTTACGGCAGGGCCTCGACGAAGAAGAAGAACCTCGCCGTGCCTCCCCGCATGATGCCGACCAGCATGTTGACGTTGACCGAGGCGCCCGGCGCCACCGGGACCTGGTTGACGTTGAGGCTGGAGTTGTAGCCGCCCCCGAGCGGCTGGAAGCCGCTGAAGTCAAGCGTCGTCCCCGAAGTCGGCTTCGGCCCCGTCGAGGTGGCCACGGCCGCCTCGTCCGACGACGAGAGCACTCTCAGGTCCGCACACGGCGCGGTGCACGGCGTCGGCCTGCCGGGCTGCGGCGTCGTCGGCGATTGCAGGGTGGAGATGTCCACCACCCGTATCTTGTAGCGCGTTACGGGCGACGCGGTGTTGTTGGTGATGGTGCGGCGGAAGCGCAGCGTGCCGTTCTGCCCGTTCGGCACCACGATGGAACTCCGCTCGCGGTTAGGAGCCGTGGACGCGCCGACGTTCGGGTCGAAGAGCGAGACGGGATGCTGGCCGAGCCTCAGCCTCGGGCTGCCGAGGTTCTGCGGCCCGGGCATACCGAGCGCTGACTGCGGGTCGCAGCAGATGTCGAGCCGGGAGTTGACCGAGATGAAGTCGGCGCTGTTGCTGTCCGAGTCCTTCTCGTAGCCGGAGTACTGGGTGCGCGGGTAGCTGTGCGGGGCGTTGACGACGACCGCCACAGGGTAGCCCGAGCCCTCGCGGTAGAGCGGGGCCGAGGTGGTGTAGCCGAAGGCGTCGAGGCGCGAGGCCAGCGAGAAGTTCGTGGCCGAGTTGAAGAGGGCGACGCCCTGCGAGTCGCCGATGTCGCCGTAGGTCGGCGCCCCGACCGAGAAGAAGGCGTCCACGCCCACCTCGCTGCCGTAGGAGTACTGCGCGCCCCCGCACAGGAAGTGGCCGCGGGCGGGGATGGTCGTGCCGTTCGGGATGGTGCAGCGCAGCACGCCGTCCTCGGCCACGATGCCGTAGCCGCCCGAGGCGTCGCCGGCCGTGACGGAGTGGTCGGCGTCGGTGTTGTTGTAGACCTCGACGAACTCGTCAAGCGGGCCAATGGAGCCGCGCGGGCTCATCTCGGAGATGATGAGCTGTCCGGGCAGGGCCGTCGCGGGGGCCACCGCCAGGCTGGCGGCGTTAAAGGCGCCCCAGGCGGTGCCCCACCGGCCGTCTTCGTGCGGGCCGACGCTGTTGAGGATGGTGCCGCGCGCGAGCGCGTGCTCGTTGTAGACGTAGAAGTCCATCTCGTTCGACGGGTCGAGCCAGATGCCGGAGTAGTCGCCCCAGCGGCTCGTGACGGTCGGCGAGGTCGAGGTGGAGAAGGCGCGGACGTAGTAGTCCACACCCTGGCGCAGCGCGCGGGCCGGCCGGGTCGCGCCCGGCGCGTCAATGGCCAGCCGCCCCGTGTAATAGGAGCCGGGGTAGATGGTCGGGCCGGAGGCGGCGAAGCCGACGGCCAGGTTGCCCACCGCGTCCACGGCCACGGACGGGAAGAAGGTGTGCGTGCCCGCCCCGATGTTCTCGGCGCCGATGTTGCCCCGGTCCTGCGGCGGCGGGTCGGCGGCCGGGTTGTCAATGGTCACGGGGTTGATGATGAAGTAGTGCGCCGTCGCCTGGTTGGCGTCGGGGCCGGTGGGCGGGCGGACGGGGGCGGCGCAGTAGATGAGGCCGTTGCGGTAGACGCCGTGCTGCGAGAAGCGGCGGTCGTTGGTCGCAATCGTCCTGTTCGTCCCCTTCTGCGGCGCGGGCGGCAGGGCGAGGTTGGTGGCGTCGTCCGCGGCGCGCGTGCCCACGATGCTGAAGCGCACCGTGAAGGTGGGCGCGGCCAGCGGGTTGTCCACGCGGATGACCTGGACGTAGTTGTTGGTGCCGTCGCTCAGGCCGCCGTAGGCGAGCAGGAAGGTGCCGAGGCCGCCGGGCGTGTCGCCGTACATGTGCGTCGGCTGCATCGTCGTCGCGACCGCGCCCTCGGTGCCGGGCTGGGCGTTCGCCAGGGCCGTCGGGTTGTAGCGCGTGTTGACGGGCGCGCCGCCCGCGTACCACGGCGCCTTGGCCATGATCCAGAGCCGCTGGCCCTGGAAGACGCCGGCCTGCGTCTGGTTGTTGTGGGCGAACTGGTTGGTCGTGAAGTAGACGGCCTCGGAGTCCACAGTGAGGCCGGGGAAGTCGGCCCAGGTCTGGCGGCCGTTGATGGTCTCCTCGGTGTTGAGCGTGTTGAAGAACCAGGTGCCGTTCGGGTCGCTGTCGTCCGAGACGGCGAGGTAGACGCGGGACTGGTTCGGCGTGGCGCCCGCCGCCTCGATCCTCTCCATCGTCAGCACGACGAAGCGGTTAAGGTACTGGTCGTAGATGACCTTCGGGTCGAAGGTGCCGGTCTGCGGCGGCGTCGGGGCGGAGGCAAAGAAGTTCTTCAACGACTGGCGCAACTGCCGCACGCCGTTCTTGGTGTAGATTTCAATCGAGGAGTTGACGACGTTGACGAGGTGCCCCGGGCCGACGGCGCCGGCCGGGTCGGGCGGTATCTGGAAGAAGCCGGTCAGGTTGGCGTTCTCGTCGAAGTTGATGGCGTCGAACGCGGCGCTGTCGCCGGGAGCCCCCGGCCCCGGCTCCTCGCCGCTGATGGAGTCGTCCGGCCCGACCGGCAGGACCGCTTCAGGGCCGTCGGGGCCGCTGGTCTGCTTACCATTCTGACTATTCTGAATCTCCTGGTCTATGAGCGCGCCGCTGGAGATGGTCGTCTCCTCGACCTCCAGGTTGCGCGGGCCCCCCGACTGGACTACGGGCGCGGCCAGCGTGCGGGCCGGGGCGAAAATGAAACTTTGGCAGAGCAGCGCCGTGCAAAGGGCGAGCCTGCACGCCTGCTTCAGGGACTTGAGAGACGGCGTAAAGCGATGTCCGCGGAGGTGCCGGGGACGGGGACTGGTGGTTCTCATGGGATTTACCTCTTCCTTCTTAGATCGGTGGCGGTTGGAGCGATGGCCGCCACGGGGTCGCAGACGTTCGCGCTCAGCGAGGTTGGAGTTCGACGCCCTCGGACGTTCCCCTCCGTCAAATTCTGTAGAACCGTTCGGACCATCTAACGCGAGACGGCCTCGGGAGCGGCTGTTAGAAGTAAGGTGAACTTTGCGGCAAAGGCTGGGGCCGGAATCGGCTGGCCAAAAAGGGCCGGCCCCGCTGACCCGGACACGCCGGTGTCAATCTGATTTCACGTAGAGCGGACGAATAATAAAGCAGGCGCGGCGATTCGCCAACAAAGATTTTTTCCCTCCCGGCGCCCCGGCTAATAACACTTCTCCAGGCGGGGCTCCTGCCCGAGCGTGAGCGTGAGGGCGCCGGGGCCGCCCCCCGTCTCGGGGAACTTCACGTCCAGCGTCATCTTCTTCCCTTCGACGCGGCCGACGTAACGGGCCTTAATGCTTCTCTCTTTGGCCCCGTCGGCGGGGACGCTGACCGGCCCGCCCTCCGGCACGAAGGTGCCGGCCACGTCGAAGCGGCCGTCGGCGTCTAATTCGATCCGCCCCTCAATGGTCCCGTTGGCGCAGTCGTACTCGACGCTGGCGCCCTCGGCCGTGACGACGAGCACCACCCCGCGCCCCCCCCAAGTCCCATTCGGCAGACTGCTCATTCGCTCGCCCTCCGCGCGCGCGGGAGACGATGCGACACGCGCGGCCGACCCGGCCGGCGGCGAAGGCGCTGGGCGGTCGCAACGCTGCTGCGCGGCGCCGAACATCGGCGCTGTGATGAAGAGTATTGCAAGAGACTTAAGAACCTTGGCGATGGTGCCTCCCCCCGGCGCCCGCACTTTCGGGCCGGCCCGGCGAGCGCCAACCCGCGGCGGGGTCAACTTCTGTCGGGGCTGCCTGTGTGGGCGTGGATTCTAGCACGCGGGTGGGCGCAAGCGTCAACGCCGACGGGCGGCCCCGCTTGACAGCCGGCGCCCCCGGCGCTTAGGTTCTAGACTCCTCGCGGCAGTGGAGGCGCATCCGTTCTGGTGAGCGGCGCGGTCTTCAAAACCGTCAGCGCGACTGTGAGAGCAGGCGCGGGTGGGTTCGATTCCCACACGCCTCCGCCAACTCGATTGCGGATTTCGGACTCGGGATTTCTGACGCCTGAGTCACCCACCACCTTTCCGCAATTTCCGATCAGCAATTAAATCATCCCCATGAAAGAGTGGATAGCTCTGAACATGACGCCGGGCGTCGGCCCGCGCGCGGCCGCGCGGCTGCTCGAACGCTTCGGCTCGGCCGAGGGCGTCTACGGCGCCCTGAGGTCCGAGCTGGAGCGACTCAGGCTGCGGCCCGAGGCCGTCGAGTCCATCGCCCTGCGCGACCGCCACGAGGAGGCCGCGCGCGAGCTGGAGCGCGTGCGCGCGATGGAGGGCGCAGACATCCTCGTCCTCGACGACGGCTCGTACCCGCAGCTCTTGCGCGAGATCGCGGACCCGCCCATCACGCTCTACGTCCGGGGCCGCTGGGCCGAGTGTCTTGAGGCGCCGTGCGTCGGCGTCGTCGGCTCGCGCCGCTGCTCGACCTACGGGCAGAACGTGGCCTCGATGCTGGCGCGCGACCTGGCCTCGCGCGGCGTGACCATCGTCTCGGGGCTGGCGCGCGGCATAGACGCCGCCGCGCACCGCGGCGCCCTCGAAGCCGGCGGCCGCACCGTCGCCGTCCTCGGCACGGGGCTCGACGAGATTTACCCGCGCGACCACTCGAAGCTGGCCGCCGAGATTCTTGAGAAGGGCGGCGCGCTCGTCACGCAGTTCCCGCTGGGGACGCCGCCCGTCGCCGAGAACTTCCCCTACCGCAACCGCATCATCAGCGGCCTCTCGCTCGGCGTCGTCGTGGTCGAGGCCGCCGAGAACAGCGGCTCGCTCATCACCGCCCGCCTGGCGATGGAGCAGGACCGCGAGGTCTACGCCGTCCCCGGCAACATCACCTCCCGCAACTCCTTCGGCACCAACTTCCTCATCAAGGGCGCCGGCGCCAAGCTCGTCCAGCAGTGGCAGGACGTGGCCTCCGAGTTCCCGCCCGACATCGCCGCCCGCCTGCTCCCGCCCGAGCTGAAGACGGACGCGCACGCCTCGCCGAGTCCACAGGCGACGCCCCACCTCTCCGACCGGGAGCGCGCCGTCTACGAGCTGCTCTCGACGGACGAGCCCGCGCACATCGACGCGCTGGCCGAGCGGAGCGGCGCGCCCGTGCAGGAGCTGGCCGGCGTGCTGCTCGGCCTTGAGATGCGGGACCTCGTGAGGCAGCTCCCCGGCCGGTGCTTCGTCAAAAAACTGTAGCCGGAGAACTTTTTTCGAGTCGCGGCGTATACCTTGTGCTTCTACATGTGACGCTGTTATATGTAGAAGAAGGAGGTGTCCCACGCTGACCCAGACAAAATCAGACCTGCCCCAAGGAACGCTGGACCTACTCATCCTTAAAATCGTCGCCCTCGGCCCCGTCCACGGCTACGCCATCGCGCAGCGCCTCGACCAGGCGTCGCGCGGCGTGGTCCAGGTTCCGCAGGGCTCGCTCTACCCGGCGCTGCACCGGCTCGAAAACCGCGGCCTGCTGGCGGCCGACTGGAAGGCGACCGAGACCGGGCGCGAGGCCAAGTTCTACAAGCTGACGCGCAAAGGGCGGGCGCAGCTCGAAACCGAGACCGCGGGCTGGCTCCGCCTGGCCGAGGCCGTCGGCCTCATCCTCAAGCTGTCCGAAGGAGGTGCGTGATGGGCTGGTGGCGTCGCCTGCTCAGGCGGAGGAAGCTCGACGAGGAGCTTGAGAAGGAGCTGAGCTTTCACCTGGAACAGCATACGAGCGACCTGATCGCGCAGGGCCGCAGCCCCGTTGAGGCGAGGCGGCGTGCGCGCCTCGCGCTCGGCGGCCCGGAGCAGGTGAAGGAGATGTGCCGCGACGCGCGCGGGACGCGGTGGGCGAACGACCTGCTGCGGGACCTGCGCTACGGCGTGCGCGTGTTGGCGAAGCGGCCCGGCTTCACGGCGGTCGCCGCGCTGACGCTGGCCTTAGGGATAGGCGTGAACACCGCCATCCTGAGCGTCGTCAACGGCTTCGTCCTGCGCCCGCTGCCGGTGGAGAAGCCGGACGAGTTGGTCGCCACGCACTGGGGGCGCAAGAAGGACGCGCGGGTGTGGGGCGAGTTCTCATACACGAACTACCTGGACCTGCGCGGGCAGAACAAGAGCTTCTCGGACCTCTGCGCGTGGCGGGAGACTTCCGCCGGCGTCAGCTCCACCGAGAGCCGCAACGCGGGCGACAACGCGCGCGCCGAGATCATCTGGGGCGAGCTGGTCAGCGGCAATTATTTCGACGTGATGGGCGTCAAGCCGCTGCTCGGGCGCGGCTTCCTGCCGGAAGAGGACAGCACGCCGAACACGCACCCGGTGACGGTCATCGGCCACACGCTGTGGCAGCGCCGCTTCGGCGCGGACCCTTCAATTGTCGGCAAGACCATCTACCTGAACGGCCAGGCGTTCACAATCGTCGGCGTCATGCCGGAGCCGTTCCTCGGAGGGGAATACTACCTCCGCAAGGCGTTCTGGGTGCCCGTGATGATGGCGCAGAAGTTCGGCCGGCGCGCGGAGTGGAGGACGGACCGCGGCTACGCGTTGTGGAAGCTGTACGGGCGTCTGAAGCCCGGCGTGACGATGGGGCAGGCGGAGACGGATTTGAACCTCGTGGCCGGCGACCTGGCGACGCTCTACCCGGGCGAGAACGCGGACACCAAAATCCAGCTCACGACGGAACTCGGCGGCCGTTACGAGAACGCGACCGAGGTCATCAGGTACGGCGGGTTTCTGGCCCTGTGCGTCTCGGGCCTGGTGTTGCTGCTGGCCTGCTTCAACGTGGCGAACCTGATGCTGGCGCGGGCCACGACGCGCGCGCGCGAGATCGGGATTCGGCTGGCGATTGGCGCGAGCCGCGGGCGCATCGTGCGCCAGCTCCTGACGGAGAGCGTGTTGCTGGCGCTCACGGGCGGCGCGCTCGGGCTGGCGTTCGCTTATTGGAGTTCGGGGGCGGTGTGGGCGAGCTTCCCGCCGGTCCCTTACCCCATCAGCCTCGACTTCGCGCCGGACGGCTACGTGTTGAAGTGGATGATGGCGGTCTCGCTGACGACGGGCGTGCTCTTCGGGCTGGCGCCGGCCGTGCTGGCGTCGCGGACCGACCTCGTGAACGTCATCAAGGGAGGGGGCGCGAAGACGACCCACGGCCGCCGCCGCCCGAGCCTGCGCGGCGTGCTGGTGGTCGCGCAGGTGACTATCTCCATCGTGGTGCTGATCTGCGCGGGGCTCTTCATCAGGAGCCTGCGCGAGGTCCGCCAGACCGACCCCGGCTTCGAGGCCGAGAACCTGGTCACGATGATGATCAACCCGCGGTCGCTGGCCTACGACGAGCAGGAGGCCACGAGGCGTTTCTTCCCCGAGCTGCTGCGCCGCATCGAGGCGCAGCCCGGCGTGCGCGCGGCCGCGATGATTGACGAGATGCCGCTCGCCGTCGGCCACACCACGCGCGGCCCCGTCGTGAAGGAGGGCGAGCTGGACCCGCCGCCGAATCAGGGCTTCAACTGCGACGTGAGTCTCGTGACGCCGAAGTATTTCGACGCGATGCTGATACCGCTCGTCGAGGGGCGCGACTTCGACGACCGCGACTCGGCGGACTCGCCCCGCGTCGTCGTCGTCAACCAGGAGTTCGCGCGCCGCTTCTACGGCGGCGAGCGGGACGCGCTCGGGAGGCGCTTCAACTTCGGGCAGGGCACGCCCCTGATGCAGATCGTCGGCGTCGTTAAGGACGGGCGCTACCGCTCTCTGTACGAAGACCGCCTGCCCTTCATCTTCCTGCCCCTCTACCAGAATCCGCGGACGGCGATGACCCTGCTGGTGAGTGCGCAGCCGGAGGGCGGCGCGCAGGCGGCGGTGGAAGTCGCGCGGCGCGAGATCGCGCAGATGGACGCGCGGCTGCCCGTCTACGGCGTCATGGTGGGCGAAGAGAATCTGGCCATGGCGTACTGGGGGGCGAACGTGGCGGCGGGCATGGCGACGACGTTCGGGCTGCTGGCGCTGTTGCTGGCGACGATGGGGCTCTACAGCGTGATGACGTACGCCGTCAGCCAGCGGACGCGCGAGATCGGCATCCGCATGGCGCTCGGCGCGGCCCTGCGCGACGTGGTGCGGCTGGTCGTCGGTCAGGGGATGCGGATGGCGCTGCTCGGCATCGCGCTGGGCCTGTTGGGCGCCTTCGCGCTGACGCGCGTGCTGGCGAGCCTGCTCTTAGGCATCGGCACGACCGACTCAGTCACCTTCGTCGGCGTGCCTCTGCTGCTCGTCGCCGTCGCCCTGCTGGCCTGCTACATCCCCGCGCGCCGCGCCGCGCGCGTTAACCCGCTGGTGGCCCTGCGCCACGACTGAGCCGGACCCACAAGTTATTCCGGAATCTCGGGGCGGTACGCCGGGTGATGAACCATATCGAAGCAACATACCGCCTTGGCCCGTATTTGTTGCGCATCTTGAGAAGCACGGAAAACAAAAAATAGCGCGCCTCATTCGCTCTCATATGCGCATGTGATTTCCAACGCGCCGCCCAACAACGGCATGCACCCGACGCCCTATCACGCTGCCTCTCATGTACGTTGAGTGGATGCACGGGTGATGCCGGGCGTCAGGTCGGCCTCTCGCTATCTAACAACTGCCGCGTCAGACGTTGGGGACCCAGAACTCGCCGTCACGGCCCGTGAGCTTGACGAGGCCGTGGGCGGGCAGGTCGCGCTCGGGGCGGCCGAGGTAGGTGAAGTGCGGGAGGTCGTTGCGGACGGTGCGGAACCAGCCGTGGCGGGCGAGGATGCGGCGCACCTGCTCGTTGGCGTACTCGTTGGCGTCGAAGGCGAGCAGCGAGAGGTGCTGCGAGGTGCCGGGCGCGGCGACCGAGTGGAGGATGGATTTAGTAAAGCCCCTGGCGAAGTAGATGCCGCGCTGCTCGAACTCTAAGACGGCGCCCACCTGCTCGCGGACGGGCAGCGAGCGGAGGCGGTCGGCGTCGGCGCGCGTCAGGCGCCCGCGCTCCTGCCAGTGGTCGAGGGCGGGGAGGAGGCGCGAGTCCCAGAGCCGGAGCGTGTCGGCGTAGACGCGGCGGCCCGCCTCCGAGCCGTCGCGCGGCGTGATGTCGAGGCCGGCCCGCAAAGCCTCCTCGCGCGCGGCGAGCAGGGCGCGCAGGGCCGCGGGCTGTAGCTCGACGGTCGCGCCGCCGACGACGGCCGCGGCGACGCGCGAGGGGTGCTGGAACGAGGCGACCTGCTCGGCGCTCGTGAACATGCAGACGGGCGGCGTCGTGACCTGCTCGGAGGCCACGAAGACGGCGCCGTACTCGCGCAGGATGCGCCCCTCGACGGCGTCGCCCGCGCGCGCGGGGCTCGCGCCGAGGCCGCGCCGGGCCAGTACGTTCTTGAGGGCTTCGCCGAACGGGGCGGCGGCGCCGTTCCTGTCAATCCCCATCCTCGCGGTCGCCTCTCTTAAAGGTGCGGGCGTCTTCACGACTCTGCCGTTGGCGAGGCAGGTCGGGCCCGCCGCCGCCGTCAGCAGTAAGACGTAAACCAATCTCTTCAACGCGCCCGTCAACATGGTCACTGTGCCTCCACACAACAACGCGTGACGGGGCGGGCAAAAGCATCACGAAAACCTTCGCTCTTATTTCGCCGACATCTCGGAGAGTCGGGGCAGGAGGTCGTAGACGGCTTCGAGCATCTGGCGCTGGCGCTCGGCGCCGCCGAGGGCGTCGGCTTCGAGGCAGACGTAGAGAATGTCCTGCTGCGCGGCGTAGACGGAGAAGGAGCCGTCGTCCACGCCGCACCTCTCGCCGCGCAGGTCGGCCGCCGGCCGCTGGACGACGACGTTGAAGCCGACCCCGGCGAAGTGCGGCATCAGGCGCGCGGCCGAGACGATGACGAAGTTGTCGGCGTCGCCTTCCGCGTTCGACAGGTAGACGCCCGCAGCCGACTCGTGAAAGCCCCCCGGCGGGGTCGCTTCGAGCCTCGCCGTCCTCGCGTACGCCGACGCCGTCAAATCCCCGGCCCGGTCCTTCGGGCTCTTCGAGTCGAAGTCTATGTTGTTGTGGACGGCGACGACGAAGCGCGGCCCTCTGGCCTCGGGCGGGAGGATGATTTTGAGCAGGGCGTCGGCGAAGCTCTTGACGGCCGCGTCGGCCTCGGGGCCTTGGGAGGCGCAGCGGCGTCCGTTGTCGGTGTAAATCCTGTTGGGGTCTACGCTGTGGGGCTTCCCGCCGACCGTGAAGCGGAGGCGGCGGGCGGGGCGGCCCGCTTCGTCGAGGGATTCGATCTCCACGAGTCGGCCGCCGCGACGCTCGACTGCCTCGCGCGCCGTGAGCCCGGCCGTGCGCTCGTCGTGGTGCGGCGCGAAGAAGGTGACGGCCGCCCCGCCCGCCTTCTCGTAGACGTTGACTTTGATGAGCGTCTCGCCGAGCCGAAGCTCGCGGACCTTCTTATTGGAAGTCGCCTGCGCCCCCGCCGCCGCCGACAGCACACAGATCAAGCAGAGGGTGGCCGCCGCGCGGCGGAGACTTTTTGCCGAGTTTTTCATAGGGTTCGGGCGGCGGACTGCGTTGCCCTGATTCAGAACGCGTGAAGGCGGGACGAAAGGGATCAAAAAAGGCTCGGGGGTGGGAGGAGAAGGGCGTGAGGCGGGTCGCTGTTGGCGCCCCGGTTTAGCGGTCAGCTTCGCCCAGCTTCTCGCTGCCCTTCTTCACACGCTCGCTCAGCCCGATGATGGCCTCAAGGTCGAGCCGCAGCCTGGCGGACGACTGGGCGTCGAAACGCCGGAGGCCCTTCGCGTGGAGGGAGTTCGTGAACCTGAGTACGATTCCGTCGAGGCGCGAGAGCGCCGTCCGTAACTGCTCCGGGTCCGTCGGCGCAGGGGACGCGGGGGGCTTCTCGCCCCCGTCCGCCTCGGGCAGCGCCAGGTTCTCCTTCAGCCGCTCGGCCCGCTTCTTTATCTCCGAGGCGGACTTAGAGACGAGTTTAAAGTCGAGTGGCGCCCCGCCGGAGACGGCCCGCGCCAGGTCGTTGTTGACGACCTGTAGGCGCACGAAGTCTTCCCTGATCTGCGCGAACGCCAGGCGCGGCTCGCGCTGCTCGCCCGACCTGTGGTAGCGCTCGGTCAGCGCGAGCATCATCTCGCGCTCCTCGCTATCGGCGGCCTCGCGGGCCATCCGCTCGCGTGCGACCCGCTCGGCATTCCGAGCCGCCTGGTCTTGCGCCCCCACGGTGAAGGCCGCGAAGAGGAGAGCCGCCGCTGCGCTGAGGACGGGCTTTGACGAGTGGTCCACCATAAGCCGCCTTTCTTCGACGTGGCGCCATGAAGCGCAATGTTAACGAGGTCGGCGCGTGTGCCTCAAGAGAAGTTCCCGGCCGGCATGATATCACTCCCCGTTTCTCTCGCCGATGAGAGGGCGAGGGCAGTGTTGTAATATGTCACCCGCGGATTAAAGGTCGAGGGAGGACGGCGATGCTGAACCACCGGGCGCCCGTGGCAAGAGTCGTGATCGGCTTCGCGGGGGCGGCGTGCCTCTCGTGCGTTTTTGCGGCCCTCCCGGCGCGCGCGCAGCAGAGCACGCTCCCCGGCCCGCCGGCCCCGGGCAACCGCGACCCCCTGGCCGAGGCACGCGAGAGGCAGCAGCGCGAGGCTCAACTCCGCAGCCTTGAGATACTGGGCGGCCCGAAGAAAGAGGACCGGCGCGGCGCGGAGGCCGCCGCCGAACAGGTGAAGGACGACTTCAAGAGTATCCAGGTCCTGCGCAACAAGGTGGTGCGTCACCTCCGCTCGGAAAAGCCGCTCGACTACAAGTTCATTGCCGAAGAGGCGGAGGAGATCAACAGGCGCGCCGGGCGGCTGAAAACTTACCTCACGCGCGCCGGCACCGCGGAGGGCGAAAGAAAGGAGCCGGTCGAGATCGGCGAAGGGCAGATGAGGGACGCGCTGGTGACGATGTGCAAGCGCATAGACAGCTTCACGGAGAACCCCGTCTTCAAAGAGCCGGCGGTGGTGGACGTGAACCAGTCGGCCAAGGCCGACCGCGACCTGCGGCACATCCTCCTCCTCAGTGACGGCATTAAGAGGACGGCCGAGAGGCTCGGCGACGCGCGCAAGAGGTGAGCCGCCCTGCTCTTACTTGCTCGGCGCGGGGAGCGCGCGCAGCGAGAGGAGGGTGATGGTGGTCGGCGTGCCGTTCTCGACTTCGACTTTGAGGAGCGCCTGGTAGTACTTCGGCGGGGGCCGCTGCCCGCCGAGCTGGCGGAGGCTCTGGCCGAGGACCGCGAGGTGGTTGCGAGTGGTGACGAACTCGGCCGCGGCCTCCGTCCCCTCGCTGAAGATGCCGGCGAGCGTCATCACCGCGTGCTCGCCGGAGACGTTCGGCTTGACCGTGACGAGCGCGTAGTCGACGGAGAGGCCGCCCGTCTCGGGGTTGAACTGCGGCTTGTACTCGCGCTCCTCGCCGGGCCGCGGGTCGCGGTTCTCGATGGTCGCGTTGAAGGTGTAGTTGAAGTTCTCGACCGTGGGCAGCCGGCGCGTCCACTCGTTGACGTAAATGCTGCCGAGCAGGACCACGTTGCGGTACTTCAGGTCGGCGGCCGAGACTTGCCGGCTCTGGCGGAGCATGATGCCCTTGTCCGCGGCCCGGAAGAGGTCGGTCAGGCGGTAGAGCCCGATGGCCTCGCCCATCCCCGTGTACATGCCGAGCGAGGGGATGAGTTTGGGCGACTCGCCGCCCGTCCACTGGCCTTTGAACTCCGGCGCCTCGACGAGCGCGCGCGTCTGCGCGGGGCTCAACTCCATGGCGCGCCGCGCCAGCGACTCCGGGTCGGCCTTGTTCAGGAAGCGGTAGACGGTCGGGTTGCTCAGGACGAGCAGCGGCGGCTCCGGCTCGTCCACGAACGGCCCCCAGACGGCCTTGAAGTCTTCGTTGTCGAGCGAAGGGTCGGGGGCGGCCGCCGCCGCGGCCTGCCGTCGCAACTCCCGGTTGGACGCGTAGAGCGCGAGCGCCGCCATGCCCAGCAGGGCGACGGCGGCGCAGAGCGCCGGCACGACGAACGCCCTCGCCCTGCCCCGCGCGCGTTGTCCCTCGGCGTGTGCGGCGGGTGCGGCGTGCCCGTTCGTCGCGGGCGCCTCGGCCGGCGGCAGGACGGCGAGCGGCGGAGAATCCTGCGGGGCATCCGGGCGCGGGCAGGTGAAGACCGGGTAGTAGTGGCCCTTCGGCAGGTCGATGACGACCGAGTCGCCCTTGCCCTCGGTGGTGTAATACTCCTGAAGCTTCGTCCGCAGCCTCCCGGCCTGCACGCGCACGACCGAATCGATGCGCGGGTCGTAGTCGCTGTTACGGCCGAAGACCTCCGTGGCGATGGTGTACTCCTTGAGGAGCGCGCCCTGATCGTCCAGCGTCTTCTCCACGACGAAGCGCAGGAATGCCTTCAGGCTCTCCGAGTTCTGGAGCGTGCGGCTCTGGAGAACCTTCTCCAACTGCGCGAGCTTCTGTTCCCTGTCTAATTCCATACTCCCGAACGGGAAGCCGAAAGAGCGCCGCCGCTTGTGAATGAGAAATATTTGTTCGGTATTCCTACAAAGGCCGGGGCCAACGAGTTACGGCGGCCCGAATTATAAGCCGGCGCGTTGTTTCTCAACAACTCGGCGCGTGTAACGAGGTTACATCGCCGCTGTAACGTGCGGATTTTCCCGGGAAATACGCGCCCGAACGCGAGGGACAGCGTATCTTACTGACAGTAACTTTCGTCCTGATAAATAAAGGGTTTAGAGTGTATCCACGTCCTAATCTGTCCGCACCGGCTCCGAAATTTGGCTCCGGCTTCGTTCTATTATCGACAAGATAGTCAATGATGCTCCCGAACTTCCGGGGGCGCGGCGAGCCGTTAGACCTTCTCCACACCTGTTTGAATTTGATTCGGGCCTCCAGACGAGGGCCGGCCCGAACGCGTCAGGAGAGCCCGAGTCATGAAAAAGATTTTCGGTCTGAGCGTCGTGCTGGTTTTGCTGGCGGCCGGCCTTGCGGGCGTCGCCAGCGCCCAGACGAGCACCGTCGGCAGCATCAGCGGCACGGTGCGCGACCCGCAGGGCGCGGCCGTGTCCGGGGCCGAGGTCACGATCGTCGAGGAGGCCACCGGGCAGACGCGCACCGTCCGCACAGGCGAGGACGGCACCTACTCGGCGCCGAGCCTGCCCGTGGGGCGGTACACCGTGAGCACGGCCCCGTCGGGGTTTAAGAAGACGGTCGCGCCCGGCATCGAGGTGCACGTCGCCGACCGCGTGGTCGTTGACCTCACGCTCGAAATCGGCTCGATAGGCGAGACCGTGACGGTCAGCGGCGCGGCGCAGCTCGTCGAGAGCGAGAGCGGCAAGGTCAGCAGCCTCGTCTCCGAGAAGCAGGTGACGGAACTGCCCCTGAACGGCCGCAACTACGCCGCGCTGGTGACGCTCGTGCCGGGGCTGTCGGCCCCGAACGAGGGCGGCGCCTTCGGCACGCGCGGGACGGGGCTCGACTCGCACGTGGACGTGTCGGTCAACGGCAACCAGTCGAACGCCAACATGTGGACGGTGGACGGCGTCAACAACATGGACGTGGGCTCGAACGCCACCCTCCTCGTCTTCCCGTCCATCGACTCCATCGCCGAGTTCCGCGTCGAGCGCAACAGCTTCTCGGCCGAGTACGGGCAGGCGCAGGGCGCGGTCATCAACCTCGTCACCAAGGGCGGCACCAACACCTTCCACGGCTCGCTCTTCGAGTTCTTCCGCAACGACAAGCTGAACGCCAACGACTGGTTCACGAACCAGTCCGGCGGCAAGCGCCCGAAACTCCGCTACAACAACTTCGGCGGCAACTTCAACGGCCCCATCGTCAAGGACCGGGCCTTCTTCTTCTGGTCCGAGGAGTGGCGGCGCGAGCGGCGCGGGACGCCGCTGCGAGCCCTCGTCCCGACGGCCGCCGAGCGCCGCGGCGACTTCAGCGGCGCGCTCACCGGCAACCTCCCCTGGGACCCGACCACCTGCACGCGCGACACCAACGGCAACCGCGTCTTCAGCGCCGCCACCTGCCAGCGGTTCCCCGGCAACATCATCCCGCAGTCGCGCCTGAGCCCGGCCGGACTCGCGATGATGAACGTCTTCCCGCTGCCGAACAGCGTGGACGACCCGACGGGCCGCAAGACCGGCGCGAACTGGAGCGACTCGCCCTTGCAGCCCGTCAACACCCGCCAGGACCTGATCCGCGGCGACATCGCCATCACGGACAAGATGAACCTGATGGTGCGCTACATCAACGAGACGTGGGTGCACGGCGAGGCGTCGGGCAACTTCTGGGGCGACACGCCGTTCCCGACGCTCTCCTCGGACTGGGAGCAGCCGAGCCACAGCTTCGCCGTCAAGCTGGCGAACACCATCAACCCGACGACCGTCAACGAGTTCCAGTTCTCGAAGGCCGGCAACGATATCTTCGTCTCGACGAGCGCGGTCGGCCAGACGCTCAACGAGCAGGTCGCCGCCGTCTTCCCGACCGTCTTCCCGCGCGTCGCAGGCACCGGCTTCCCGACCGTCGGCTGGGGCGCGGGCGGCTACGGCAACCTCTGGCACCAGGCCCCCTGGGAGAACCACCAGGACCTCTTCATCTGGAAGGACGACCTCTCGAAGGTCTTCGGCCCGCACAGCACGAAGTTCGGCGTCCTCTTCAGCCACAACAAGAAGGACGAGCAGCCGAGCGGCGGCAGCGGCGTCTACACCGTCCAGACCGACGGCGGCCGCACGAACAGCCTGATCACCGACCTGCTGCTCCGCGACCTGCCCATCCTCCAGTACACGGAGTTGCAGCGGCAGGACATGACGCTCGGCCGCTGGCGCGACTTCGAGTTCTACGGCAACGACACCTGGAAGGCGCACCCGCGGCTGACGCTCACCTTAGGCCTGCGCTACTCCTACTTCCCGCCGGCCTTCTCCGCCGACGACCGCATCACGAACTGGATTCCCGAACGCTTCGACGGCGTCAACTTGAACTCCGGCTACGTCCGCGCCGACCAGGCCGAGGCGGCGGGGCTGCCGCGCGCCCTCGTCAACGCCTACAAGCACGGCTTCCAGCCGCGCGTCGGCCTGGCGTGGGGCATCACCGACGACGGCAAGACGGCGCTGCGCCTCGGCTTCGGCCGCTACATGAGCCGCTCGAACGTCATCGCGTCGCTGCTCCGGCTCTCGCTCAACCCGCCGTGGACGACGCAGGTTGACACGGGCTGGAACCCGGGCGCCGTCTCCTTAGCCGACTGCCCGACCTGCCGCACGCTCGACAACGCCAACGCCGCCGTGCTCGCCGCGCGGGCGCAGGACGTGGGCGCGGTCAACTCGGTTGACCCCAACTTCCGCCCGCCCGAGAGCTGGCAGTGGAACCTGACCGTCTCGCGCGAGGTGATGAAGAACACCGTGGCCGAGGTCTCCTACGTCGGCAACCACGGCCTCCACATCTGGCGTTTGATTAACGGCAGCTACAACGCCGTCCGCCCGCAGTTCCGCCAGCAGGTCGCGAACGGGGCCGACGCCAACTCGCCCGGCTTCCGCCGCTTCGGCTTCTCGAACGCCGTCACCCGCGACGAGTCCACGGGCGACTCGAACTACCACGCGATGCAGGTCTGGATCGACCGCCGGTTCACCGACGGGCTGGCCTTCCAGACGGCCTACACGTGGTCGCACACCATCAGCAACGTCCCGACCCAGTCCTACATCAGCGCCACGACCGACGTTTTCAACTACGACATCGACCGCGGCGACGCCGACCTCGACCGCCGCCACTCGCTCGTCTTCAACGCCGTCTACGCCCTGCCGTCCTTCAAAGACCGGGGCCGGCTGGCGAACGCCGTCCTGGGTGACTGGCAGTTCAACACCATCGCCTCCTTCTACAGCGGCACGCCGCTCAACATCATCACGGGCGTTGACCGGGCGGGCCTCGGCAACGCGACCGTGCAGCGGCCCAACCTCGTCGCGGGCCAGCCCGTCTACCTCGACAACCCCGGAGACCGCTCGCTGCTCATCAACCGCCTCGCCTTCGCCCTGCCCGCGCCGGGCACGTTCGGCAACCTCCCGCGCGGGTACGTCCGCGCGCCGGGCATCAAGAACGTAGACTTCTCGTTCGCCAAGAACTGGAGGATGCGCGAGCGCTACAACATCCAGTTCCGCGGCGAGATGTTCAACGTCTTCAACTTGGTCAACTACCGCGGGCACAACGCCAGCGTCGCCCCCTTCGGCATCGAGAACAACCTCGGCAACAGTGCCTTCGGCCGGGCGGGCTCGACCAGGGGGCCGCGCGAAATTCAGTTCGGCCTGAAGTTCGGCTTCTGATATAATTCGGTCAGGCCACGACGCGGACGGAGGGCGGGGGTTTAATCACCCTCGCCCTCCGTCCCGGTTTCTGCCGAGTCCGACCCGAGTCTTTCAAACCAGCAATGCATTCCCCCTCGTCCATGCTCGCGCTGCTGCTCCTCATCTTCACCCCCTTTCAGTCGCCGGGCGATTCGTTCCGCAAGCATTACGAGGCCGCCGAGGCGCACCACCGCGCCGGGAACTTCGCCGCGGCCGAGGCCGAGTTCGAGGCCATCCTCGCCGCGGCCTACCCGGCGCTGGGCAGGGCTTACGTCGCGCAGGGCGATTACGCGCGGGCGGTCGCGGCGCATGAAGCGGCCGCCGCCCGCCGCCCCGATTCGGTCGGGGCGCTCGTCGAGCTCTCAATCGCCTACTTCCACGCCGGCCAATACCAGAAGGCCGCCGAGCCTCTCGCCCGCGCCCTCGCGCGCGACCCGCAGAGCGCGCCGGCCCGCCACATGCTGGGCAAGACCCGCTTCATGCTGGGCGACTTCGCCGGCTCGGCGCGCGAGCTTGAATCGGCGCTCGCGCTCGCGCCCGGGGATTACGACGCCGCCTACACGCTCTCGCTGGCCTACCTCAAGGGGCGCCGGCCCGCCGACGCGCAGCGAGTTTTCGAGCGGATGATAAAGGGGCTCGGCGACGGCGCGCGCCTGCGCGTGCTCGTCGGGCGAGCCTACCGCGAGACGGGCTTTCACGCCGAAGCCGTCGAGGAGTTCAAGAGGGCCGTCGCGCTCGACCCGCGCCTGCCGCGCGTCCACTACCACCTCGCGCTCGCGTACCTGCTCAAGGACGGCGCGGCCGGACTCGGCGACGCCGTGAAGGAGTTGCAGGCGGAGTTGTCGGCGCACCCCGACGAGTTTCTGGCGAACTACCACCTCGGCGTCATCCACAGCAGCGAGGGGCGTTGGGCCGAGGCCGCCGCGCACCTTGAGAGGGCTTCGCGCGCGCAGCCCCGCAACGCCGACCCGCACTTCTTCCTCGGGCAGGCTTACCAGAATCTCGGCCGCTACGAGCAGGCGATTGAAGCTCTCCGCAAGGCCATCGCCTTCAGCCCCGGCTTCGAGCACAACGACTATCAGGTGACGAACGCGCACTACCGCCTCGGCCAGTCGCTCCTGAAGGCAGGCCGCACGCAGGAGGGCGAGCGCGAGTTGCAGCGCGCGGCCGAACTCAAGTCCAAAGCCTTCAAGACCGACGGGGCGAAGCTCGACGCCTTCCTGGGCCGCGCCGGCAGGGAGAATCAGAGCGGCCTGCCCGAACTCGTCTCGCCGCAAAACGTGGTCACGGGCGCGCAGGACGCGGGCGATAAACGCGAAGAGTTGACCCCGCAGTCGGCCTATTACGAAAAGGTGGTCGCGGCGGCGCACAACAACATCGGCCTGCTCCGCGCCGAGCGGCGCGACTTCCGCGCGGCGGCCGAGCAGTTCGCGCGGGCCGCGCTCTGGAACCCGCGCCACGAAGGTCTCGACTACAACCTCGGCCTCGCGCACTTCAAGTCCGAGTCTTACAAAGACGCCGTCGCGCCGCTCGAACGCGAGCTGAAGGCGCGGCCCTCGAACCTGCACGCCAAACAGTTGCTCGGCCTCAGCTACTTCATGGCCGAAGACTACGCCAAAGCCTCCGCGCTGCTCGCCGAGGTCGTCGCGGCCAGGCCCGGCGAGGCCGCGCTCTACTACCCGCTCGCCCTCTCGCTCGGCAAGGCGGGCAGGAAGGAGGAGGCCGAGCGCGTCACGCGGCAGATGGTGGCGCTCGGCGACAACAGCCCGCAGGTCCACATCCTCTTGGGCCGCGCCCACTACGAGCGGAACGACGCGGCGCGCGCGCTCGAAGAACTCCGCGCCGCGCTCGCGCTCGACCCGCGCGTGCGCCTCGCGCACTTCTACTCCGGGCTCATCCACCTGAAGGCGGGCCGTCTCGACGACGCCGCGCGCGAGTTCGAGGCGGAGCTACGGCTTAACCCCTCGGACGTGGAGGCCAGGTATCATCTCGGCTTCGCGCTGCTCGCGCGGCAGGAGACGGAGCGGGGCGTCTCCCTCATGCGGGACGTTCTGCGCGAGAGGCCCGAGTTCGCCAACGCCCACTTCGAGCTGGGCAACGCCCTGCTCAAGCGCGGCGACGCGCGCGGAGCCGTCGAGAGCCTTGAGGCGGCGGCGCGGCTCGCCCCCGGCGAGGCACACGTCCACTACCAGCTCGGCCGCGCCTACATCGCCGCGGGCCGCCAGGCCGACGGCGAGCGGCATCTGGAAACCGCCCGGCAGTTGAAGGAGAAGGCGCTGCGCGAGGCGAAACCATGAGGCCGGGTTTGCTCGCGGCGCTCGTCGTCCTGTTGCTCTTCGCGCGTCAGCCCGCCGCCGGCCAATCGGTCGGCCCCCGCTTCACGGACGTGGCCGGGCCGGCGGGCGTCTCGTTCCGCCACGTCTCCACGCCGGAGAAGCGTTACATCGTCGAGTCCATGAGCGGCGGCGTCGCGCTCCTCGACTACGACAACGACGGGCAGCTCGACATCTACCTCGTCAACTCGCTCACCGTCGAGCTGGTGAAGACGAAGGGGAAGACCCGGAGCGTGCTCTACCGCAACCGCGGCGACTGGAAGTTCGAGGACGTGACGGACAAGGCCGGCGTCGGCGACATCGGCTGGGGCATGGGCGCGGCCGTCGGCGACTACAACAACGACGGCTTCGACGACCTCTACGTCACCTGCGTCGGGCCGAACCACCTGCTCAAGAATAACGGCGACGGGACATTCACGGACGTGACGCAGCGGGCGGGCGTCCCGGACCCGCGCTGGTCGGCCGGCGCGTCGTTCGTCGATTACGACAACGACGGGTGGCTCGACCTGTTCGTCGCCAACTACGTTTCGTTCGACTTCGACAACCTGCCCGAGTTCGGCAAAGATAAGACCTGCCAGTTCAAGGGCGTCGCCGTGCAGTGCGGACCGCGCGGCCTGCCCGGCGACGGCGACTCGCTCTACCGCAACAACGGCGACGGCACCTTCGCCGACGTGTCGAAGCGGGCCGGCGTCTCGGACCCCAACGGCTACTACGGCATGGGCGTCATCAGCAGCGACTTCGACGAGGACGGCCTGACCGACATCTTCGTCGCCAACGACTCGACGCCGAACTTCCTATATAAGAACAACGGCGACGGCACCTTCAAGGACATCGGTTTTCTCTCGGGCACGGCGCTCAGCGAGAACGGCGCGGCCCAGGGGTCGATGGGCGTGACCGTCGCCGACTACGACCACGACGGCCGCCTCGACCTCTTCGTCACCAACTTCGACGACGACTACAACACGCTCTACCGCAACGAGGGCCGCAACACCTTCTCCGACGTGTCCTACGCGGCGAAGGTCGCGGCGGTGAGCCTGCCTTACGTCGGGTGGGGCACGAAGTTCTTCGACTACGACTCTGACGGGTGGGTTGACCTGTTCGTTGGCAACGGCCACGTCTACCCGCAGATCAAGACCTTCCTCCAGCGCAACTTCGTCCACCGCAATAACCGCGACGGCACCTTCAACGAGACGGCCGAACAACTCGGCCCGCCCTTCGCCGAGAGGCGCGCGGCGCGCGGCGTCGGCTTCGGCGACATGGACAACGACGGCGACGTTGACCTCGTCGTCAACAACCTCGGCGGCGCGGCCCAGTTGCTTCGCAACGACGGCGGAAACTTAAACAACTCCGTCCTCGTCAAGACCGTCGGCGTCAAGAGCAACCGAGGGGGCGTCGGGGCGCGCGTGAAGGTCGTCTCCGGCGACCTCGTGCAGAAGGACGAAGTCCGCAGCGGCGACAGCTACATCTCGCAGAGCGACCTGCGGCTGCACTTCGGGTTGGAGAAGCGGACGAAGGTTGACCTGATAGAAGTCCGCTGGCCGGGCGGCGCGGTCGATAGAATCACCAACGCGAAGGTGAACAGCCTTATCACCGTCAAGGAAGGCCAGGGAATCGTCGGGCAGAAGGATTTAAGGGCCGCGCAAAAGCGGTAGGCGGGAAGTTACAAGAGGCAAGGCCGTGCAAAGTTCTCCGCTCAAATCTGCCGCCCGCTTGTCGTTGAGGGCGCTCGCGCTCGTCTGTGTCGCGTTCGCGGCCGCGGCGGGCGCGTGGGCGCAGTCGGGTGAACGGGTGGGGAGACTTGAGCGCGCCGCGTCGCTCATCGGCGGCGGGCGGCTCGAAGAGGCCGAGCGGCAGTTGAACGTGGTCCTGAAGGCCGCGCCGGAAGACGCGGCGGCGCTCAACCTGCTCGGCGCCATCCGCGCGCAGCAGGGGCGGCTCGACGAGGCCGAGTCGCTCTTCAAGCGCGCCGTCCGCGGCGACGAGGGGCTGACGGGCGCGCGCATGAACCTGGCCCACCTCCACCTGCTCAAGCGCGAGCCGGAGAGGGCGGCCGCGGAGTTGAGGGAGGTGCTGCGGCGCGAGCCGGCGAACGCGGAGGCGGGGCACAGGCTCGCGTGGCTGCTGCTCAAGGTGGGCCGCCTCGACGAGTGCGTCGCCCTCGCCGAAAGCCTGAAGGGGACGCCGGCCGCTTCGGCCCCGCTCTTCGCCGTGCTCGGCGAAGCGCGCCTGAAGAAAGGCGACGCGCGCGCGGCCGTGTCGGCGTTTCAAAGCGCCGTCGGACTCAACCCCGGCGAGCCTTCGTACCACTTCGCGCTCGGCTCGGCGTGGCTCGGGCAACCGCGAACCGGTCTCGACGAGGCCGAACAGTCCTTCCGCCAATTCCTTAAGCTCCGCCCCGACGACGTGCAGGGCCAGCTTCACCTCGGCTACGTGCTGCTCAAACAGAAGCGCCACGCGGAGGCCCGCGGGTGGCTTGAGAAGAGCGTCCGCGCCAACGCCGGCACGCCCGAAGCCTTCTACTACCTCGGCCTCATCGCACAGGGCGAGGGCGACGACTCGCGCGCGGTGGAACTTTTCGGGAAGTCGATCCGACTGGCCCCGACCTACTCGCACGCGCACGTCGCGCTCGGGGCCACCTACCTGAAGTTGAAGGATTACGGGCGGGCGCGGGCGGCGCTCGAAGCCGGCGTCAAGCTGAGCCCCGAAGACCCGAAGGCCCACTACAACCTCGCCCTGCTCTACGCGCGGCTTAAGGAGCCGGAGCGCGCGCGCGAAGAGATGCGCATCGTCGAGAAGCTCAAGGGCGAGGGCAAGACGCAGGCCGGCGACGACGACACCGCCGCGCCCCCGCCTGCCCCCTGAAACTATCTCCTATCGGCCGGGCGGCTTCGACGCGGGCGCGGAAAGCTGTTTGACCTGCGACTTCCACTCGGCCGGCGTCTGGCGACTGAGCCGCGGCTGTTCGTAGGCGGCGACGACGAGCTGCCTGACCGCGGGGACGACCGCGAACTCAAGCGCGGCTTTGGGCTTCGCGGCCGCATCGAGGGCGGCGAGTCGGGCGTCGCGCCACTCGGCCGAGGGCGCGACTCCGCGCGAGAGGTAGGACAAAGCCTCCAGCCCGGCCGTCCCCAGCTCGGCCAAATCCTTTGCGAGCGGCCGGGCCTCGTGCAGCCCGGGCGAGCGGTCGAGCAGAACCTCCAGCTCGGGGCCGGCGTTGCGCCACTGCGTGAGCGTGTTGCGGAGTTGCATCGAGTGGGCCTCGAAGCGCGGCGCGTCGGAGAGGAGCGCGTCAACCTGCGAGGCGAAGCGGCGAGCGGCGTCGCTGTCGGGGCGCGCGGCGTCGATGAGGCCCGTCAGCGGCGAGAGCATCGTCTGCGGGCGCTGCTGGTAGCGCCTGTACTCCTTGACGGGCTCGACGACGGAGACGAGCGTCTGGAGCGGCGCGGTGTCGCGCCCGCCGGCCAGCCGCCTGAGCATCATCGCCTGATTCTTCTCGTGCGTGAGGCCCAGCTCTTCGAGCCGCACGCTGACGACCGAGAGGCGGCGGTACATGTCGTCCACGTCTCGCACGTCGCGCGGCGACCAGAGGCGTTCGGCTATCGCGGCCGTGCGCGGCCAGATGCGCGAGTCTATCGTCTCGGGCGTGACCCACTCGCTCCACATCGTCGCCTCGCCGCCGAGGACGCGCGCCGCCTCCTCGGGCTTGAGCGCCGAGTCGGCCGGGATGGGATCATTCGCGTAGTGCTGGTGCGTGGGGAAGATGAGGTCTATGTAGTAGCCGTTCGAGAGGACGCTCTTGTAGCCGCGGCGTGCGGCCTCGGCCAGCGCCGCCGTGCCGCGCCACGAATGGATGACGACTTCGTTGGGCAGGTCGGGCTGGAAAATCTCGTCCCAGCCCATCATGACCTTGCCGTGCTTTTTGAGGATGGCGAGCACGCGCCGGTTGAAGTAGCCCTGTAGCGCGTGGTTGTCCTTGATGCCTTTCTCCTTCATGAAGGCTTGAATCTTCGGGTTGCGGTCCCACTGCTTGCCCTCGTTCTCGTCGCCGCCGATGTGCAGGTAGGCGTCGGGGAAGAGCGCGGCCATCTCGCCTAAGAAGGTGTCGAGGAACTTGTAGACCTCTTCGCGCGTGGGGTCTAAGGACGGCTCGAAGATGCCCGCCCCGCGCTCGATGGTGTAGGGGCCGGGCGCGCTCCCCAGCTCGGGGTGGCCGACGAGCCAACTGGTCGCGTGGCCCGGCATGTCGAACTCGGGCACGACTCGGATGCCGCGTTCGCGCGCGTAACTGATAATCTCGCGCGCCTCCTCCTGCGTGTAGAACTGACCGTCGGAGCCGAGCGTGTGCAGGCGGGGGAACTTCTTGCTCTCGATGCGGAAGCCCTGGTCCTCCGTCAAATGCCAGTGCAGGACGTTCAGCTTGACGGCGGCCATCGCGTCGAGGTTGCGCTTGATGACCTCCATCGGCTGGTAGTGCCGGGCCACGTCTAACATCAGCCCGCGCCAGGGGAAGCGGGGCCGGTCCTGAATGGACACGGCCGGGACGAAGTAGCCTCCGCGGTCGCCGTCGAGCAGTTGCAGGAAGGTCTCAAGCCCGCGCATCGCGCCCACCACGGTCGGCGCTTTGAGCACGGCCTGCTTGTCCGTAACTTCGAGCGCGTAAGACTCGTCCTCCTCGACCGCGGGGACGGCGCGGCCCGGCCCGGCCGCCTCGATGACGAGAGACGCCGCGCCCGCGTCCGCCGCGAGGCCGCGCCGCAGCTCCATCACGGTGCGGCCTTCGAGGCGTCGCAGGAACCTCTCGACCGCGGCCCGGAGGCGCTCGTCCGTGTGCCCGCGGGCGGCGACGTTGAAGGATTTGCCGACACCGAGCCGGCCGTCGTTAAACCGCACGGAGGCGGGCACCGGCATCAGGTTGTGGCGCGGCGTCGCGGCCGCGCTCTGGGCGAAGACGTTGGATGCGCATATCAGGAGCAGGATAAAGGCTAGGCGGATTCTCGCTCTCATGTGTTCCTCGGCCGTAGCGGGCGGGTGGTGTGAATCGTCTGTAAGTCTCTCCGGAGATTCGGGAGTTTCGCCCGCGCGCGCGCGCGCACGGCGTAAGTTACGGTGTCATACTTGAGGTTACCAAATTAACGCCGGTAAAAGTTAGCGTTAGTGAATTCGCTCAAAATCGGAATCAGCGGCGTGCGCGGGGTGGTGGGCGAGACCTTCACGCCGGAGCTGGCGGTGGCGTTCGCGCAGGCGTTCGGCACCTACCTCGACGCGGGGCGCATCCTCGTCTGCCGCGACACGCGCACCTCGGGGCCGATGGTGCACGCGGCCGTCCTCTCGGGCCTGCTCGCGGCCGGCTGCGAGGTCGTTGACCTGGGCGTGTGCCCGACGCCCTCTTTGCAGCTCGCCGCCCCGTGGCTCGCGGCCGAGGGCGGCATCTCCATCACGGCGGGCCACAACCCCGAGCCCTGGAACGCGCTCAAGTTCGTCCGCGCCGACGGCCTCTACCTGAACGCGGCGCAGGCCGACGAACTGCTCGACATCTACCACCAGGGCGAATTCTCCAAGGCCACCTGGCGGCATATTCGGAGCGGCGTCGCGCGCGAGGACGCCGTCTCGCACCACCTCGACGTGCTCTCGCGCGCCTTCGACGTAGACGCGATTCGTGCGCGCCGTTTGAGGGTCGCCGTGGACTGCTGCAACAGCTCGTGCTCGCTGCTAAGCCCTCGCTGGCTCGGCGCGCTCGGCTGCGAAGTGCTGACCGTCAACGACGACCCGGGAGCGCCGTTCCCGCACGCGCCCGAGCCCAACCGGCGGACGATGGCGCAACTGCGAGCCGTCGTCCGCGCCGGCCGCGCCCACGTCGGCTTCGCGCACGACGCCGACGGCGAGCGGCTGGGGCTGGTGACCGAAGGCGGCGAGATTCTGCCGGAGGAGGTGACGCTCGCCGTCGCCTGCGAGATTCAACTGCGGCGCGAGGTAGGCACGGTCGTCACGAACGTCTCGACGAGCGCGGCGGTCGAGAGAGTGGCCGCGCGCCACGGCGCGACCGTCATCCGCACGCCGGTCGGGCAGGCTTACGTCTCCGAGGCGATGATCGAGGCCGGGGCCGTCGTCGGCGGCGAGGGCAGCGGGGGCGTCGTCGTCCCGCGCGTGCAGTGGACGCACGACAGCGCGGCGGCGGTCGGCCTCATCCTCGAACACCTGGCGCGCACGGGCGAGACGCTGTCGGAGCTGGCGCAGGCGACGCCCCGCTTCCACACGCTTAAGTACAACGTCGCGGTCGAGCCCGACCGCATCCACTCGCTCCTTCAGCGGATGCGCGACGGGCTTGAGAGGGGCGGCCTCGACTACGACGAGACGGACGGCCTCAAGGTCGCGTGGCCGGACGGCTGGGCGCACGTCCGCGTGTCGAACACGGAGTCGCTCATCCGCGTCATCGCCGAGGCCGAATCCGAGCCGCGCGCGCGAGAGTTGCTCGACTGGGCGCGCGACCTGCTGACGAAGTAGCGAAACTATGATGAAACAACTTATCTGCGCACTCGCACTCATCCTCGCCGCCGACGCGGGCGCGGGGCTGCCGCCGGAGGGCGGCGTCAAGGCCGTCAAGGTCGTCGAAGTCCCCGGCTATAGCGAGGGCGTCGTCGTCGGCCGCGACGGCGCGCTCTACGTCTCGGACGTTTACAACGGCACCATCTACCGCGTCCGACACGAGGGGGTCGCGGAGGCGTGGGCGAAGACGGGCGCGCCGAACGGCCACAAGATTCTGGCCGACGGCACACACCTCGTCTGCGACGGAAGCCAGCGTGCGGTGCTCAGGCTCGACGCCTCGGGGAAGGTCATCGGCAAGGCGGCCTCCGAGCATGAAGGCAAGCCTTTGCGAGCGCCCAACGACCTGACGCTCGACGGCGCGGGCGGCTTCTACTTCACAGACCCCGGCGGCTCTTCGCGCGAGAATCCTATCGGCACGGTCCACTACGTTGACGCGCGGGGCGAGACGCATCTCGTCGCCGGCGGGCTGGCCTTCCCGAACGGCATCGTCCTCAGACCGGACGGCAAGACCCTGCTCGTCGGCGAGAGCAATCACAACCGCGTCCTCGTCTACATGCTCGCCTCGCCGGGCAAAGTGGCGGGCATGAAAGTCTTCGCCGACCTCCCCTCGAAGGGCGACGGGCAGATCGCCAGCGAGCCGGACGGCATGTGCCTCGACGCCGACGGCAACCTCTACGTCGCGCACTACGGCATGCGGCGCGTGCAGGTCTTAAGCCCGTCGGGGAAACTTTTGCGCAGCTACGCGGCCGGCAACCTGACCACGAGCAACGTCGCCTTCGGCGGCCCGCGCATGGACCAGCTCTACGTCACCGGCGCGCTCGGCGAAGAGAAGACGACGAAGGGCGGCCTCTTCCGCCTCGACCTGAAGGGGGTGAAGGGCACAAGCACCGTGAATCGCAAATAGAAGAGCTGCCTTTCACGATTCACGATTCACGGCTTTTAAGATGCGCGCCATACCGACACTAAAGATCAGCATCTCCGGGGTGCGCGGCGTCGTCGGCGACAGCCTGACGCCGTCGCTGCTGGTGCGCTTCGCGCAGGCGTTCGGCACCTACACGGGGCCGGGCACCATCTGCATCGGGCGCGACACGCGCACGTCGGGCGAGATGGTCAGGCAGGCGGTCGTCGCGGGCCTCCTGTCGAGCGGCTGCCGCGTCGTTGACCTCGACGTGTGCCCCGTCCCGACCGTGCAGTTGCTCGTGCGCGAGCGCCGCACGCGCGGCGGCATCGCCATCACCGCGAGCCACAACCCGGCCGAGTGGAACGCGCTGAAGTTCATCAACTCGGCCGGCCTCTTCCTGACGAACGCGCAGGCGCGGCAGCTCCTCGACATCTACCACCAGGGCGAGTACCGAAAGGTGGCCGGCTCCGAGATGCGCGGCGTCGAGCCTTCGCCGGGCGCAATAGATTTGCACGTCCGCGCGATTCTCGACGCGCTCGGGCCGCTGCCCAGGGCGGCGGGCGGGAGGCTGCGCGTGGCGATAGATTCGTGCAACGGGGCCGGCTCGATTGTCGCGCCGCGGCTGCTCGAAGCGTTGGGCGTCGAAGTCGTCCCCGTGAACGTCACGCCGGACGGCACGTTCCCGCGCGGGGCCGAGCCGACCGAGGAGAACCTCGGCGCGCTCTGCGAGGCGGTGCGCGTGCACGCGTGTGACGTGGGCTTCGCGCAGGACATGGACGCCGACCGCCTGGCCGTCGTCTCCGAGCGCGGCGCGGCCGTCGGCGAGGAGTACACGCTGGTGCTCGCCGCGCTCTACGTGCTCGGCCGCGAGCGCGGCCCCGTGGTGGCTAACCTCTCGACGACCGGCGCGCTCGACGCGGTGGGGCGACGGTTCGGCTGTCCCGTCTACCGCTCGAAGATAGGCGAGGCCAACGTGACCGAGGAGATGCGTCGCCACGGCGCGGTCGTCGGCGGCGAGGGCAACGGCGGCGTCATCTACCCGCGCGTCAACTTCGCGCGCGACAGTCTGGTCGGCATGGCGCTCATCCTCCACCTGCTCGCGGAGACCGGCCGCACGGTCTCGGAACTGCTGGCCGAGCTGCCGCGCTCCTTCATGGTCAAGGAGAAGATGGCCTGCCGCTCCGACAGAATCCGCGCCGCGCTCGCGGCCGTGCGCGACGCCTACGCGCCGCTGCCGATGGACCTGCGCGACGGCGTCAAGGTGACGACGCCCGACGGCTGGCTCCTGGTGCGCGGCTCGAACACCGAGCCCATCATACGCGTCGTCGCGGAGGCCGAGACGGAGGCGCCCGCCCGCGCCCTGGTCGAAGAAGTGGCGGGGCTGGTGCGTGCACGACTCGGGCGTGAAAATAATTCTTGACCGGCCGTTCCAGAAAGAGTATAAGACTGGTCGGGGCGGGGGTAATACCGATGGCGCGGCACAAAGAGTTCGACCGTGACGAGGCGTTGCAGCGCGCGATGGAGGTCTTCTGGGCGCGCGGCTACGAGGCCACGTCCGTGGGCGACCTCGTCGAGCACATGGGCATCAACCGCCAGAGCCTCTACGACACTTTCGGCGACAAGCACTCGCTCTACCTACAGGCGCTCGACCGCTACCGCGAGGTGGAGGGCCGGAAGATGTTCGAGCTGTTGGAGCGGCCCGGCTCGGTCAAGCGCGCCCTGCGGCAGTTGTTCGAGGGCGTCGTCGAGTCGGCGCACGGCGGGGGCCAACGGCGCGGCTGCTTCGTGGGCAACGCCACGTCGGAGCTGGCCGGCCGCTGCCGGCAGACGGCCGAGAAGACCTGCGGCAGCATCGCCGCGGCCGAGGATGTGCTCTACCGCGCGCTCATGCGGGGGAAGAGGGAGGGCGAGATCGGCGGGGGGCGCGACCTCCGCGCCGTCGCGAGGTTCCTGTACAGCAGCCTTCAGGGGTTGCAACTCATGTCGAAGGCGACGCGCGACCGCAAGACGCTCGAAGACGTGGTGCGCGTGACGCTCTCGGTGTTGGATTAAAATTTTTGCCGGGTTCTGGAACGACTGTTCCAGAACTAAAGCGGAAGGGTGAGGCACGGGATGAAGATAGGAATCGTCGGTTCGGGGAACATCGGGGCGACGGCCGCGAGACTTTTCGCGCGCGCCGGGCACGAGGTCGCGCTCAGCAACTCGCGCGGGGGCGCGGGGCTTGAGGCGTTGGTCGGGGAGCTAGGCGGCAAGGCGCGGGCGGCCGACATCGAGGGGGCCGCGCGCTTCGGCGAGGTCGTGCTGGTCGCCATCCCCTTCGGCAAGTACGAATCGCTCCCGGCGGGCGCGTTCGAGGGCAAGGTCGTCATAGACGCCGGGAATTACTACCCGCAGCGCGACGGGAGCTTCGCGCGGCTCGACTCGGGTGAGACGACTTCGAGCGAGCTGGTGGCGGGCACGCTCGGCGAAGGCGGGCGGCGGCAGCAGGTCGGCACCGCCGTCTACAACAAGGAGCTGACGGCGCGCGAGGCCGGGGAAGTCCTGGCGGCCGGCCGAAACGCTTTCTGAAAAAATCTAACGGAGGAAGCTATGAAAACTCTTTTCGACCCGCTCCGAGTCGGGGACATCGAACTGGACAACCGCATCGTGATGGCGCCCATGACGCGCAGCCGCGCCGACGACCTCGGCGTGCAGCCCGCCTTCGTCGCCGAGTACTACCGGCAGCGCGCCTCGGCGGGGCTCATCATCACGGAGGCCACCAACGTCTCGCCGATGGCGCGAGGCTACGTGCGCACGCCGGGCGTCTACACGCCCGAGCAGGTGGAGAGTTGGCGGCCCGTCGCCGGGGCGGTTCACGCGCGCGGCGGGAAGGTCTTCATGCAGCTCTTCCACACGGGGCGCATCGCGCTGCCCGACTTCCTGCCCGAGGGCGCGCGGCCCGTGGCGCCGAGCGCGGTGCGCGCGAAGGGGCAGAACTACACCGACGAGGGGATGAAGGAGTTCGTGACCCCGCGCGAGATGACGCGCGAGGAGATAAGCCAGACCGTCCGAGACTTCGCCGCGGCGGCCGCCAACGCCGTCGAGGCGGGCTTCGACGGCGTCGAGCTTCACGCGGCGAGCGGCTACCTCGTCCAGCAGTTCCTCTCGACGAACGTGAACCTGCGCGCGGACGAGTACGGCGGCTCAATCGAGAACCGCGCGAGGTTCCTGTTCGAAGTGCTGGAGGCGATGACGGAGGCCGTAGGCGCGGCCCGAGTCGGCGTGAAGTTCTCGCCGCGGATGCCCTTCAACGACATCGAGGAGACGGACGCCGAAGGGCTCTACCGTTACGTCCTCGAAAAGTTGAACGGGCGGGGTTTGGCCTACGTCCACGTCGGCGACTTCACGGGCGAGGGGTGGCACGAGAGGCTCAGGCCCGTCTACGAGGGCGTCTACTTCGCGGGCGCGGGGCTGTCGAAGGAGGCGGGCGAGGGGTTGCTGGCGCGCGGGCTCGCCGACGCGGTCGTGTACGGCACCAAGTTCATCTCCAACCCCGACCTGCCCGAGAGGTTCAGGCTCGGCGCCCCCCTGAACGAGCCCGACCAGGCGACCTTCTACACGCCGGGCGAGCGCGGCTACACGGACTACGCTTCGCTCGCGCATTAACGGGTTGACCCCGCGGGTCACTTCTTCGCCCGCAGGTCGAAGGCGTAGATGGTGTCCTGGTCGCGGATGAAGAGGTGGCCTCCGGCGACGACCGGGTGCGCCCACGTCGGCAGTGAGTCCTGAGGGATGCGGAAGCGCCCCTTCTCGGTGTAGCCGGTGGGCGTCGCCTCGGCGAGGCCGACGACGCCGTTCTCGCTCAGCAGGTAGAGGTGGCCGTCGGCGTAGACGAGCGAGCCCTTGCCGACGCTGCGGTCCTTCCACGCGACCTCGCCCGTGTCGAAGCGCATCGCCGTCAGTATCCCGCCCGAGAAGCCGTAGAGGTGGTCGCCGACGAGGACCGAGCTGCTGTGATGGTTGCGCATGTCCTTCGTGAAGTAGACCTCGGTGGCCGTCACGCCCTTGGCGTCCGCCTTGATCTCGACGAGGCCGCCGCCGTTGCCGTAGTCCGAGGTGATGAAGACGCGGTTGCCGCGCGCGACGGGCGTCGCCGCGTTGGCGACGTTGTTGGCCGCCCGCGGGTACTCCCACAAAAGCGCCCCCGTCTCAAGGTCGAGCCCGAGCCCGCGCGAGTGGGTGAAGAAGACGACCTGCGTCTTGCCGCCGACCGTGACGGGGATGCCCGACGAATAGCCGGCGCGGTCGCTCTGGCTCTTCCAGATGAGCGAGCCGTCCCGCTTGTTGAGCGCGACGATGCTGGCGCCGGGGCCGCCCGCGTTGACCAGCAGCTTCTCGCCGACGACGAGCGGCGACTCGCTGATGCCCCAGGTGATGTTCGAGCCGCCGAACTTCTGGAGCACGTTCATCGTCCAGACGACTTTGCCGCCCGCGGCCTCGACGGCCGCGAGGTCGCCGTTGCCGCCGAGGGCGTAGACGCGGTCGCCGTCAACCGTCGGGGTGCCGCGCGGCCCGTCGCCGCGGTCGTTGCGGAACCCGCCGCCGTACGGGGTCGCCCAAACTTCCTTCCCGGTCTTCACGTCGAAGGCGACCAGGAACTCGCGGTCGCCGCGCAAGCCCATCGTGTAGAGCCGCCCCTTCGAGATGGACACGGATGAGTAGCCGCGCCCGGCGCCCGCCGCCTTCCACGCGAGCGGCGGCCCGTCGGCCGGCCACTGCTTGAGCAGGCCCGTCTCCTTCGAGAGGCCGTCGCGGCTGGAGCCGCGCCACTGCGGCCACTCGCCGCCGGTCTGTGCGGACGCGGCGGCCGCGCACCAGCACACAAGGGCCAGCGCCGTTAACATCGAGGGCAGGATAGGCAGCCTTCTCATCATCAGTCGTCTCCTTAACATGAAGCGCAAGGGCAGTCCGGGTCAGGTGGTCCGCGACCGGGGAGCGAAGTCACTTCTGGCTTGCGCGGATTATAATGTCGCGCGCAGGGGGCGGGTGTAAAATGTTGTAACGGGCGGCGGGCGGCGGCAGGTGTAAATAAGAATTTACAAACCTCGCCCGCCGCCGATTCGTTAGACGGTTGTGCAACGACGCCCCGGCCGGTTAATCTCCGAAACCGACATGACCGCAACAGCCGAAACGCTTGAGACGAGAGCCCGGAACTCGCGCGCCGAACTCGACGCATGGGTGCGCGAGGTCGTGGCGTGGCACTTCGACCCCGAGACGGGCTGCCCCTTCTGGTTGGAGCGCGCGCGAGGGTTGGGCTTCGACCCGCGCCGGGAGATTCAGACCTACGACGACCTCGACCGGCTGGGGCCATTCGAGGACGAGTGGCTGCGCGGCGGCCCCGTCCGCCGGTGGGTGCCCAAAGGTCTCGCCGACCGCCCCGTCTACGTCTTCGAGACGGGCGGCTCGACCGGCGTGCCGAAGTCGCGCATCAACGTCGAGGACTTCCGCACCGACTACGAGATGTTCAGCCGCACGCTGCCGGACGAGTTCTTCCCGCCCGGCTCGGACTGGCTGAGCCTCGGGCCGACGGGGCCGCGCCGCCTGCGCCTCGCCGTCGAGCACCTGGCGCAGCACCGCGGCGGCATCTGCTTCGCCGTGGACCTCGACCCGCGCTGGGTCATCAAGCTTTTGAAGGCGGGCAAGCCGCGCGAGGCCGAAGCCTACAAGCAGCACGTCGTCGAGCAGGGCCTGACGCTGCTGCGCGCGCACGAGGGCATCCGCTGCCTCTTCACCACGCCGAAGCTGCTCGAAGCCCTCTGCGAGAAGGTCTCTCTCAGGAAGATAGGCATCACCGGCGTCTTCTGCGGCGGGACGGAGATGACCCCGCAGTTCCACCGCTTCGCCGTCGAGGAGCTGACGGAGGGCGCCTACTTCGCGCCGACCTACGGCAACACCCTGATGGGCCTCGCCGTCCACAAGCCGCGCGGGGAGGGCGACCCGTTCGACATCATCTACTACCCGCCCGCGCCGCGCGCGATGGTCGAGGTCGTTGACCCGGAGGACCCTTCGCGCGTCGTCGGCTACGGCGAGACGGGGCGCGTGCGCCTGACGACGCTGACCAGGGAGTTCTTCATGCCGCGCTTCCTCGAACGCGACGAGGCCGAGCGCGAGCCGCCCTCCGACCTCTACCCCTGGGACGGCGTCCGCAACGTCCGCCCCTTCTCGAAACTGCAAGCCGGCGTCGTCGAAGGCGTCTATTAACGCACCCTCTTATGCTGCACGTCCCCATCCTTCGCAGAGGCGAGCCGTACCGAAGCCTTGACGTGGCGCGCGCGGTCCACTACCGGACGCGGGAGCCGTTCGTGGAGGTCAGCCAAGCGAACGTCGGGCTCATCCGGCGCGACCTGCGCGGGCAAGAGCAGGCGAGGGCGGCGCTCTCGAAGTTCACCGTCGAAGAGTTGCTTGAGATGTGCGCGCGCGCGGCGGGGCACTTCGCCGAGGACGAGCTGCCGCTGGGCGACTCGGCGCAGACGCCGGAGGATTACGTGCGGCAGGTGACGGCGACGACGGGGATGCCGCACGTGCTCGTGCGCCGGAACCTTGAGAAGATACGCGGCGTGCTGAACACGATGGGCGACGTGCTGCGCGGGCTGACGCGCGGCCTCGACCTGAGAGTTCTGGACGAGGGCTTCGGCGAGCAGGGCGGGCAGGTGTTGAGCTTCTACCCCGTGGCGCAGGCTCTGGGCGTGGTGCTGCCGAGCAACTCGCCCGCGGTCCACGCCCTCTGGACGCCGGCCGTCGCCCTCAAGACCCCGCTCGTCTTAAAGCCCGGCGCGTCGGAGCCCTGGACGCCCTACAGGCTGATACAGGCTTTCTCGCGCGCCGGCATCCCCCGCGAAGCCTTCGCCTACTACCCGACCGACCACGCGGGCGCGGGCGTGATTCTCGAACAGACGGGGCGCGGGATGATGTTCGGCGACGTTTCCTCGGTGGGCGCGTGGAAGGACGACCCGCGCGTCGAGCTGCACGGCCCCGGCTACAGCAAAATCGTCATCGGCGAGGACTGCGCCGACGAGTGGGAGAAGCACCTCGACGTGATAGCCGCGTCAATCGCCGACAACGGCGGGCGCTCCTGCGTCAACGCCTCGGGCGTGTGGGTGACGCGCCACGCCGCGGAGATAGCGGAGGCGCTTGCCGAAAGGCTCTCCCGCATCGTCCCGCGCGCCGAGGACGACCCCGACGCGCTGCTCGCGCCCTTCGCCGACCCGGCCGTCGCCGGGCGCATCAACAACCTGGTCGAAGGCGCCCTGGGCGAGCCCGGCGCGCGCGACTTGACGGCCGCGCGGCGCGGCGCCGGCCGCCTCGCCAGCCGCGAAGGCTGCGCGTATCTGCTGCCGACCGTCGTGCTCTGCGACAGCGCCGAGCACCCGCTCGCCAACCGCGAGTTCCTGTTCCCCTTCGCCAGCGTCGTCGAGGTGAGGCCGGAAGAGATACCCGCGGCGCTGGGGCCGACGCTCGTCGTCACGGCGATAACGGAAGACGAGAAACTCGTCCGCCGCCTCGCGCAGTCGCCGCTCGTCGGCCGCCTCAACGTCGGCCCGGTCCCGACCAACTTCGTGCGCTGGGACCAGCCGCACGAAGGCAACCTCTTCGAGCACCTCTACGCGCGCCGGGCCTTCCACCGCGCGGCCGCGGGGTGAGGCCATGCGCATCCTCTACATCACCGCCGGGGCCGCGCAGATGTACTGCGGCAGTTGCCTGCGCGATAACGCCTTGGCGACGGAGCTTCTGGCGCGCGGCCACGACGTGGTGCTCGTGCCGCTCTACACGCCGACGCTGACGGACGAGCCGAACGTCAGCCGGGGGCGCGTCTTCTTCGGCGGCATCAGCGTCTACCTCGAACAGCAGTCGGCGCTCTTCCGCCGCACGCCGCGCCTGCTCGACCGCCTCTGGGACTCGAAGCTCGCGCTCAGGCTCGCCACGCGCGGCTCCATCTCGACCAGCCCGAAGGTGCTCGGCGAGCTGACCGTCTCGATGCTCAGGGGCGAGGAGGGCAACCAGCGCAAGGAGTTCGAGAAGATGCTCGAATGGCTCAGGGGCGAGCCGCCGTTCGACCTCGTCAGCCTGCCGAACTCGCTCCTCATCGGGCTCGCCAAGCCGCTCCGCGAGACGCTCGCGCGCCCCGTCGTCTGCACGCTCCAGGGCGAAGACCTCTTCCTCGAAGGCTTGCCCGAGCCGTACCGCTCGGAGTCCCTGCGCCTCATCAGCGAGAACGTGCCACACGTCGAACGCTTCGTCGCCGTCAGCCGCTACTACGCCGACTTCATGACCGGCTACCTCGGCATCCCCCGGGAGAAGATGAGCCTCGTGCCGCTCGGCATCAACCTGCAAGGCTACGAGGCGCGCCCGCCCCGGGAGGCGCGACGCCCCTTCACGGTCGGCTTCTTCGCGCGCGTCGCGCCGGAGAAGGGGCTTCACCTTCTGGCCGAGGCTTACGCGCGGATGCGCGAGGGCGGGCGCGGAGGCGAGGCGCGCCTGGAAGTCGCCGGCTACCTCGGCGCGGAGCACAGAGAGTACCTGCGCGGCGTCGGGCGGAGGATGGAGAAGGCGGGGCTGGCCTCCGAGTTCAACTACCGCGGCGTGCTCGACCGCGGGGGCAAGATCGAGTTCCTGCGCGGCCTCGATGTGCTCTCCGTGCCGGCCGCCTACGACGAGCCGAAGGGCATGTTCCTCTTGGAAGCGATGGCGTGCGGCGTGCCCGTCGTCCAGCCCCGGCGCGGCGCGTTCACCGAAGTCGTCGAGCGCACGGGGGGCGGCCTGCTCGTCGAGCCGAACGACCCGGCGGCCCTGGCCGCGGGCCTGCTCCGCCTCAAGGAAGACCCCGCGCTCGCCTCCGAGCTGAGCGGCAAAGCCTTCCGTAACGTGCGCCGCCACCACGCGGTCGCGCAGATGGCCGACCGCGCCCTCGAAGTCTACGAAGACCTCTTGAGCAGTCACGCGCGCGCGGCCGAAGACTCGCGCGCGGCGGTCGCGTGAGCGAGAGACACGGTTGAGGGTCGCAAGAGAGTGCTTGTAGCCGAGAATCTGACGAAGGATTACAGGACGCCGCGGGGGGCGCTGCCGATTCTGTCGGGCGTGTCGCTGCGGCTCTCAAGGGGCGACGCCGTCTCCATCATGGGGCCTTCGGGGAGCGGGAAGAGCACGCTGCTCTACATCCTCGGCGCGCTGGAGCCGCCCACGTCGGGGAAGGTCACGCTCGACGGGCACGACCCCTTCGCGCTCGGCGAGAGGCAACTCGCCACCTTCCGCAACCGCGAAGTCGGCTTCCTCTTTCAGGACCACTGTCTGCTGCCGCAGTGTTCGGTCGTCGAGAACGTGCTGACGCCGACGCTCGTCGCACGCGACGCCGACGGCGCCGACGAGAGGGCGCGGCGCCTGCTCGAACACGTCGGGCTCTCCGAGCGTTTACACCACCGGCCGGCGGAGCTTTCGGGCGGGGAGAAGCAGCGGGCGGCGCTGGCGCGCGCGCTCGTCATGCGGCCGACGCTCCTGCTCTGCGACGAGCCGACGGGCAACCTCGACGAGAAGTCGGCCGAGACAGTCGGCTCGCTCCTCCTCGACCTGCACCGCGAGCAGGAGACCATCCTCGTCGTCGTCACGCACAGCGCCGAACTCGCCGCGCGCTTCCCCCTGCGCTACCGGCTGACGGAGCAAAGGCTGGTCGAAGCTTGAGCGCGATGCTATCTCTCGTCCTCCGCAATCTCAGGTACTACTGGCGCGCGAACCTGGCCGTCGTCTTCGGCGTCGGCGTGGCGGTGGCCGTGCTGGCGGGGGCGTTGCTGGTGGGCGAGTCCGTGAGGGCGAGCCTGCGCGGGCTGTTCCTGCAAAGGCTCGGGCGCGCGTCGCACGTCGCGAGCGCGCCCAACTTCTTCCGCGAGCGGCTGGCCGAAGACGTGCGCGCCGCCGGGGGCTTCGCGGCCGCGGGCTTCGACGACGCCTGTCCCCTCGTCGTCGGCGAAGGCGTCGTGGCGCACGAGGCGAGCGGGCGGCGCGCCGCGGCCGTGCAGGTCTACGGCGTGGACGCGCGCTTCTGGGAGTTTCACGGGCTGCCCGACGCGGCCGCGCGCGCGCCGAAGCGTGACGAGATTCTGCTGAGTCCGAGTCTGTCGAGGGAGCTCGGCGCGGCGGCGGGAGACGCCGTCGTGCTGAGAATCGAGCAGCCTTCGGACATCCCCGTCGAGTCCCTGCACGGCCGCAAGGACGACGTGGGCAGCAGCGCGCGCCTCACGGTGGGCGAGACGCTCGCGGCGGCCGAGATGGGCGAGTTCTCCGTCCGCCCGCGGCAGGGGGAGGTGCGCGCCGTCTTCGTCCCGCTGGCCTCGCTGCAAAGGAGCCTCGACCGCGTCGGCCGCGTCAACACGATTCTCTTCGCCGCGCGCGGCGAGGCGCCCGAGGGGCCGGAGGCGCGCGCGCAGACGGAGGGGCTGCGCGAAGTCCTGCGCGGGGCGGCGACGCTCGAAGATTTGGGCTTGAAGCTGCGCGCGCTCGACGCGAACCGCGGGCTGGCGCTTGAGAGCGAGAGCGGGCTCGTCGGCGACGCCCTGGCCGGGGCGGCGCGCGAGGCCGCCGGCCGCACGAGGATGACGGCCGAGCCCGTCCTCTCCTACCTCGCCAACTCCATCCGCGCGAACGGGCGCGAAGTGCCTTACTCGGTCGTCACGGCGGTAGGCGAAGAAGCCTTCGGCAAATTCTTAAATTTTAAGGCCGAGTCCGGGGTGCCGCCCGGGTTCGTCGTCCTCAACGAGTGGGCGGCGCGTGAGTTGGGCGCGCGCCCGGGCGACATCGTCTCGATGGAGTACTACGTGTGGGAGGACGAGGGGCGGCTCTCGACGCGCGAGGCCGAGTTCCCCGTCCTGGCCGTCGTGCCCATCGAGGGCCTGGCGGCCGACCGCGACCTCGTGCCCGAGTACCCGGGCATCACGGGCGCGCGCAGCCTCGCGGACTGGGACCCGCCGTTCCCCGTGGACCTCTCGCGCATACGCCCGCAGGACGAAGACTACTGGGACCGGTACCGGACGACGCCGAAGGCTTTAGTCACGCTCGCGCGCGGGCAGGAGCTTTGGCGCTCGCGCTTCGGGAGCCTGACTTCGATGCGCCTGCGCCCGCTCAACGACTCGGACGGCGAGCCGCCGCCCGAAACGTTCGCCGCCGCCCTGCGCGAGACGCTTGAGCCGGCGGCGGGCCTGACCGTCTACCCCGCCAGGGCCGAGGGGCTTGAGGCGGCGCGCGGGGCGACCGACTTCGGCGAATACTTCCTCTACTTCAGCTTCTTCATCGTCGTCTCCGCGCTGCTTCTGACGGCGCTCTTCTTCCGGCTCGGCGTCGAGCAGCGTCTGCGAGAGATAGGGCTGCTGGGCGCGGTCGGCTTCACGGCGGGGCGCGTGCGCGGCATCTTCCTGACGGAGGCCGTCGTGCTCGCGCTGGCCGGGAGTCTGTTAGGCGTGCCGGG
>DATHBF010000448.1:0-4902 GCA_035296285.1 Pyrinomonadaceae bacterium | reverse complement strand
CCACCGCCCCTACGTGAAAGACGACCATCGCGATGGTCGTCGGCCAGTTGATGTCCTTGTCCTGCGCCTCACGCCCCTGGATTCTCGTCTGTGTCTCCATCTGCGCCCTCTTGTGTTTGGATTTCCGTCCGCCGCCATCGTAGCAAGGCGGGGCCGCGCCGTTTGTAATAGTTGTGTAATTCCTCACCGCTTAGGAAATGACGCGAAATCACAACTACACGGCAACAAGCGAGGGCTTTGAAAAGTTTGAAGGCCGCCCCGACGGGGGGCGGCCTTCACGTAAGTTTTAATCCGTTCGGTCCGCGCTTCAGCCGGCGGGGAGGGCGGCGGAGGCGCGGTCGTAGAGGCGCAGGAGGAAGTGTTGGCCGGGGGCGGCCGGGGGCTCGGCCTTGAGGCCGACGACGCCGCTGCGGCGGATGTGGACGAGGCGGGCGCGCAGGGGGATGATGCCCTCGTCGGCGACGAGCGTCACCCAGAGCTGGTCGCCGATGGCGGCGACGGGGTCGCCCGCCAGCCCCGAGAGCGCCAGCCCGAGGCCGCTGAAGTCCACCACCTCGGCGAGGCCCAGCCGCTCGTTCCGGGTCGCGTTCTCGACCGCCGCCCAAATCCTCGCGGTCGGCGCCACCCTCGCCAGCGAACGCCTCTCAAGGGCGTTCAACTCTTCGTGAAAGTCTTCCAAGGTTCTCTCGTAACCCCCTCTTCCGTAACGCTTTCCCCTTAGAAACACCTAATGGCGGCCGTTTTCCTGCGCCGCCCGACAGACTTGAGGCCGGCCGCCTCAAGTCGGCTCAAGTCGCCGGAGATCGCCTCTCAAGTATTCCTCAAGCCGCCCTTGTTACCTTCCCACCGTCGCGCGATAGAGACGCCGACCTCGCGGCTTCATCCGTGCCCACACCTTGACCCTTGAGGAGCTTAAAAAGATGCGTTTGCGGAAAGTCCTATTCATCCTGATGGTCTTCATGCTCGCCGCCGCCCTGCTCGCGTCGAGCGCCAGCTTCCCCGGCCAGCACACGACGGCGGCGCCCGCGGCGCCCGCCACCGGCTTCAAAATGTACGCGCGTCCCGCGCCCAACTTCGACCTCAACCTGTCGCGCAACCTCGGCTCACTGCGCGCCGCAACGGACGCGCAGCTCGCGGCCGTCGAGACCCTCAAGGCCAACTCGCAGGCGCCGAACCTGACGGTGCGCTGGAACGACTTCGGCGGCTCGCCCGACGTGCTGATGGACTTCGCCAGCGCGCCGCTCGCCGGCACGCCGGAAGAGGCCGGCCGCTCCTTCCTCGCCGCCAACGCCGCCGCCTTCGGCATCTCGAACGTCTCGGACCTCCGCCTCGTGAGCGACCGCGCCGCGCTCGGCGGCCACCTGCTCCGCTTCCAGCAGACCTACAACGGCATTGACGTGAAGGACGGCGGCGTCGGCCTCGTCCTGAACAAAGACAACCAGGTCGTCATGGCGAGCGGCCCCTTCTTCCGCGACGTGAACGTCGGCACGACGCCGACCCTCTCCGCGCAGCAGGCGACCCAGGCCGCGTCGGCCGACCTCGCGCGCTTCAGCGTCAAGGTGCCCGACTACATCAACAACCTGCTCAAGCCCGGCCTCGACGGCCTGGCGAAGCAGGCGGCGGTCGTCGAGACGCTCCAGCCCAAGCTCGGCGTCTACCCGACGGCCGACGGCTACCGCCTCGTCTGGAAGGTCGCCAAGTTCTCGACGAACCCCTTCGGCCTCTACATGGTCTCGGTGGACGCGCACACGGGCGAGACGGTCGCGCGCAAGGACTTCGTCAACTTCCAGAACGCGCCGGAGGTGCCGCCGCCCTTCACCGCCGACATCTACCCGAAGTACCCGACCATCACGCAGGAGTTGAAGGACCAGGGCAAGATCAGCGTCGGCCCGGACGGCACGCCGCTCGGCCAGGAGCGCGTCAAGCTGCGCAGCTTCGACCCGTCGAACCTCGTCACCGGCGTCAACGGCACGCTGACGGGGACGCACACCGTCGTCAACAACGCGCTCGCCACCAAGCTCCCCTTCGCGCAGGCCGCCAAGGGCACCTGGCACTTCCGCGTTGACGACCCCACGAACCTCGAAGCGCGCACCAACGAGGTCAACCACTTCGGCCCGGCCTCCGAGCCGGCCGAGCACCAGGACGAGATCAACGCCTTCTTCTTCGTCACCTACCTGCTCGAATACGTTGACTACCTGCACGTCGCGGGCGACCGCGTCAACAACCGACTCGGCCAGGGCAGCTTCCCCGACGACTACCCGAACAAGACCATCCCGCTGCCGGCCACGGTCCACTTCCCGAACATCTACATCGGGCTCGCCGCCGCCGGAGGCAGCCTGCCGAGCCCGACCGACCCCGAGCTCGTTGACAAGGTGCTCGGCCTCGACAACGCCATAGCGGTGAACCTGACCTCGCTCATCGAGGCCGTCACAGGCTCCAAGTCGCCCGTCGTCGTCAACCCGACCGTCTACGGCCACGGCTACCTCCTCAACGACCTCGCGCTCGAAGGCACCGTCCCCTACCACGAGGGCATGCACGCCATCACGAGCCCCATCGCCGGCCTCGAAGGCGACCCCGAGGGCAACGCCATGAACGAGGGCCAGGCCGACACCTGGGCCTTCACCATCACCGACAACGCTTCCTTAGGCGACTACGTCGTCAACGCCTTCAAGTACCGCCAGCGGTTCCGCGACACGGGCCGCGACCCCGACTCCATCGCCTACATCCGCTCGGCCCGCTCGACCCTGAAGTACTCCGACATCGGCACGCTCAAGGAGGGCGCCGCCTACGTCTTCGAGGAGCACTACGACGGCGAGATTTACATGTCCACGATGTGGGACATCCGCGAGATGCTCGGCCGCGTCTACCCGTCGAAGGCGACCTACAAGCGCCCGGCCCCGCGCGACGGCGCGGCGACGAAGGAGATCGCCAAGGGCACGGAAGTCTTCGAGCGCATCTTCCTCGGCTCGATGTACCTGCTCGGCACGACCTCGCCCGACACCTTCGTCAAGTCGCGCGACGCCATGCTCGTCGCCGACCAGTTGCTCTACCCGACCGACGCCACCGACCCGCAAGCCCCGGGCCAGCACCGCGCGCTCATCGAGCAGGTCTACGCCGCGCACGAGCTGGGCGTCAACGCCCGCGAAGTCACGGGCGGCCGCGCCACCATCTCCACGCAGGTCACGCCCTTCGTCGGCGAGCAGGCCGGCCCGGCCGTGCCGCGCGGCGTGAAGGTCGCGCCGGCCTCGGCGAAGACGAACATCGTGAGCTGGATGCCGGTGTCCGGCGCCGTCGCCTACCAGGTCCTCAAGCGCAAGAAGGGCTTCGAGGGCAAGCGCCAGCCGAACGGCAAGCGCGAGTTCGCCGACGGCGACGCCTCGACCACGGGCTTCCGCCACGTCGCCTTCGTCGCGGGCGCCGACAACTCTTACGAGGACCGCGGCCCCGTCCACGAAGTCTTCGCGCCCGAGGGCCTGAAGGACCTCTTCGACAGCGAGTACGCCGTCCGCGCCATCTCGGTCAACGACACCAAGCAGCTCGGCTTCTCGTTCCTGAGCGCCTCGGCGCAGCCCCTTACGGTGCAGCAGGACGTGACCTCGCAGGTTGACACCTCGGTCTCGAACGTCACCTTCTCCGGCGGCGTCTTCGCCTTCGACCAGGTGATTAAGAACGCACGCGGCGCCCTCTCCGAACTCGACAAGACCATCTACGGCCCCGTCCAGTTCCAGATCAAGAGCATCAGCGACCCGACCGTCTCCGTCAGGAACGCCGACACGACGAGCGGCGGCCTCCCGACCTTCCTTTACAGCGGGGCGCTGCCGCTCGGCGCGACCTCGAAGGCGCGGCGGCTTGAGTTCAACGACCCCGGGGGGAGGCTCTTCACCTTCGACGCGCTCGTCACGGGCCAGGCTTTCGTCGGCTCGACGGGCGGCATCGGCGCCCAGCCGGACGACGGCACCTCGGAGCCGCCCCAGCCCGTCACCTACTCGCTCTTCCGCGAGACGTTCACGGGCGTGCTCCCCGCGGGCGACCCGACGGGCCTGACGCACGGCGGCGGGCTCGCCAAGGAGGACGGCGTCGCTGACCCGAACTTCAAGGGCGTCACCTACGCCGACATCGAGGTGACGACGAAGTCCGACGCGCTCTTCCTCGACGCGGCCTTGAGTTCGACGGCGGCCGTTGACATGGACTTCGAGCTGCGCACGCTCGACGGCCAGCTCATCGCCCGCTCGGCCACCGCGACGCCCAACGAGCGCGTCGCGTCGGCCGTGCAGCCGAACACGAAGTACATCCTGCGCGTGGTGGGCTGGGCGAACGGGCCGGCCGACTACCGTGTAGTCAGCGACCAACTGCTGCCGCAGGGCTCGCCCAACGAGAACTCGGGCCAGGTGACGCCGGGCTCGGGCGGTTCCTTGAGCGGCGGCGCCGCGCTCAAGACGCCGACCGCGCTGGTGACGAGGCTCGTCCGCTTCACCGTCAACCCGCTGCTCAAGACCGTCACGGTCCAACTGCTCAAGTAGCCGTCAACGCGGCCGAAAAGAAACTCCCGCCGCCTCTCGGGAAGGGCGGCGGGAGTTTTTACGTGCGCGGACTTGCCGAAGCGCCCGCGGAGGGTTGATTATCTTCGCCAGACTTTCTCAGACGGAAAACCGCACGTGGAATTTTACGCCGCACTCGTCGTCGCGCTCGTCCTGCTCGCCGTGGCGGGCGTGCTCTACTACTACGTGATGTTCCTCGAAGGGCGCGCCCGCCTGATGCGGCGCCGCATCGCCGAGCTTGAGCGCGCCAACGCCCTCCTGCTCGAAGAGCTGAGCGGCGCCGCCGCCGACGCCCCGGAGCCCGAGGACGACGCCGAATCCTGGCCCGAAGTCCTCGACGCCGGAGACGGCCTCCCGCGCGGTT
>DATHBF010000447.1:0-3635 GCA_035296285.1 Pyrinomonadaceae bacterium | reverse complement strand
CACCCGACACCTTTTTCTTTATCTCCCCACGCCGACGTACTCGAAGCCCAGCTCGCGGACGGTCGGCGGGTCATAGATGTTGCGGAGGTCGGCGATCTTGGGCGAGCGCATCAGCTCCTTGATTTTGCGCATGTCGAGGGCGCGGAACTGATTCCACTCGGTCATGAAGACGAGGCAGTCGGCGCCGGTGACGGCCGCGTACTCGTCGTCGGCGTACTCGATGTCGGGCAGCATCTTGCGCGCCTGCGGGACGGCGACGGGGTCGAACGCGCGTACGTGTGCGCCGCGCCCGACCAGCTCTCCGATGATGTCCACGCTCGGCGCCTCGCGCATGTCGTCCGTCTCGGGCTTGAAGGAGAGGCCGAGCACGGCGACGGTCTTCCCCTTTAAATCACCCACCAACTTCTCTAGCTTCTCGACCATCCGCGCTCTCTGGCGGCGGTTGACCTCCACCACGGCCTCGACGATTCTGGACTCGCCGCCGTACTGCTTCGCGACCGACAGCAGGGCCGTCGTGTCCTTCGGGAAGCACGAGCCGCCGTAGCCGGGGCCTGGGTGGAGGAAGTAGCGGCCGATGCGGTTGTCCATGCCGATGCCGCGCGCCACGTCGTGCACGTCGCAGCCGATCTGGTCGCAGAGGTTGGCGATCTCGTTGATGAAGGAAATCTTGGTCGCCAGGAAGGCGTTCGCGGCGTACTTGGTCAGCTCGGCGGCCTCAAGGGAGGTGATGACGACCGGCGTCTCGATGAGGTAAAGCGGGCGGTAAAGGTCGCGCATGATGGCGACGGCCGCCTCGTCCTGGCAGCCGATGACGACGCGATCGGGCCGCATGAAGTCGTCAATGGCCGCGCCCTCGCGCAAAAACTCGGGGTTCGAGACGATGCCGAAGTCGTAGCGGTGCTGGTGCTCGCGGATGAGCCGGCGCAGGCGCTCGCCCGTGCCGACCGGGACCGTGGACTTGGTGACGACCACCTTGTAGCCGTTCATGTAGCGGGCCACGTCGAGGGCCGCCTGCTCGATGTAGGAGAGGTCGGCCGAGCCGTCCTCGCGCGGCGGGGTGCCGACGGCGAGGAAGATGACGAGAGCCTGCTCGACGGCCGAGCGCGTGTCGGTGGTGAAATTGAGGCGACCGGCCTGCGTGTTCTTGGTGACGATCTGGTCGAGGCCCGGCTCGTAGATGGGGATGACCCCTTCCTTGAGCTTGGCGATCTTGTCGGCGTCGAGGTCCACGCAGGTTACGTTGACGCCGAACTCAGCGAAACAGGCCCCCGTCACGAGCCCGACGTAGCCCGTCCCGATTACTGCAATGTGCATTACCTTTACAAGAACCTTTCAGGAGCTGAGATGGTCCGAGCCCAAGCGGGCGATTATCTCAGACAAAAGCTTGCGGGTCACGCGCAGCGCGCCGCGTGACCCGCAAAGGGTGTGGGGATTTCGGGCTGTCTAAAGCGGAACCGTCTCCGAGCACGAACCGAGGCCAGGGTCGCTCAAGCGGGCGACCTTAGCGGGACGGGCTGATGACGATGGGGTTGCCGCCGAAGTCGAACTCGTTGTCCTGGGTGGCGGCGATGATGGCCGCCGCGATGGCACCGCCGGCCGCGAGCAGCAGGGCCGCGAGCGCGCCGCCGCCGATGCCGCCCATCTCAGGGGTCGAGTAGCGGGTGCAGCGGGTGCCGGGGGCGGCCGTGCCGGCCGTGTCCTGATTGCCGGCCGCGATCTGCTTCACGGAGTCGCCGGCGCGCAGCTCGACGCGACCCGACTGGGTGGCGACGGCCGTGTTGCCGCACTCGACATCAACCGTGAAGACGTTCGGGGTGCGGTTGTCGGCCACGGCGACGCCGTCCTTGGTCGTGACGCTGGCGTTGACGCCGGACGAGGTCGAGAGCCTGACCCGGCCCGAGTCGAGCGTACCGCTGATGCCCGTCTCGGTGAAGCTGAGCTTCATGCTGGAGTTGGGCAGCAATTCGACGCGGCCCAGTTTGCCGAGGCTGACGACGGCGCTGGAATTCTGGGCGGTGGTGATGGTGCTGTCGGAGAAAACGGTGGCGCCCGAGATGGCGCTCGTGCCGTTGACCGAAACTTCGCCGACCACCGAAAGGTCGCCGGTCGGGCCCGTCTGCCCCTGCGGAGCGGCCAGCGCCACCATCGAGTACGTGCACAGGATGGCAAGCGCCAAGGCCACGTTGATGGGCGTACGGCTCCAAGTTCTGCTAATCATTACTTCTCCTCCCGTAGGTGAAACTGTCAAATTTTTGAGAGAGCGCGCTGCAAGCCTTTTACAAGGTCTCGTGTGAGACGATTTGTTTTTCTTGGTTTCTCGCCAACCCGTCTCAATCAGCAGCCCGCGCGGAAATCTCATTAGAGCAGGTATGAGCGCCACTGTGGGCTTTGGAAGACCCCGTTTTATTTACACGAAACGCGCCCCTGTGTCAACAAACATTTCTGTGAATTTGACCCTTTTTCAACAATTTGCCGTCGGGTCAGGGGGCGCATCCCGCTGCTTTTGAACGCCGCCGAACACATCAGGGACCGGCCGGCCTAGTCCTTGTAAATCTGGACGTGTGGCTTGCCGTCGGGGCCGACCCAGCCTCGGTACATGCCCGACGTGTTGAAGGGCATGGCGAAATTCCCTCGGCCGTCGATGGCGACGAGGCCGCCCCCGCCGCCGAGACGGCCGACGCCCGCGAGCACCAGGTCGGCCGCCTCGCGCAGCGACTTTCCGCCGTACTTCATCGCGGCGGAGATGTCGTGGGCGACGACAGAGCGGATGAAGTACTCGCCGTCGCCGGTGCAGGAGACGGCGCAAGTCTCGTTGTTGGCGTAAGTTCCGGCGCCGATAATGGGGGAGTCGCCGACGCGGCCGAACCGCTTGTTCGTCATCCCGCCGGTCGAGGTGCCGGCCGAGAGGTTGCCCTCGCGGTCGAGGCAGACGGCGCCGACGGTGCCAAACTTCTTATCGTCGGGAAGGCCGCCCGGTGTCCTCAAATCGGACTGTTTAGGAGGAGTCGCCTTTTGCTCCTCCTCCTTGCGGCGCTGGAGCTGCTGCCAGCGTTCCTCGGTGTAAAAGTATTTAGGGTCAACAAGTTCGACGCCCTTCTGGCTGCCGAAAGTCTCGGCGCCGTCGCCGACCATCATGACGTGCGGCGACTGCTCCATGACGAGCCGGGCCAGCCGGATCGGGTTCTTGACGCGCTTCAGGCCGGCGGCGGCGCCCGCCTTGAGCGTCCGGCCGTCCATGATGGAAGAGTCCAGCTCGTTCGTGCCATCGGCCGTGAAGACGGCCCCCTTGCCGGCGTTAAAGAGCGGCGAGTCTTCGAGCAGGACGATGGCGGCGACGACGGCGTCCAGGCCCGCGCCGCCCTTCCTTAAGACTTCAAAGCCGGCCGCGAGCGCCTCGGTCAGCTTCGAGCGGTAGGCGGCCTCGCGCTCGGGCGTCATTTTGGCCCGCTCGATGGTCCCGGCGCCTCCGTGGATGACGAAACCGAAGGGCTTGAGCGGGCCGCCCTTCTGCCGAGTGCGCGCCGAAGCGTTCAAAGGCCCGGCTCCCGGCAGGCAGGAGACGAGCGCCGCGGCCCCCGCGGTGCCTATAAATTTACGCCGGCTCCTGTCCGCACCCATGAATTGTGACCGAAGAC
>DATHBF010000446.1:0-4159 GCA_035296285.1 Pyrinomonadaceae bacterium | reverse complement strand
CGGACGAAGGAGATAGGAATCAGGAAGGCCGTCGGCGCGACGCGCGCCAACATCCTGTGGCAGTTCCTGACGGAGGCCGTCGTGCTGACGGGGCTGGGGGGGCTGGCGGGGCTTCTGGTGGGCGAGGCGGCGAGCCTCCTGATGAACAAGTATTCGCCGCTGCCGGCCTTCGTGCCGCTGTGGGCCATCCTCGTCGGCGTCGGCATCTCGGCCGCCGTCGGCCTCGTCTTCGGCCTCTGGCCCGCGTGGCGCGCCGCCCGCCTCGACCCCATCGAAGCACTCAGGTACGAATAAAAAAGGTGACGGGTGACGGGTGTCGGGTAAAGGCGACTTGCCTTTACCCGACACCCGTCACCCGTCACCTTTCTCTTTATCCGCCGAAGACGGCGGCGCGGACGACGCTGAAGAGCATGCCGATGAACCAGAGGGCGAGGACGACGGTCCAGGCGCCGCCCGACGAGAGCTTGCCGACGATGCGCAGGCCCGTGGCGGCGAGGTACATGCCGTAGAAGGTGAAGAGGTCGAGCCAACTCAGGGCGGCCCGCAGGATGGGCGAGCTACCCGAGCCGAGGAAGGCGCCGACGTTCGTCACCAGCAGCCCCGCGCCGGGTCGGTTGAAGTCGAGGTCGTCGGGCGACTTCAGGAAGAGCATGATGACGGCGAGGATCGTTCCCAGCACGGCCGGCGCGAAGCTCGAATAGGTCCAGACCGAGAGCGCCTGCTTGTAGCTCATCCGCCCGCCCATCAGCATCACCCCGAGCAGGTAGATGCCGGCGCCCGCGGCCAGCACGACGACCGTGCCGATGGCCGGCGCCGACATCCCGATGTACCTGAAGACGGGCTTCGACTGCATCTCTATCGCCCGCTCCTTATCCTCGGCCGACATCTGCGCGGTGCGCGGGTTGTTCTCGATGGCCTGGCGCACCACCACCGGGAAAGGCACCTTCTGGAAGATGAGGAAGGTCACGACGATGGTGAAGGCGACGATGAGGAGGCCGGCGACGAGGAAGCGCGGCCGGGCGCGCAGCGCCGCGAAGGTGCCGGCCGGGTCGAAGAAGATGTTCGCCAGCGTCTCCGGCGTTGACATCGTGGGGGCGCCCGCGTCTTCGGCGGCATGGTCCGTCTGGGGAGTCTGTTCGGCGTAGCTCATGGTTTTTAGGTCTCCGTGGGAAGTCGGGAGTTCGGCGGCCGGGCGTAATAATAACCGACGGGCGGTTCGCTGACGACTGAAAACTCTCAGGCCGAGGTCGGCGCCTCGTGCCAGCCGGCGACGCGGATGCAGGCGACGGTGTGGCCGGGCGCGACTTCGCGGAGGTCCGGGTCAATTTGCGAGCACTCGGGGACGGCGTCGGGGCAGCGCGTGTGGAAGCGGCAGCCGGAGGGCGGGTTGATGGGCGTCGGCACGTCGCCGCGCAGCACGATGCGGTCGCGCTTGCGCGTCGGGTCGGGGACGGGGATGGCCGAGAGCAGGGCGCGCGTGTAGGGGTGGAGCGGGTTGGCGTAAAGCTCGGCGGCCGTGGCGACCTCGACGATGCGGCCGAGGTACATGACGGCGACGCGGTCCGAGATGTGCTCGACGACGGCCAGCCCGTGCGAGATGAAGAGGTAGGTTAAATCGAACTCCCGCTGCAACTCTTCCAGAAGGTTGATGACCTGCGCCTGCACGGACACGTCGAGGGCCGAGACGGGTTCGTCGGCGACGATGAGTTTCGGGTTCAAGGCGAGTGCGCGCGCGATGCCGATGCGCTGCCGCTGGCCGCCGGAGAACTCGTGCGGGTAGCGGTCCATGTAGTCGGGGTCGAGGCCGACCCTGCGCAGCAGCTCCGCCACCTTCTCCCGCACGCCGTCGCGGCCCTCGACGCCGTGAATGCGCAAAGGCTCCCCGACGATGTCGCGCACCCTCATGCGAGGGTTCAGGGAGGCGTAAGGGTCTTGAAAGATGATCTGCATCTCGCGGCGCAGCCGCCTGAGCTCGCCCGCGCCGAGCGAGAGCACGTCGCGCCCCGCGAACTCCACCTCGCCCCGCGTCGGCTCGATGAGGCGCAGCAGGCAGCGCCCGACCGTCGACTTGCCGCAGCCCGACTCGCCGACGAGCCCCAGCGTCTCGCCCTTCACGATCTCGACCGTCACGCCGTCAACGGCGCGCACCACGTCGTCCGAGCCCTCGACGGGGAAGTGCTTGACGAGGCCGCGAACGCGCACGAGTTCCCCGGCGCCCGCCTCGGGGCGCGACCCCGTGTCCTGCGCCCGCGTCTCGGCCTGCGGGACCGTCTGCCCGCGCTCGTTAGTCCTCGCGCCCAACGCCTCCCCCTTCCGCCATCCGGCCGATCTGGTTGTCGGCCGCCACCGCCGCCGAGAGGTCGTAGAGCACGCAGCGCACCGAGACGCCGCCTTCCAGTTGATAGAGCGGGAGGTCGCCCTCCGTGCAGCGCGGCATGCGGTGCGGGCAGCGCGGCGCGAAGTGGCACCCCGGGGGGAGGTCCGTCGGCTTCGGCACCGTGCCCTCGATGGTCTGGAGGCGCTCGGCCTTCTGCACTCCGGCCTCCGTCAGCTTCGGCACGGAGCGCAAAAGCCCTTCGGTGTAAGGGTGCTTCGGGCGCGCGAACAGCTCGCCGACCGGCGACGACTCGACGATGCGGCCCGTGTACATGACGGCGACGCGGTCGGCGACTTCGGCCACCACGCCGAGGTCGTGCGTGATGAGGAGGACGGCGAGGTTGCGCGTCTTTCTCAGCTCGTCTATCAGCTCCAGTATCTGCGCCTGGATGGTCACGTCGAGCGCGGTCGTCGGCTCGTCGGCGAGGATGAGCTTGGGGTCGCAGGCCAGCGCCATCGCGATCATGACGCGCTGGCGCATGCCGCCCGAGAGCTGGTGCGGGTAGTCGTCGGCGCGGCGGCCGGGGTCGGGGATGGAGACCTCGCGCATGGCCTCGACCGCCGCCTCGCGCGCGGCCTTGCGGTTAAGATTTCGGTGGAGCCGCAGCGCCTCGGCGATCTGTTCGCCGACGGTGTAGACGGGGTTGAGCGAAGTCATCGGGTCCTGGAAGATCATGGCGATGTCGTCGCCGCGGATGGCGCGCATCTCCGACTCGGAGAGCTTCAACAGGTCGCGCCCGTCGAACCAGACCTCGCCGCTCACAATCTTGCCGGGCGAGCCCACCAGTCGCATCACCGAGAGCGCCGTGATGGACTTGCCGCAGCCGGACTCGCCGACCAGACCCAGCAGCTCGCCCGCCTCCAGGTGGAAGCTCACGCCGTCCACGGCGCGCACCACGCCGGCCCGCGTCCGGAACTGCGTCTGTAGATTTTTGACTTCGAGAAGATGGGACATCTTAAGCCGTGAGTATGCGCGGAGTCGTTTTGAACTTCAAGCGGCCTCCGGCGCCGGCCCCGCGGGCGGGCCTACGGCGGCGCGCGTGCGCGCGGCGTGGGAGACGAGGAAGGCCGAGCCGACGACGGCCGACAGCATCGTCCACCAGAAGAAGCGGAAGTCGCACGACGGGGCGACGAGGAAATACGCGGCGCCGTAGAGCAGCCCGCTCGACGCGAGCACGAAGACGAATTCGAGGTCGCCCCGCATCCGCCCGCGCGCCGCGAAGAAGACAAGCGCGGCCGAGAGCAGCACCCAGAAGAAGCCTCGGAAGAGGAACGAGTCGCGGGTCTCCCAGAAATACGACTTGAGCAGCCTGTGCACGAGCCAGTCGTGCGTCCGGAAGCCGCGCGGCTGGTAGCCGGCGATCTGGTACGGGAAGCAGACCGACAGCCCGCCGAGGCCCGACGCCTGCGCGAAGACGCGCCAGCGGTGGCGCAGGTACGCGCCCGGGTTCGCCGCCACCACCTCCAGCCACTTCGCGCGCAGCGCCGCCATCTCGCCCGCGTCCGCGCTGAACCTCAGCCCCGAGTCGGGCAGGATGGGCGTGGCGACGTAGGGCAGGTAAGCCTTCGAGACCTTCTCCATCGAGAAGCCGGCGTCGCGGAGTATGTAATCGGGGAACAGCGGCTCGCCCCTTTCGACCGAGACGGCCGCCAGGTCGTGCAGCAGGACGGACTGGCCCGTGTACGAGTGACGACCTTCGACGAGCGCCTCCGTCGTCAGCCACACCGCCGCCCAGAGCGAAGCGAAGAGCACGACTCCGACGGCTACGCCCGCGAGCCTCCT
>DATHBF010000445.1:0-6358 GCA_035296285.1 Pyrinomonadaceae bacterium | reverse complement strand
CTCTCCGAGCAGTTCGCCGAAAAAGTCTCGTGCGTTCTTGCGGGCAACGGCCTTTCCGTCTCGCTCTTCGACCGCGTCGGCGCCGTCAGCGAGCTTGGCGTGACGATGACGATGCACGAGGTCGTGCCCGTCCTCCTCCTCCACCTCGCGCGGCGGCGCGGGATGGCGGGCGGCGTGGTCCGGACCTTCTCGCAGTCCGTGCTTCTCAAGCGCATCGCCGCCGCGCACCGCCTGCCGCTGCACGAGACGCCCATCGGCTTCAAGTACATCGCCGACCTCATGCTGCGCGACAATATCCTCGTGGGCGCCGAGGAGTCCGGCGGCATCGGCGTGCGCGGCCACATCCCCGAGCGCGACGGCATACTCAATTCTCTCCTCTTCCTCGAAGCGGTCGTCGCCTCGGGCAAGACGCCCTGCGAGCTTGTGACCGAGGTCCACCGAGAGTTCGGCGAGTTCTACTTCAACCGCCGCGACCTGCACACGGAGGTCGAGCGCGGCCAGGCGCTCGTCAACTCGCTCGCCGCGCGCCCGCCCGCCGCGGTCGAAGGCCACGAAGTCACGTCGGTCGAAACGCTCGACGGCACCAAGCTCCTCTTCGTCGACGAGTCATGGCTCCTCTTCCGCCAGTCCGGCACCGAGCCCGTGCTCCGCATCTACTCCGAAGCGACCTCCGTCGGGAAGCGCGAAGCCCTGCTCGACTACGGAGCGCGGCTGGCACAAACGAATGCCTGAACTACCCGAAGTCGAATTAGTCGCCCGCGCCCTCGACAGTCTCGTCGGCGGGCGGCGGGTCGTCTCCGCCAGGCTCCTTCGGCCGCGGCTCGCGCCCGACACGACGCCGCGCGAGTTCTCGGGCCGGCTGCGCGGGGCGTCTCTCTCGAAGGTCGGGCGGCGCGGCAAGCACGTCCTCGCGGAGTTCGACAACGGCTCCGTGCTCATCACGCATTTGCGGATGACGGGGCGGTTCCTTCTCCTGCCCGAAGGGAGAAGCCTGCCCGCGCACACCCACGCCCTCTTCGCGCTCGACGACGGGCGGCGGCTCGCCTTCACGGACCAGCGCCACTTCGGCTTTATGAAGCTCGCGCGGGCTTCCGAGCTTTCGGACGTTAAAGAGTTACGCGCGCTCGCGCCCGAGCCCTTCTCGGAGGATTTTTCCGAAGGCTACCTCGGCGGCGTGCTCTCGCGCTCGCGCCGCACGCTGAAGGAGACGCTGCTGGACCAGACGAAGGTGACGGGCCTCGGCAACATCTACGCCGCCGAGGCCCTCTTCCTCGCCCGCGCCAACCCCCTCAGGCCGGCCTCCGAGTTCACACGCCGGCGCGTCCCCCGGCTGCGCGAGGCCATCGTCTCAATCCTCTCCGAAGCCATCGCCCACGGCTCGACGATGAACGTGGACCCCGAGAACATCGACGGCAGTTACTACGGCGGGGGCTACGAGGGCCGCTGGCGCGTCTACGACCGCGAGGGCGAGTCGTGCCCCGCCTGCGCCCGCCCCGTCCGCCGCGTCACGCAGGGCGGCCGCTCCACCTACTTCTGCCCGCGCTGCCAGCGCCACTGAATTTGAAACTCCGGGCCGCGCGGGCGCGTAAGCACATCTTCGGCCCAATTTTTCCGACACCCGTCACGGAGAGAAATCCCATGCGTAAAGTCCTCGTCGCCATCCTCGTGGCCCTCTCGGCCGCCGGGGCCGCGCTCGCCCAAAGCCCGAAGCCCCAACTCCTTCAGACGCCCACGCTCAGCCGCACACACATCGCCTTCGCCCACGGCGGCGACCTCTGGACCGTCCCCCGCGAGGGCGGCGACGCCGCGCGCCTGACGACCGGCGTCGGCGTCGAGTCGCGCCCCTACTTCTCGCCCGACGGCGAGTGGCTCGCCTTCACGGGCGAGTACGACGGCAACTTCGACGTGTACGTCGTCGCGGCCTCGGGCGGCGTCCCCCGCCGTCTCACCTACCACCCCGGCGCCGACGTGGCCCAGGGCTGGACGAAGGACGGACGCGGCATCCTCTTCCGCTCGGGCCGCAACAGCTACTCGCGCTTCAGCCGCCTCTTCACCATCTCGACCGACGGCGGGCAGGAGACGGAAGTGCCGCTGCCGATGGCCGAGGAGGGGTCGTTTTCGCCCGACGGCTCGCGCCTCGCCTACGTCCCGCTCCAGCGCCCCTTCGGCACCTGGAAGCGTTACCGCGGCGGGCAGATCACGCCCGTCTGGATAGCCGACCTCTCCGACTCCTCCGTCGAGAGGGTCCCCCGCACCGACTCGAACGACTTCAACCCGATGTGGGTCGGCGACCGCGTCTACTTCCTCTCCGACCGCAACGGCCCCGTCGCGCTCTACTCCTACGACACGAAGACGAAGCGCGTCGCGCAGGCCGTCCCGAACAACGGGCTCGACATCAAGTCGGCCGACGCCGGCCCCGACGCCATCGTCTACGAGCAGTTCGGCTCCATCCACCTCTACGACCCGCAATCCGGCAAGACGCAGCCCGTCAACATCAAGGTCGCGGGCGACCTGCCCTCGGTCCGGCCGCGCTTCCACAAGGTCACTTTCCAGCAGCTCCAGACGGCCTCGCTCTCGCCCGCGGGCGTGCGCGCCGTCGTCGAAGCGCGCGGCGAAGTGCTGACCGTCCCGACCGAGAAAGGCGACGTTCGCAACCTCACGAACACGCCCGGCGTCGCCGAGCGCGACCCCGCCTGGTCGCCCGACGGCAAGTGGCTCGCCTACTTCTCCGACGAGTCCGGCGAGTATCAACTGCACCTGCGCGAGCAGTCCGGCATGGGCGAGGTCAGGAAGCTCAACCTCGGCAACCCGCCCTCCTTCTTCTACTCGCCGACGTGGTCGCCCGACTCCAAGAAGATCGCCTACTACGACAAGCGCCTCAACGTCTGGTACGTTGACATCGCCAAGGGCACGCCCGTCAAGATCGACACCGACAACTACGACAAGCCCTTCCGCACGCTCGACCCCGTCTGGGCGCCCGACTCGCGCTGGGTGGCCTACACCAAGCAGCTCAAGAACCGCCTGACGGCCGTCTTCGTCTACTCGCTCGACCAGAACAAGGCCACGCAGGTCACCGACGGCATGAGCGACGCCCGCTTCGCCGCCTTCGACAAGAGCGGCAAGTACCTCTACTTCACCGCCAGCACCGACGCCGGCCCGACCGCCGGCTGGCTCGACATGTCGAGCTTCGGCCGCGCCGTCACCCGCAGCGTCTACGCCGTCGTGCTGCGCAAGGACCTGCCCTCGCCGCTCGCACCCGAGTCGGACGAGGAGAAGGTGGCCCCGGCCGACACTTCCGAAGCCTCCGAGAAGAAGAACGAGACGGCCGCCGCCAACCAGCCCGGCCCCGTCCCCGCGCCCGAGCAGCCGCAGAAGCCCGGCGCCGACGCCGCGGCGGCCGCCGCCAAGAAGAAGGACGCGGTCGAAGTCAAGATTGACTTCGACAACATCTCGCAGCGCGTGCTGGCGCTGCCCATCCCCGCGCGCAACTACAACGGCCTGCGCGCCGGCAAGGCCGGTTCCATCTTCGTCCTCGAAGGCACGCCGCTCTCGCGCGGCGGCGGCCCCTCGACCCTGCACAAGTTCGACCTCGACAAGCGCAAGCTCGACAAGGTGCTCGACAACCTCAGCTTCTTCGACCTCTCTGCCAACGGCGAGAAGATGATGTACTGCGTCGGCGAATCCTGCGCCGTCGCGGCCACCGCCGCGCCGCCCAAGCCCGGCGAGGGCGCGCTCCGCATGGACGCCATAGAGGTCTACGTGGACCCGCGCGCCGAGTGGCGCCAGATGTACCGCGAGGTCTGGCGCATCCAGCGCGACTTCTTCTACGACCCCAACTACCACGGCCTCGACATCAAGGCCGCCGAGAAGAAGTACGAGCCCTACCTCGACCAGATAGCCAGCCGCGCCGAGCTGAACTACCTCTTCTCCGACATGCTCGGCGAGCTGACGGTCGGCCACCTCTACGTCGGCGGCGGCGACACGCCGAACGTCACGCGCGTCCGCGGCGGCCTGCTCGGCGCCGACTTCAAAGTTGAGAACGGCCGCTACCGCTTCGCCCGCATCTTCAACGGCGAGAACTGGAACCCGAACCTGCGCGCGCCGCTGACGCAGCCCGGCGTCAACGTCAACGTCGGCGACTACCTGCTGGCCGTGGCGGGGCGCGAGGTCCGCTCGACCGACAACCTCTACAGCTTCTTCCAGGGCACGGCCGGCAAGTCCGTGATGATTAAGGTCGGGCCGAACCCGGACGGCCGCGAAGCCCGCGACGTGGTCGTCGTCCCCGTCGAATCGGAAGTCGGCCTGCGCAACCTCGCGTGGGTCGAGGACAACCGGCGAAAGGTTGACCAGCTGAGCGGCGGCCGCCTCGCCTACATCTACCTGCCCGACACGGCCGGCGGCGGCTACACGAACTTCAACCGCTACTTCTTCGCGCAGACCGACAAGCGCGGCGCCGTCGTGGACGAGCGTTTCAACGGCGGCGGCACCGCGGCCGACTACATCGTCGACTACCTCCACCGCCCCCTCATGAACTGGTGGGCGACGCGCGAGGGCGAGCCCTTCGCGACGCCCTCGGCCGCCATCTTCGGGCCGAAGGCGATGATCATCAACGAGTACGCCGGCTCCGGCGGCGACGCCCTGCCCTGGTACTTCCGCAAGGCCAACGTCGGCCCGCTCGTCGGCAAGCGGACGTGGGGCGGCCTCGTCGGCATCTACGACTACCCGACGCTTATCGACGGCGGCTTCGTCACCGCCCCGCGCGTCGCCTTCTACAACCCGAACGGCAACTGGGAGGTGGAGAACAAGGGCGTCGCCCCCGACATCGAGGTGGACTTCGACCCCGCGGCCTGGCGCAAGGGGCAGGACCCGCAGCTTGAGCGCGCCGTCGCCGTCGTCGTCGCCGCGCTTGAGAAGGCCCCGCCCGTCCCCAACAGGAAGCCGCCCTTCCCCAACTACCACAACACGACCACGGGCGCCCCCGCGCGCAACCGCGCCGGGGCCGGCCAGAGGTAACGCCGTTTATGCCCCGCGGCACGCGCTTGACACGGCGCGTGCCGCGGGCGTATAAGCCCTCTTGACAAAAAGACGTGGTGAGTTAAGGCGACTTGCGGCCACGTAAAACAAACAGCTAAACAGCTCGGCGCTTCCTCGCCGTCAACCTCCAGGTTCCCGAGAAGTCCCGCGTTGTTTAGGCGCGGGACTTTCTTTTTCGAGCAGCCACATGGAAAAGTTCAGAGACATTATCGAGAGCGACCACATCACGGTCTTCGACGGCGCGATGGGCACGATGCTCTACGCCAAGGGCGTCTACATCAACCGCTCCTACGACGAGCTGAACCTGACGGCGCCGGACCTCGTCCGCGAGGTCCACGAGGAGTACGTCAGGGCCGGCGCCGATGTCATCGAGACGAACACCTTCGGGGCCACCGCCCACCAGCTCCAGCAGTACGGGCTCGAAGGCCGCCTGCGCGACATCAACGTCACGGCCGCGCGCCTCGCCCGCGAGGCGTCGGCCGGCAGCGCCTTCGTCGCCGGGGCCGTCGGCCCGCTGGGCCTGCGCATCGAGCCCTACGGCCCCACCTCCTTCGACGAGGCCAAGGAGATGTTCAAGGCGCAGGCCGAGGCGCTGCTGGAGGGCGGCGTTGACCTCTTCGTCCTCGAAACCTTCTCAGACATATCCGAGATTCGTCAGGCCATCCGCGCCGTCCGCGAACTCACCGACCTGCCCATCATCGCGCAGATGACCATCGGGCTCGACGGCAACACCACCTTCGGCACGACGCCCGAGGTCTTCACCGCGCGGCTCGATGAATGGGGCGCGGATGTCATCGGCCTCAACTGCGGCGTCGGCCCCGCCACCATCCTGAGCGCGGTGGAGAAGATGCGCGCCGTGACGCGCAAGAAGCTCGCCGCGCAGCCGAACGCCGGCCTGCCGCGCGACGTGCAGGGCCGACAGTTCTACATGTGCTCGCCCGAGTACATGGCGAAGTACGCGAAGCGACTCTTGCAGGCCCGCGTCCGCTTCATCGGCGGCTGCTGCGGCACGACGCCCGCGCACATCAAGTTCATCTCCGACGCCGTGCGCGCCGTCTCGCCGCGCCTGCGCCGCGTGACGGGCGAGCTTCGCAAGCCGGTCCGCGTCGAGGAGCTGACCCCGGCCGACATCAAGGTCATCCCGCCCGAGGAGCGTTCCAACTGGGCGCGCAAGCTCGTGGGCGGCGAGTTCGTCACCACGGTCGAGGTGCTGCCGCCGAAGGGCTGCGACCCGGAGAAGACGCTCGACTCGATCCGACTTTTGAAGGACGCGGGCGTGGACGCCGTCAACATCCCCGACGGGCCGCGCGCGCAGACGCGCATG
>DATHBF010000444.1:0-1660 GCA_035296285.1 Pyrinomonadaceae bacterium | reverse complement strand
AGACCCCACGGCCCTCGCCCCGAGCCCACGGCCCCGCACGGCCTTGCCCTACCTCGTGCTCGGCGGCGTGCTGCTCGCCTCGGCCGCCGCCGCCGCGCTCAACACGAGGGCCGCGCCCTACGTGCTGCTGTGCGGCGCCGCCTTCGGCCTCGCCCTCTTCTTCGTCACGCGCTCGCAGGTCCGCGCCCGCCGCAAGGAGCGCGAGGCGACCCTGGCGCTCAGCGCCTCCGAGAGCCGCTTCCGCACGGTCGTCGAGCAGTCGCCCGTCAGCACGCAAATCTTCACGCCGGACGGCCGCACCGTCAGAGTTAACCGCGCGTGGGAGGAGCTGTGGGGCGTCACGCTCGAACAGCTCGGCGACTACAACGTCCTCGAAGACCCGCAGCTCGAAGAGAAGGGCATCGCCGAGCACATCCGCCGCGCCTTCCGCGGCGAGGCCACGCAGGTCCCCGCCATCCTCTACGACCCGGAGGAGACCATCCCCGGCCTCACGAGCCACGAGGACCCGCGCCGCTGGGTGCAGGCCGTCATCTACCCCGTCAAGGACGAGGAGGGGCGCGTCCGCGAGGTGGTGCTGATACACGAAGACATCACGGAGCGCCGCCGCCTCGAAGAACAACTCCGCGCCCGCGCCGAAGAGCTGGCGGAGGCGAACCGCCTGAAGGACGAATTCCTCGCCACGCTCTCGCACGAGCTGCGCACGCCGCTCACCTCCATCGTCGGCTGGGCGCACATGCTCCGCGCGGGGGCGCTCGACCCGGAGACGCAGGAGCGCGCCCTCGAAGCCATCGAGCGTAACGCCTCCGCCCAGACCTCTCTCATCAACGACCTGCTCGACGTGTCGCGCATCATCACGGGCAAGCTCCGCCTGCACGTCGAGCCGACCGACCTCGCGCCCGTCATCGAGTCGGCGGCCGAGAGCCTGCGGCCGGCGGCCGAGGCGCGCGGCGTGAGGCTGGGCGTTGACGTGGAGGAGGGCGTCGGGCGGGTGTCGGGCGACGCCGACCGGCTCAGGCAGGTGGTCTGGAACCTGCTTTCAAACGCGGTCAAGTTCACGCCGCGCGGCGGGAGCGTCACCGTGTCGCTCGCGGCGCGCGACGCCCACGCGGAGGTGGAGGTGACGGATACGGGCGTGGGCATCGCGCCGGAGTTTCTGCCGCAGGTCTTCGACCGCTTCCGCCAGGCCGACGGCCGCATCACGCGCGAGCACGGCGGGCTCGGGCTCGGGCTCGCCATCGCGCGCCACCTCGTCGAGCTGCACGGCGGCACCATCACGGCCTCAAGCCCCGGCGAGGGACAGGGCTCCACCTTCCGGTTCCGCCTGCCGCTCTTGTGAGTTTAGCTTCTCGCGCCTTCGGCGATGCGGGCGCGCATCTCGCGGACGGCTTCGGCGAGGCCGGCGAAGATGGCGTGGGCGATGACGTTGTGGCCGATGTTGTATTCGGTGATCTCGCGGACGGAGGCTAAGGCGCCGATGTTGCGGTAGGTGAGGCCGTGGCCGGCGGCCACCGCCAGCCCGTACTGTGCGGCCAGCGCCGCGGCCTCGCGCAGTCTTTGAAGCTCTCGCGCCGCGCGTTCGCGCCCTTCCGCGTGGACGGCGCGCGCGCCGAGCGTGGCCTCGGCGTAGGCGGCCGTGCAGAGCTTGACCTGCTGCGCGCCG
>DATHBF010000443.1:0-8019 GCA_035296285.1 Pyrinomonadaceae bacterium | reverse complement strand
GCTGCCGACCACGGCGACGGTGAACAGCCGCCACTGCTCGCGCATCCCGCGGCCCAGGATGGCGAACCCCTCGCGGGTGACACCTGCTGCGCCGTCGGCGCGCGAGCCGAGCGTGCCGTCGTCGTCGGACTCCGGCGTGTGTGCGTCGGGACCGTCCGGAGCGGCCTCGGAGGTGGCCTCCGGTGCGGCCTCGGTGCTCATGCCGGGCCCATGTCACGGCAGCTCATCGGACCTCGTGCCCCGCCTGGCGCAGGGCCTGCTTGACGTCGGCGACCGAGAACTCGCCGAAGTGGAAGACGCTGGCCGCCAGCACCGCGTCTGCACCCGCGTCGACCGCGGGCGGGAAGTGCGACGGGTGCCCGGCTCCCCCGCTGGCGACCAGCGGGACGGTGGTGACCTCCCGTACGGCGGCGATCAGCTCGAGGTCGAAGCCCGCCTTGGTGCCGTCGGCGTCCATGGAGTTGAGCAGGATCTCCCCGGCGCCGAGCTCGCTGCCGGTGCGCGCCCACTCGACGGCGTCGATGCCGGCGGAGCGGCGCCCGCCGTGGGTGGTCACCTCGAAGCCGCTGGGCTGCTCGGAGCTCCGGCGGGCGTCCAGCGACAGGACGAGCACCTGTGAGCCGAACCGTTCGGCGATCTCGGCGATCACGTCGGGTCGGCCGATCGCGCCGGTGTTGATCCCCACCTTGTCGGCCCCGGCACGCAGCAGCCGGTCGACGTCGTCCGGCTCGCGCACCCCTCCACCCACGGTCAGCGGGATGAACACCTGCTCGGCCGTGCGCGAGACCACCTCGTAGGTGGTGTCCCGGGCGTCGGAGGAGGCCGTGATGTCGAGGAAGGTCAGCTCGTCGGCGCCCTCGCCGTCGTAACGCTTGCCCTGCTCGACGGGGTCGCCCGCGTCCACGAGCGAGAGGAAGCGGATTCCCTTCACCACCCTCCCGCGGTCAACGTCGAGGCACGGGATGATTCTCTTCGCAAGCATTTACTCTCTCAAACTTCCTTAAACCGCCGACGCGAAATTCCTGAGCAGCCGAAGGCCCTCGGCCTGACTCTTCTCCGGATGGAACTGGACGCCGCAGACGTTGCCGCGCGCCACGACCGAAGGGTAACTCACGCCGTACTCGGTCTCGCCCAGCACGGCCGCGTCGTCGCCCGCGTCGCAGTAGAAGGAGTGGACGAAGTAGAAGAAGGCGCCTTCGCGGATGCCTTCGCGCAACGGATGCTCCTTCTTCCAGCCGACCTGATTCCAGCCGACCTGCGGCACGTGCAGACGGCCGTCGAAGCGGCGCACGCGGCCCGGCAAGAAACCCAGGCCCTCGGTCCGCCCGAACTCCTCCGACTCCTCGAAGAGCATCTGCATCCCGACGCAGACCCCGAGCAGCGGCGTCCCTTCGGCCACGCGCTCGCGCACGAGCCGGTCGAAGCCGCGCCCCTTCAAACCCTCCATGCACGCGCGGAAGGCGCCGACGCCCGGCAGCACCAGTTTTTCCGCCTCGCGCAGCACGCGCTCGTCCGCGCTGACGACCGAATCGGCGCCGCCCGCCTGGAAAGCCTTCTCGACCGAGCGCAGGTTCCCGACGCCGTAATCTATGATCGCCACTTTCGGCAACGCTTACAGAACCCCCTTCGTGCTCAAGACGCCCGCGACGCGCGGGTCAATCTGGACGGCCTGCCGGAAGGCGCGGGCCGCCGCCTTGAAAGTGCCTTCGAGGATGTGGTGCGTGTTGCGTCCGCGGAGGCAGTCTATGTGGAGGTTGCAGCGCGCGGCCTCGGCCAGCGAGCGCCAGAAGTGCTCGGCCAGCTCGACCGAGAAGTTGCCGATGTGCTGCCGGCTCGTCTCGACTTCGTAGACGAGGTAGAAGCGGCCCGACAGGTCAACGACGGCCCGGCACAGCGCCTCGTCCATCGGCACGGTCGCCTCGCCGTAGCGCGCCACGCCCTTCTTGTCGCCGAGCGCCTGCGCGAGAGCCTGCCCCAGGGTGATGGCGATGTCTTCGACGGAATGGTGGTCGTCAATCTGAAGGTCGCCGCGGCACTCGACCTCTAAATCAAACAGCCCGTGGCGCGCGAACAGCTCAAGCATGTGGTCGAGGAACGGGACGCCGGTCGAAACCTGCGACCGGCCCCCGCCGTCGAGCGCGACGCGGACGCGCACGTCCGTCTCCTTCGTCGTCCTCCGCACCTCCGCCTCGCGCGTGCGCGTTTGCAGGTCCGCACTCATCACTTCACCTCCCCCGCGAAAATCTCGCCGAGCGCCGCCAGCAGTTTGTCGTTCTCCTCCGGCGTGCCGACGCTGACGCGGAAATAGTCCCTGAGCATCGGGTAGCCGCTCACGTCGCGCACGAGGATGTCGCGCGCCAGCAGTTCGCCGAAGACTTTGCGCGGCTCTACCGCCGAGCGCACGACCATGAAGTTCGCCTCCGACCTGACGGGCGCGAGCCCTTCGATTCTTTTCAAGCCCTCGAAGAGACGGCCGCGCTCTTCGACGATGCGCGCCGTCAGGCGCTCAAGCTCAACGTGACGTTCGACGACGACCTCGGCCGCCGCCTGCGAGAAGGCGTTGAGGTTGTAAGGCAGCACGGCCTTCCCTATCTCGCGCGCGAGCGCGGGCGCCGCCAGAAGGTAGCCCACCCTCAACGCCGCGAGCGCCAGCGCCTTCGAGAAGGTGCGGAAGACGACGAGGTTCGGATACTCCTTCAAAAGCGTCGCCGCCGTCTGCCCCGAGAACTCGTGATAGGCTTCGTCCACGACGACGAGCCCGCGCGAGGCTTCGAGCAGCCGCGCCAGGTCGCGCGCCGCCAGCACGCACCCCGTCGGGTTGTTCGGCGAACAGATGATAGTCACTTCCGGCCGCTCTGTTTCAATCGTCCGCAGGAGCGCGTCAACGTCGAAGCCCAACCCGTCGTCGAGAGGCACGCTCAAGACCTCGCCGCCGAGGACGGTCGCCACCTGCCTGTAGAGCGCGAACGTCGGCTCGCTGATGAGCACGCGCCGCCCCTCGCCGATTGAGACCATCAGCGTCGCCTGTATCAGCTCGTTCGACCCGTTCCCCGCGACGACTCCGTCCGGCACCCACCCCGCGAACTCGGCCAGCCTCTCGTGCAGCGACGCCGGGATGAAGTCCGGGTAGCGCGACCACGCCCGCTCGCTCATCCGCCGCAGCGTCTCGGCCTTTATCGCCTCCGGCGCGTCCCACGGGTTCTCGTTCTGGTTGACCTTCACGCCCGCGCGGTCAGGCGAAAGCGTGTACGCCTTCAGCCCGCGGACGCGCGGCTTGATGGTTTCGAGCGGGTTCGTCATCTCTTCTTCCAGCCTTATCAGCGCCGAGCGCGCGTGCGCGTCCAGACCTTCGGCCTCGGCGAGCGCGGCGATGTGACGGGCCGTCTCCTGTAGCTCCTCGCGCGTGTAGCGGATGACGCTGGTGCGGCGCAGGAAGTTGTGAACGCCGAGCGCCGAGGAGAAGCGCGCCGAGCCGCCCGTCGGCAGCACGTGGTTCGGGCCGGCGAAGTAGTCGCCGACCGCCTCGGGCGTATGTGGGCCGAAGAAGATGGCGCCCGCGTGGCGAATACGCTCGGCGGCCGCGTCCTCTTCGCTCACGATAATCTCAAGGTGCTCGGGCGCCAGCTCGTTGACGAGCTCGCACGCGTCTTCAAGGTCGTCCGCGACGAATATCGCGCCGAAGTCTTCGAGCGATTGCCTGACAATCTCGACGCGCGGGAGCCGCACGGCCTGACGCGCGACTTCGGACGCGACCGCTTCGGCGAGGGCGTCCGAAGTCGTGACGAGAATGGCCGAGGCGTCCTCGCCGTGCTCGGCCTGCGCGAGCAGGTCTGCGGCGATGAAGTCCGCGCGCGCCGTCTCGTCGGCGAGGACGACGACCTCGCTCGGCCCCGCAATCGAATCAATCCCCACCGCGCCGTAGACCAAACGCTTCGCCGCGGCCACGTACTTGTTGCCCGGCCCCGTAATCACGTCCACGCGCGCGACGCTCTCGGTCCCGTAGGCGAGCGCCGCGACGGCCTGCGCGCCGCCGACCCTGTAGACCTCCGTGACGCCGAGTTCGAGCAGCACGGCCGCGACGGCGGGCGTCTCGGACAAAGTCCGCGGCGGCGTGACGACCGCGACGCGACCGACGCCCGCCACCTGCGCCGGGACGACGTTCATCACGACCGACGACGGATAACTCGCCGTCCCGCCCGGCACGTAGAGCCCCGCGGCCTCGACCGGCGTCACCCGTTGTCCGAGCCTCACGCCGCGCCCCGCCGTCATCTCCCAGGACTCGACGCGCTCGCGCTCGTGGAACGCGCGCACGTTGCGGATGCTCGCGCGCAAGGCTTCCAGCACGCGCGGCCCGACGGAGGCGGCCGCCTCGCGCAACTCGGCTTCGCCCGCGCGCAACTCACGGGGCCGCAAACGCACGCCGTCAAACTTCTCTGTGTATTCGACGAGGGCCGCGTCGCCGCGCCGCCTCACGTCCTCGATGATTTCGGCGACGGCCGCGGTCAGCGCCGCGTCGGCCGAGACGCTGCGCGCCTTGATGCGCCCGAGCTTGTCTCTACGCCTCGCCCCGTCCCTGATGATTTCGATTAGCACGGCCCTCATCTTTCGCCCACGACTTCCGACAGCGCCGCGACGAGGGCGGCCACGGCCGCGGCCTTCAACTGGTAGCTCGCGCGGTTGACGACGAGCCGCGCCGTCGATTCCGTGATGGTCTCGACGACTTCGAGCCCGTTCTCGGCGAGCGTCCGCCCCGTCTCTACCAGGTCAACGATGCAGTCGGCGAGGCCCAGCACGGGCGCCAGCTCGACCGAGCCCGACAGGCCGATTATCTCGACCGGCACGCCGCGCGAGCCGAAGTGCGCGGCCGCCACGCGCGGGTACTTGGTGGCGACGTGGAGCATGCCTGCGCCCTCGACCCTCACGCCTTTGGGCGCGGCGACGGCGATGCGGCAGCGGCCAATCTTCAAGTCGAGCGGCTGGAGCACGTCGGCGCCGGTTTCGAGCAGCACGTCGCGGCCGACGACGCCGCAGTCGGCGATGCCGTGCTCGACGTAGACGGGCACGTCCTGCGGCTTGACGAAGACGAAGCGGTAGCGCCCCTCCTCGTCCTCCACGGCGAGCCGGCGCGAGGCGAGAGCCTCCTCGCTCACGCGCACGCCCGCCCGCGCCAGCAGTTCGAGCGCGTCGCGCTGCATCCTCCCTTTGGCAATCGCAATCGTCAGCATCACTCGAAAAATCTACCCGAGGCGGATTCGCTCGCCGCGCGCCCGCCTGCGCCTCGCCTCGCCGAAACGCTCGCGCGGGCCGTCGCCGGCCACCCCTTCGGCCGGGGGTTCCGACGCGCCGCGCGCGCCGAACTCGCCGCCGCGCAAAAGGACTTCCGAGACGGCGTCGAGGTCGAGTACAAAGCCGATGGCCGGCTCGCGCCTCCCGAAGTTCGCGGTCAGCTCGTCGTAACGGCCGCCGCCCCCGACGCGCGCTCCCGCGCCCGCGACGTAAATCTTGAAGACGAGGCCCGTGTAATAATCGAGCCCCGACACGTCGCCCAGGTCAACCTCGAAGCCCTCCGAAAGCTCGACCGCCTCGATCACGTCCCAGGTGCGTTCGAGCGCCCGCAGCGCCTCGGCGACGGTCCCGTCCTCGCCGGAGGCGAGCGCAAGCGCCTCGTCCAGCACGCCGCGTTTGCCCGAGAGGCGCGCGAGCTGAAGCGCGAGCGGGGCGTCCGGCGCGCGGCTCGCGGCGAGGAAGCTTTGCAGCCCCGAAGAGTCGCGCGTGTCCACGAGGCGGCGGGCCTCCTCGCGCTCCGTCTGCCCAAGTGAGAGGCGCGCGGCGAGGCCGTTGAAGACGCCAGCGTGGTTGACGGTGACGCGGTAGTCGAGGCCAAGGCGTTCGAGCACTTCGGCCGCGATGACGAGCACTTCGAGGTCGGCCTCCTCGCCGCCCGCGCCTATCAGCTCGCACCCGAGCTGTCGGCCCTGCCTCTTCCACTCGGCGTGCGAGCGGGGCCGCTGGCGGAAGACCGAGGCGGCGTAGCAGAGGCGCAGGGGTCGCTCGGCGCCGGCGAAGAGCGTCGCGGCGGCGCGGGCGACCGACGAGGTCACGTCGGGCCGCAGCGCGAGCAGGCGGCCGTCCGTGTCGGTGAAGCGGAAGCTGCGCCGCGCCTCCTCGTGCCCCATGCCGCGCTCGAAGAGGGCGTAGAAGTCTACGGAGGGCGCCGAAATCTCCTCGTAGCCCCAGCCGTCGAAGACGGACATCACGGCGTCCTCGACGGCGCGGCGCAGTCGCGCTTCCCTGCCGAAGTAGTAGCGCATCCCGCCCGGGATGTTCGATAGCGGCTCCGTCATAAAGAGTAACTAAAAAACGCTGCCCGACCGTTCGTGTCGAAGGCAGCGTGTGCGTTGGCGATTGTCCGTACGCCCCTGGGCTCTATCGGCCCGGCGCTTCAGGAATCACCCCACACACGGCGGCCGTGATGGCGGTGGTGCGTGCCATGATGCGGGCCGGCGTGGTGGAGTTCGTATCCCATCGCCCGTTCTTATAACTGACGGCTTCGAGACATGTCAAACGTCAGCGTTTGGGCGCGTAGTAACCGACGCGGGTCGTGGCGCGGTAGGGGCCGCCGCTGACTTCGACGAGGACGCGGCGGAAGCGGCCGTCGCGGGCAGGGTTGGTGGGCGTGTAGTAGAGGGCGTACTGGTTACGCAGCTCGTCGGCGATCTCGGTATAGATCTGGTCGAGGGCTGAGAAGTCGCGGGGCCTGTAGAGGCGGCCTCCCGTCGCGCGCGCGAGCTGTTCGAGGTTGCGCTCGCTCAGGTCGAGGACGCGCAGGGACTCGCGCAGATCGCCGATGCGAAGCTCGTTGAAGCGGACGGAGGTGCTGTCGCCAGAGAGCAGCGTGTCCAGCTCGGCCCGCTTGCGCGCGCGCTCGATCTCGGTGTTCGAGATGACGTAGACGGCGACCTGCGATTCGAGCAGGGCGCGCAGCGCGGCCTCGGCCGTGGCGGCGCCGCGGCCGCTGTCTATGCCGTCGCTCAGGACGACGAGTGCGTGGCGCCGCTGGTCCTTGCGGAACTGCTCGCGGGCCGTGAGCGCCAACGCGTCGTTGAAGCGCGTGAAGACGCCCGTCGAGAGGCGGCCCAGCGCGCGGCGAAGTTGAAGGCGGCTCTTCGACCAGTCGAGCAGAAGCTCGACGCGGTCGTCGAACTTGATGAGGCTGAAGCGGTCTTCGGCCGCGAGGCGCGCGGCGAACTCGCCGGCCGCGCGGCGGAAGTCCTCGAAGCTCTCGGCGACCGAGGAGGATGAGTCAACGAGCAGGGCCACGTCCACGGGCGCCTGCCGGAGCGAGAGGTCGCTTAAGGGCTGCTCGCGGCCGTCCTCGAAGACCCGGAAGTCTTTGCGCGCGAGGTTCGCCACGAGCGCGCCCGAGGCGTCGCGCACGGTCACGGGCAGGAGCACTTCGGAGGACTCGATCTTGACGACCTCGTCCTCGTCAAACTGCTCCTGCGCGGGCGCGGGCTGCTCCTGCGGCTTCTGCGACGCGAGCCGCGGCCGCGTCCTGTCCTGCGCGTGCGGCCTGCCCGCGCCGGGGAAGGCGCTGAGCAGGCAGACGAAGATGAGGACGAGCGCGCAGGGACGCGCCAGACCGCAGCCGTTCACCCTTCGCTTGACAGGCACGCTTCTCAAACCCCCTCGTCTTCTCAGTTCACAGGGCGCGCGGGCTGCGGCTGCGCGCCCTCGCCCATCGCGGCGCGCATGGCGGCGATGACCGCCTCGGTCACGCGGCGCTTGCGAAGCTCTTCGAGCTTGGCGGGCGAGAGGTCGAACTCGACCGGCGACTGCTCGATGCGGCGGACGATGGTGCCCTCGGTGAAGCCGGCCTCGATCAGCCCGACCACCGAGTCGTTCGTCAGCGTCGGCGTGCGCTCCAACTTCGCCGCGCCGCCCGCCTCGGCCGGCGGCCGGATGATGCGCACCGACGCGCTGCCCGTCGTCAGAGTGTCCGTGTCGCCGCCGCCGTTC
>DATHBF010000442.1:0-11173 GCA_035296285.1 Pyrinomonadaceae bacterium | reverse complement strand
CCGCGAACGCCCTCTCGTTCCTCCCGAGCGGCGACTGCACCAGCAGGTCGTAGACCACCCACGACGCGACCAGCGCCCCGACGCCGACGAGCGACGCCGTCAACTGGCTCGTGTCCCACACGTCCGTGTCCACCATCCCGCCGCCGAGGTAGTAGACGAACGTCAGCAGCACCATCCCGCTCAGCCACGTCAGGGCAGCCTCCCAGCGGAACCAGTGCAGCTTACTCAGGCTCGGCTTCTTCCGCTTCGACACCTGATAGAAGCCGCCGCTGTGGACCATCCACACGTCGGCGCCTTCGGCCTTGGGGTCGGCCCGCTCCTCTTCGGTGAAGCGCGCGTCGAGCCAGGTGAAGTAGTAAGTCGTTCCGACCCACATGATGGCCGCGAAGACGTGGAACCAGCGGCCCGCGAGGTTTATCCACTCGCTCAGGTACGGCGGTATGCGCATCGTTTAGCTCCCACGGTAGGTCGAGTAGCCGAAAGGGCTGAGCAAGAGCGGGACGTGGTAGTGCTGCGAGGCGTCCGCGACGGAGAAGGCGACGGAGACTTCCGGGTAGAAGCCCGCGAGGCCGAGCGAGTCGAAGTAAGTTGCCGTGTCGAAGGTCAGGCGGTAAACGCCCTGAGTGAGCCTCTGTTCTTGAGAGAGCAGGTCTCTCAGCCGCCCGTCCGCGTCCGTCTTCCCGCGGCCGAGCGTCTGCCAGCCGCCTCCGCTCGTCTGTTTCTCAAGCGCGACGGGGACGCCCTCGGCGGGACGGCCGCGCGCGGTGTCGAGGACGTGCGTGGTGATGGCGCTCATGTGTTCAGAAGTTTCTCGATGCGAATGTGCGTGATGCGCCGCTGCTCTTCGGCCGCCACGCGCAGCTCGTCTTCGGGGTCGTTGCCCAGGCGCGAGCGGAGGATGGCGAGCATCTCTTCGGCGCTCTTGCCCGTCGCGCAGACGATGAAGATGTGGCCGAAGCGTTCTTCGTATTCGCGGTTCGCCTCGGCGAGCGCGGCCAGCGTTTCGGATGAAGCCGAGCCCGCCGCGGCCTGCTCCTTCTCCGACCAGCGGCGCGACTCCTCGCTTACCTCGGCGGCCGCCTTCCTCCCGCCGATCTTCGGGTGGCTGCGGAAGGCTTCGAGCCAGTCCTCGCGCCCGAGCCCCCACCAGACCTCGTCCGCCCCGCGTTTCAACTCCCCCGCGTCCGCGAACGGACGCCGCGCGGCGACGTTAGCGGCCCAGCGCGTCGAGCCGCAGCACTTCAAAAGCTCCGCTGCCGCGTCAACGGCCGGCAGAGAGTTGAGTCGAGACAGTCCCATAAAGTCTTAAACGGCTGACGCCGCCATCCGGGTAGATGTTGAGCCGCGCGTGCGTCGCCTCGCCCGCGTCCGCCGGCTCGTCGTAAAAGTGGCGCGTGTGCGCTTGCAGCCGCGTGCGCGGGATGACTTCGCGCCAGCCGAGACTCTGCAAGGCGTCGGGCGTCGCGGACGGGCTGCCGGCGTGGCAGACTTCGAGCGAAAAACTTTCAGGGAAGTTGCCCTTGAAATGGTTCGTGTCAACCTCGACGCGTTTGAGCGTGCCGGCGGCCGCGAGGCGTATCACCGCCCAGTCGTAGCCGGGGCCGCGCCGCCGCTTCGTCTCCCACCCGTCGCCCATGTCGAGGCCGCGCCCCGGCATGATGAGGTTGTTGCGGCGCCCGAAGAACTCGTCGCTGGTGGCGACGACGAGGCCGCCGTGCTCCGCCGCCGCCAGGTCCACGAGCCCGCCCGCGCCGAGCAGCCGCGGCCAGTCCGGCGCCGCCTCGCCGTAGACGCGGAGCCGCGCGACGCCGCCGTCCGGGTAAATCCTGAAACGCAGGTGCGTGATGCGTTCGGTCGGACCGACCTCGAACCTGTTCTGCGAATCACCTTGAAGCGGCGACTGAGGAAGCATCTCCCGCCACTCGACGCCGTCGCCCGTCAGCTCCTCGACACCGGGCGTGCCGGGGAGCGCGCAGGCTTCCAGCGCACAGCTCTCGGGGTAGTTGCCCCTGAAGAAGCTCGTGTCAACGACGACGCCTCGGACGCGCCCCGGCAGGCCGAGCCTGACGAGGCACCAGTCGAAGCCGGGCGTGCGCCTGCGCCGCGACTCCCAGCCGTCCATCCACTTGCCGCGCTCCGTGTACTTGCCCTCGATGAAGACGGGGGCCGCAGGCTTAAGCAGGCTCTCCTTGGGCGCGAAGAATTCGTCGTTGGCGTAGAGCACCGCTCCGCCCAGGCGCTCCGATGCGAGGTCAATCAGCTCAGTGAAGTCTTCTGTCATAAGTCGCCGTCCGGCCCGAGCAGTCTCCCCGCCGTCCGAGTCGGGAAGGCACCGCTCTCAAAAATCTTCTCGCCGCGCAGGAACGTCGCCCTCACCACGCCCCGAAGCTCGCGGCCCGCGTAGGGCGTGAGCTTGTGACGGTGGTGTAGCCGCTCGGGCTCGACGGTGAACGCGGCGTCGGGGTCGAAGAAAACGATGTCCGCGTCGCGGCCCGCCTCAACCGAGCCCTTGCGCGCCGACATCCCGCACAACTCGGCCGGCATCCGCGCCAGCCATCGCGCAACGTCTGACAGCCCGTGGCCGCGCCCGCGCGCCTCGGTCCAGACGGCGGGGAGCCTCAACTGCAAAGAGGAGATGCCGCCCCACGCGCGCATGAAATCCCCCTCCGCGCTGCACTTCAGGTCGGGCGGGCAAGGGGAGTGGTCCGAGACGACCATGTCAATCGTCCCTTCGGCGAGCGCCCGCCAAAGCTCCTCGCGGTTCTCCCTCTCGCGTATCGGCGGGCAGCACTTGAACTCGGTGGCGCCCGCGGGCACGTCCTCGGCGTCGAAGAAGAGGTAGTGCGGGCACGTCTCGGCCGTGAGCGGCAGCCCTTCGCCCTTCGCGGCCCGCAGCAGCGGCAGCGAGTCGGCCGACGAGTGGTGGACGATGTGGACGCGCGCCCCCGTCTCTCGGCAGAGGCGGACCATGAGCGCCACGGCCTCGTCCTCGGCCGCGCGAGGCCGCGAGCGGAGGAACGTCTCGTAAAGCCTCGGGTCGCCGCCCGCGTCCGCGCGCTCCACCGGCCCCGGCGCCTCCGCGTGGACGATGAGCGGCGAGCCCAGAGCGGCAAGCTCCCTCATCGCCGGCCGCAAGACCTCCTCCGTGACGTGCGGGAACTCCTCGACGCCCGAGTCTATGAGGAAGCATTTGAAGCCGACGACGCCCGCCTCCGAGAGCGGCCGCAACTCGCGCAGGTTCCCCGGCACGACGCCGCCCCAGAATCCCACGTCCACGGAGCATGACGCCCCTGCCGCTTCGCGCTTCTCCGAAAAACCTTCCGGCGTCGTCGTCGGCGGGATGCTGTTGAGTGGCATGTCAACGAGGGTCGTGACGCCGCCGGCCGCCGCCGCGCGCGTCGCACTCTCGAAGCCCTCCCAGTGTGTCCGCCCCGGCTCGTTGACGTGAACGTGCGAGTCGAAGAGGCCCGGCATGATGACAGAGTCCCCGGCCTCGAACACGGGGCAGCCCTCGGGCACGTCCTCGAAGGCGGCGACCCTCTCAATCCTGCCGCCCCGGACGTGAATCGAGCCCGGCCCGACAGAGTCCGGCCCGACGACTCTTCGGCCGCGCATGACGATGTCGGGCAGGGGCATGGCGAAACTTAAAACATATGTCGCCGTTTTTGGCAATAGCCAACTGCCGGGCCGGCCGAGAGATATGTTGTCTCACCAATAAAGTCTCGCGGGCCTGATTCGATGCCCGACGCGTACTCCTCGCGGCGTCGGAAACAGGCGTTTGGTAGCAATTCAAGGCCGTCCGAGGGGTTCCTTCCGGCATTAGAGTGGTTAGACCTTTGCGGGGAAAATCTCTGAATTGGTCAAAAACAGCCTTGACAAATAGGCTGTTCTGATTAAGAATGCACGCCGTCTCGTCCCGGTCGCTGGTTATTCGACCCCATCGGAATCAATTCGGCTGATAATAAAGAGCATTTCGGCAGCTAACGTCCCATTTTCACCGACGCAAAGCGGACACTTGCCGCCGCCCCTCGCTCAAGTTCTTGAAGCTGTTTTGGACTAACCAATAAGTTTCCGCTGCGCTTGACGTGTAAACCTTCCGGACTCGCGTCCAAACTGAAGGTTTTCACTTAACCGGTTTAACCCGGCGCCACCCTCGTCGCCCCGTTACTTCAGATAAGGCCCTGCTATTCGGCTGTTTCAGGAGAAAAATGGACATGAGAACTACCAAAATTGTACGCGGGCTCGCCTTCCTGGCGGCGCTCGCGTTTGCGCTGGCTCTCCCGGTCAGCCTGCGTGCACAGGAGACGCGCGGAAGGATTACGGGGAAGGTCATGGACCCTAACAAGGCGTCCGTGCCCGGCGCCGCCGTCAAGGTGACGGACGTGGCCCGCGGCACGACCGCTTCGCTGACGACCAACGACGAGGGGCTCTTCCAGGCGCCCTACCTCCTGCCCGGCACTTATCAGGTCGTCGTCGAGGTCTCCGGCTTCAAGCGCTACATCCGCGACGGCGTCCTCGTCCAGATCAACGAGACGATCGACATGGACATCGCGCTCGAAGTCGGCGGCACGCAGGAGACCGTGACGGTCGTCTCCGACACGCCCCCGCTGAACACGGCCGACGCCAACCTCGGGCAGACGATTGACCAGAAGCGCGTGGCCGAGCTGCCGCTCGCGCACGGCGACCCCTACACGCTGATCGGCCTCTCGCCCGGCGTCACCTACACGGGCAGCAGCCGCCTCGACCGCCCCTTCGAGCCGACCCACATCGTCGGCTACGCCATCGACGGCACGCGCGGCAACCGCAGCGACCTGACGATTGACGGCGCGCCCTCGACGGCCACTGCCAACGCCAACGAGATCATCGCCTCCTACGTCCCCCCGACCGACATCGTCCAGGAGTTCCGCGTCCAGACCGCGACCTTCGACGCGCAGTTCGGCAACACAGAGGGCGGCGTCACTTCCATCACCATCAAGTCCGGCACCAACGACCTCCACGGCACGGCCTACTTCTGGACCGAGCCGGGCGGGATGGCCGCCAACGACTTCTTCGGCAAGGCGCGCGGCCAGGGCCGCCCCTCCACCTTCTCGAACCGCCCCGGCTTCAGCATCAACGGCCCCGTCCGCATCCCCCGACTTTACGACGGCCGCGACAAGACCTTCTTCCTCTTCGGCTACGAGGGCATCCGCGACTCGCGCCCCCGCTTCGACGCGGGCGCCAACTCCTTCGTCCCGACGGCGGCGATGCGCGGCGGCGACTTCTCCGGCCTCGGCGTGACCATCTACGACCCGCTGACGAGGGTCAACACCGGCACGGCCCAGAACCCCGTCTACACCGGCCAGGCTTTCGCCAACAACCGCATCCCGGCCGAGCGCATCAGCCCCGTCGCCAAGGCCATCCTGAACTACTACTCGCTGCCGAAGAACTCGGGCCTGCTCGGCAACATCTTCGACTCGCAGTTGACCGAGAAGACGCAGCCTTACGACAACTTCACCTTCCGCATCGACCAGAACATCACCGCGAACAACAGGATGTTCGTGCGCGGGAGCTGGTACAACCGAAACAGCCTCTACAACGACTACCTCAACTCAGAGGCCACCGGCGTCAACTTCATCTTCCAGTCGCGGCAGGGCGTCATCGACGACGTGTGGACCATCAACCCGACCACCGTGCTCAACGTCCGCTACGGCTACAACCGCTTCATCCGCCACCAGGACCAGGAGGAGGACGCGCGCGGCTTCGACCTGACGCAGCTCGGCTTCCCGGCCTCCTTCAACAGCCTCACCCCCGAGGGCATCAGGCGCTTCCCGCGCTTCGACTTCCCGGCCAACACCGTCCTCGGCACCGGCTTCGGCAACGAGTTCCGACCCATCGACACGCACTCGTACGCCGCCACGCTCAACAAGGTGCTTGAGAAGCACGCGCTCAAGTTCGGCGGCGAGCTGCGCGTCTACCGCGAGGACAGCCGCTTCAGCAGCAACGACCAGACCGGCCAGTTCATCTTCGACAACACCTACACGCGGCCGAGCAGCGCCGCCAGCGCCGACGTGAACGGCCTCCAGGCGTTCGCCGCCTTCCTGCTCGGCTACCCGACGACCGTCAACTACGTGCGCCGCGCCGACTACTCCGAGTACTCGAAGACCTGGGGCCTCTTCATCCAGGACGACTTCCGCGTCAACAACAGGCTGACGCTGAACCTCGGCCTCCGCTACGAGCTTGAGACCCCGCTCGTCGAGCGCAACAACAAGAGCGTCTCCGGCTTCGACGCCGGCTACACGCAGCCCATTGAGGCGGCGGCCAGGGCCAGGCTCGCGGCCTCGCCCGTCACGGGCGTTGACGCCAACGCCTTCGCCGTCAAGGGCGGCCTGCTCTTCGCCGGCAAGGACACCGGCAGCGGGCTCTACGAGACGCCGAAGAACACCTTCCTGCCGCGCTTCGGGGCGGCCTACCAGTTGAACGACCGCACGGTCATCCGCGGCGGCTTCGGCCTCTTCGCGGGCTTCCTCGGCCAGCGCCGCGGCGACGTGTTCCAGTCCGGCTACACGCAGACCACGACGGCCCTGCTGACGCAGAACGCCAACGGCGTGCCCATCCCCTTCACGCTCTCGACGCCCCTCGCCAACACCCCGATTCTCGAACCCGCCGGCAACAGCCTCGGCAGGCAGACCGGCCTCGGCCAGACCGTCTCCTTCTTCAACCAGAACCCGGCCGTCTCGAAGCAGGCGCGCTGGACCATCGGCTTCCAGAGGGAGCTGCCGGGGCGCATCGTCGCCGAGGCCGAGTACGTCGGCAACCACGGCTACGACATCGAGATCGTCCGCAACATCAACGCGCTGCCGAACTCCTACCTCAACACCGACAACTCGCGCACCGCGGCGATGACCGAGAGGAACACGTTCCTGACGGGCTCGGTCGCCAACCCGTTCCAGGGCCTCCTGCCCGGCACCGGCTTCAACAACACGACCATCGCGCGCCAGCAGTTGCTCCGGCCCTTCCCGGCCTTCGGCGACATCCTGACGACGAACAACGACGGCAAGAGCTGGTATCACGCCGCCCAGATGCGCCTTGAGAAGCGCTTCTCCAAGGGCTACACCGTGCAGGCCAGCTACACCTGGTCGAAGTGGCTCCAGGCCACCGAGTACCTGAACGCGGCCGACCCCACGCCGACGAAGATGATCTCGGACCAGGACGTGCCGCACAGGCTCTCCTTCAGCGCGCTCTACTCGCTCCCCTTCGGCAAGAACCGCGCCTTCCTGACGGACGCCAACTGGCTGACGAACGCCGTCCTCGGCGGCTGGCAGATTCAGGGCGTCGTGCAGCTCCAGAGCGGCTTCCCCATCGCCTTCGGCTCGTACAACCTGACCTCGGCGGCCACCTCCGGCGACCTCTTCTACAGGGGCGGCGAGGTTGACATCCCGTCCGCCCAGAGGGGCACGGCCCGGTGGTTCAACACCTCGGCCTTCCGCTCCTTCCACGACTGGCCGAGCTTCCTGCCGGCGGGCGTGACCGTCGATAGCGCGACCGCCGCGCAGCGCACCGCCGCGCAGACGGCCGCCAACAACGCCGCGACGCCCGTCAGCCACCTCCGCACGCTGCCCTTCCGCTTCAGCAGCGTCCGCAGGGACTACGCCAAGAACGTCGACCTCTCGCTGATGAAGGAGATTCACGTCCGCGAGGGCATGAAGGTCCAGCTCAGGTTCGAGGCCATCAACGCCTTCAACGAGCCGTACTTCCCGGCGCCGGTCGTCAACCAGGCTACCAGCACCTTCGGGGCCATCTCGGCATCCAACCAGGATAACTACGCCCGCCGCGTTCAGATGGGCGCGAAGTTCATCTTCTAAACAACCGCTCGGTTGTTCGACACGAAGGGCCGGGTGATTCTCCTCAGAGGTCGCCCGGCCTCTTCACTTTGGCGAAGGGGAAAAAGGCCGATGGTGCTGCGGCGCGATTTCGTGAAGGGCCTGCTGGCGGCGGGCGGGTTGCTGGCTGAGGCGGGCGGGCAGACGGGGCCGCGGCGCCGGATGGGCGCGGGCTCCATCGACCGCGCGGCTCTGGTCAGCCGCCACGACCCCCTGGCGCGGAAGATAGACCCGCTCTCGCCCCTGTCGGTCGGCAACGGCGAGTTCGCCTTCACGGCCGACGTGACCGGGCTCCAGACCTTTCCCGAGGAGTACGAGGGCGCGATGCCGCTCTGCACGATGGCGCAATGGGGCTGGCACACTACGCCGCACCGGCCCGGCCTCGACCCCCGCGCGCTGCGGCCGGCGATGTACGAGACGCACGGAAGACAGGTCGGCTATCACACCCGTTCCGAGGGTCAGGCCGAGCTGTTCAACTGGCTGCGCGAGAACCCGCACCGCCTGCACCTCGGGCGCGTCGGCTTCCGACTTCTCAACTCGGAGGGCAGGGAAGTCCGCCCGTCGAACCTCACGAACGTCGAACAGAAGCTCGACCTGTGGGCCGGCGTCCTTGAGAGCCGCTTCGAGGTCGAAGGCGTCCCCGTCATGGTCAGGACATCGGTCCACCCGGGGCTCGACCTGCTTGCCGTCGCCGTCGAATCCCCGCTGATGAGGGAAGGGAGACTGGCCGTCCGCCTCGCCTTCCCCTACGGCTCTCCCAAGATGCAGGCCGCCGAATGGGGCAGGCCCGAAAGGCACCTCTCTAAACTCATGAAAGGAGCCTACGGGCGCGAGGAGATAAAGCGCACGCTCGACTCGGACGAGTACCACGTCGCCGCCGCCTGGGAAGGCGACGCGACATTTATAACCAGCGAGCCTCACGAATTCATCCTTGCGCCCGCCACTTCGCGGACGCGCTTTGAGTTCGTCGTCGCCTTCTCGCCGAAGCCCACGCGCGGCGCCTTGCCGAACGCGCGCGCGACTTTCGCGGCGACCGCGCGCCACTGGGAAAGTTTCTGGACGGAGGGCGGCGCGGTCGAGCTTGCGGGGAGCCGCGACGCGCGCGCCGCCGAGCTTGAGCGGCGCGTCGTCCTCTCGCAATACCTGACGGCGATTCAGTGTTCGGGCTCTCAGCCGCCGCAGGAGACGGGCCTGACGGTGAACAGTTGGTACGGCAAGTTTCACCTCGAAATGCACTGGTGGCACGCCGCGCACTTCCCGCTCTGGGGCCGCCTGCCGATGCTTGAGAGGAGCCTCGGCTGGTATGACAAGATTCTGCCCGAAGCGCAAAGGCTCGCCCGCTCGCAGGGGTACGCGGGCGCGCGCTGGCCGAAGATGGTGGGGCCGGAGGGGCGCGACAGCCCTTCGACCGTCGGGCCGCTATTAGTCTGGCAGCAGCCGCACCCCATCTTCTACGCCGAGCTGTGCTACAAGACGCGCCCCGGCCGTCGGACCCTCGAACGCTACCGCGCCGTCGTCTTCGAGACGGCCGAGTTCATGGCCTCCTACGCCTTCTACGACCCGAAGACGCGCCGCTACGTGCTCGGCCCGCCGCTCATCCCCGCGCAGGAGAACCACCCGGCGCGCGAGACCTGGAACCCGACTTACGAGCTGGCCTACTGGTCCTTCGGGCTGAAGGTCGCGCAGCAGTGGCGCGAGCGCCTTGGGCTGTCGAGGAATCCCTTCTGGGACCGGGTCGTAGGCGAACTCTCGCCGCTGCCCGAGCGCGGCGGGGTCTATCTGGCGCACGAGAACTGCCCGCAGACTTTCACGGAGCGGAACTACGACCACCCCTCGATGCTCGCCGCGCTCGGCGTGCTGCCGGGCGACGGCGTGGACCGCGAGACGATGCGGCGGACGCTCAGGAAGGCGCTGGCCGAGTGGCAGTGGGACAAGACCTGGGGCTGGGATTACGCGATGACGGCGATGACGGCGGCGCGTCTCGGCGAGCCCGCGCTCGCACTGGACGCGCTCCTGATGAAGACGGAGAAGAACCGCTACCTGCCGAACGGCCACAACTGGCAGCGCGCGAACCTGCCCTGCTACCTGCCCGGCAACGGCGGCCTGCTCTACGCCGTCGCGCTGATGGCCTCCGGCTGGCGCGGCTCGCCCGGCCGCCGCGCCCCCGGCTTCCCGGCCGATGGTTCATGGGAGGTGCGCTGGGAGGGCTTGAACTCCGCGCTCACCGGCCAGCTCTAATTTATTGCCAGCCGCAGCGGCCGGGCAGCGGGGCCGTGCGCGCGACCTCGAAGAAGCGCCCCTCGTAGCTCTTGGCGTAGAGGCCGACGGTCTGTTTGATTCTGCCGAAGACGCCGCAGAGGATTTGCTCGTCGGCGATGCGGTCGCGGAGGAAGAGCATGGCGTTGGCCTCGCCCCAGTATTCGCGGTCCTCCCAGATTTCGACGGGCGTGCCGCCCATCTTGCGCGCCAGCTCCAGAAGCTTCTCGTCGCCCGTGTCGCGGCCGTTGCTCAGGAGGATTCTGTTGTAGACGGGGATGAGCTGGCTCTGTAGCTGATAGAGCGCCGAGTCGGTCCGCGTGGTTCGGATGAGGTGGCCGAACTCGTGCGCGATCTTGGCCGCCGCGAGCAGGTGGTCGCCGGCCTCGCGCGTCGAGGCGTAGGGCATCAGCGAGTTCATCACCGGGAAATAGATGGGGTCCGGGTAGCCTTCGTCGAGGCGCGAGCCGAGCGTGATGGTCGCCGCGACGAGCTTACCCGAAGAGTCCCACCTGTAGCCGCCCGTCCCACCGCCCTGCGGGTTCTCGTTCGAGGAGACGACGACCGTCAGCGCGAACTGCGGGTCGCGCTCGAACGCCTGCCACTGGCCGCGGCCCGTCTCGGTCGAGAGAAACTCCTTCTTCCACCCCGCGTAGCGCGCGGCGAACTTGCCGGGGACGACTTCGCGGATGCCGCCGCCGCGGCGCGCGCCCGCCGCCGAAGCGTGTGCCGGAAGGCAGGCGGCCGTGACGAGAACAAAGAGGGACGTGACGACGCGGGAAACATTCATGCCGGGTTCTCCCTGCGAGGGTTGACGTGGCCTGCTCTGTAAAAAAATTCTGTTCGCGCGGACGGACGGTCCGTCACTTCTAAAGTATCTCCGGCCGCAAGTCAACATTTTCTAACCGGCCCGGTGCGGGGTAGTGGCCCCGTTACGTTGGGGATTGAAAAGAGGAAGGCGAAGTGGGGACAGTGTCGGCTGTCATGGCTCGACACAAGACCCGTCATCCTCCGCCTTCCCTGCGCTGCCCCCATTGCCGGGGGCAGGCGCGCGACCT
>DATHBF010000441.1:0-7771 GCA_035296285.1 Pyrinomonadaceae bacterium | reverse complement strand
GGCGGCGTGCTCGTCGGCTCGCGGACGGAGGCCCGCGGCCGGGCCGAGAGCGCCGCCGGCCTCCGCTGACCCGGGATTAGAGTAGGGGTGTTACCGTCTCAACCGGCGAGCGCCTCGCACGACTGGTAGGCGCCGGTCGGGTCTATGGCCGTCTTGCCCTGCTCGATGTGGCGGATGACGCCTTCTTTATCTACGGTGAAGGTGGCGCGGGTGCCGTAGCCGCCCTCCTCGTCGAAGATGCCGTAGTCGCGGACGGTCTTGCGCTTGAAGTCGGAGAGCAGCGGGAAGCTGGCGCCGATGTCCTCCTTGAAGCGGCGGTTGGCGGCGAAGCTGTCGACGCTGATGCCTAAGACCTGCGTGTTCGTCTTCTCGAATTTGGCGATATCAGCCTGATACGCCTTCATCTCGCGCGTTCAACCGCCGGTGAAGGCCAGCACGTAGAAGGCGAGCACGACGTTCTTCTTCCCGCGGAAGTCCGAGAGGCGAACGGCCTGCCCCTCCGTGTCCGTCAGCTCGAAGTCGGGGGCGCGGTCGCCCACCTTCAGCTGCGTCTGCGGCGCGGCGGGCGGCTGGGACGCGGAGCCCGCCTGCGTCCCGCCCGAAGCGTTGGCGGCATTGCCGCCCGGTGACTGCTCCGACCTCTGACACGTCAGGCCGCACAGCGACAGCCCCAGGACCAGCGGCGCTATCAAGTGGCTTCTCCTCATTCGTTCAAAACCCTCCTCCATCAAAACTAAGGCGTCCTCTCACCCGCACCTGCCACCCGCAGGGTTGATTTCCCGACGAGTTTAAAGTAGGTTTCGGCGTCGAACAAAGTGAGGCTGGGTTAAAGTCCGTGTCCGCCCCAATCCTCTTTCCAGCCGCGCCTGGCTCTCAAAACTAAAGAGGCTATCGCCTACATTGAACCGGGTCGTCTCACGCGCGCGACCGTGTCCACCCCAAGGAGTCCTGAATGTCGTTCCCCAAATCCCTCCGCCTTCGTGTGTCGCTGGCGGCTTTCGGCCTCGCGACTTGCGCCCTGCTGTTACCCTTCTACTTCCCCACGGCCACGGCGTCGCACACGCCCAACCCCACGAGCGTCACCGTCGCCGGCAGTCTTCAGAGCGAGCTGGGCTGCCCCGGCGACTGGCAGCCGGAATGCGGCTCGACGCACCTGGCCTACGACTCGAACGACGACGTTTGGCAGCGCACCTTCTTCGTCCCGGCCGGCAACTGGGAATACAAAGCGCCGCTCAACGACAACTGGGGCGAGAACTACGGCCTGAACGCGCAGCAGAACGGCCCCAACATCCCCCTCCCGCTCGGCTCGGGCCAGAGCGTCAAATTCTATTACGACCACAAGTCGCACTGGATTACGAGCAACCGCAACTCGGTCATCGCCGTCGCGCCCGGCAGCTTCCAGTCCGAACTCGGCTGCGCGGGCGACTGGGACCCTTCCTGCCTCCGCTCCTGGCTTCAGGACGCGGACGGCGACGGCACCTACACCTTCAAGACCACGGCGCTGCCCGCCGGCAATTACGAGGGCAAGGTCGCCATAGGCGAAAGCTGGGACGAGAACTACGGCGCGGGCGGCTCGCCCGGCGGGTCGAACATCTCCTTCAACGTCCCGACCGACAACGCGCCGGTCACTTTCAGCTACAACCCGACGACGCACGTCCTGACCATTGAGGCCGACAACGCGCCGCCGCCCGCGGGCGACGTTCAGTGGGACGGCCTGCGCCACGACACCTTCGACGGCTACTACCGCAGCCCCTTCGGAGCCGTGCCCGCGGGCTCGCCCGTCACGCTGCGTTTCCGCACCGCGCACTTCGACGTGACGGGCGTTCACGTCCGCGTCTACACCTTCGACCCGGCGACGGGCGCGACCGCCGGCCCCGTCGATCACCCGATGACCTTCCTTGAGAACCGCACCGAAGGCGGCGCCGAGTACGACATCTGGACGCGCACGCTCCAGACGCCCACGTCGCCCGCGATTCTCTACTACAAGTTCCGCGTCACGGACCAGGCGGACGAGGATTTCTACAGCGACTCTTACACCGACGACCACGACAACCTGAATCAGGGCGGCGCGGGCAGTCCTTCGGACGGCGAGCCCTTCCCGGCCTTCCAGATAACGGCTTACGACCCCGACTTCCAGACGCCCGCCTGGCTCCACCACGCGAACGTCTACCAAATCTTCCCCGACCGCTTCCGCAACGGCGACCCGTCGAACGACTACTGCCGGCCCGGCTCGACCGCCGGCTGCCCCACCTTCTACGGAGGCGAGACGCCCATCCTGCGCGAGCCCTGGAACACGGCCATCGGCGACCCCCGCCAGCCCGGCCCCTTCCAGAACGCCTACGGCAACCAGTTCTACGGCGGCGACCTCAAGGGCATCGAGCAGCGGCTCGACTACCTGCAATCAATCGGCGTGGACACGCTCTACCTCAACCCCATCTTCAAGGCGCGCTCGAACCACCGCTACGACACGGACGACTTCCTCGAAGTTGACCCCGCGCTCGGCGGCGACGCCGCGCTGGCCTCGCTCAAGACGGAGCTGGAGCGGCGCGGGATGCGCCTCATCCTCGACGGCGTCTTCAACCACTCGTCTTCGGACAGCGTCTACTTCGACCTCTACCAACGCCACGCGGCCGAAGGCGGCTGCGAGAGCGCGGCGTCGCCTTACCGCGGCTGGTTCAACTTCTTCAACGCGAACGCCCCGTGCGCCTTCGGCGACTACGAGGCGTGGTTCGGCTTCGGCAGCCTGCCCGTCTTCCGCGACGACTCGGCCGGCGTGCGCGACTTCTTCTACCGCGCGCCCGGCGCGAACGTCACGCAGTACTGGTACGAGCGCGGCGCGTCGGGCTGGCGCTTCGACGTGGCGAACGAAATCTCGCACGGCTGGTGGAACGAGTACCGCCCCTTCGCCAAGGGCTACAAGGCGGACGGGCCGCTCGTCGGCGAGATTTGGCCGGACGCCAGCCAGTGGCTCGCGGGCGACCAGCTCGACTCGGTGATGAACTACCGCTTCCGCAAGAACGTCCTCGGCTTCGCGCGCGGCCAGTTCAACTGGAGCGACAACGACAACTCCGGCGGCAACACAATCGTCGCGCTCACCCCGAGCCAGTTCGACCGCGCGCTCCGCTCCGTGCGCGAGGACTACCCCGCGCAGGCGACCGCCGCCATGCTCAACCTCGTCGGCTCGCACGACACCAACCGCTCGCTCTACGTGCTGACCGTCGGCGGCGACGACGGACTGGCCGAAGCCAAAGAACGCCTCAAGCTCTCGGCGCTCTTCCAGTTCACCTACCCCGGCGCGCCGATGGTCTACTACGGCGACGAGGCGGCCATCAACGCGCCCGCCTTAGCCAACGGCCCCAACGGCCCCGAAGACGACCCCTACAACCGCGCGCCTTACCCCTGGGCCGACGAGGCGGGCGACGCCAGCGCCTACGGCCCCGCCGACCAGGGGTTGGTCAACTACTACGCGACGCTCGCCCACATGCGTAAGCAGCACTTGGCGCTGCGCACGGGCTCGTTCGAGACGCTGCTCACGGGCGACACCACGCCTTCGACGACCGACGACAGCACGTACGCCTTCGCCCGCGCGGGAGGCGGCGAAGCGGTCGTCGTCGCGCTCAACAACGGCGCGGGCGCGAACGCGGCGAGCGTCCCCGTCGGCCCCTACTTCGCGGACGGCACGCAGCTCCGCGACGCCCTGAGCGGCGCGACCTACGCCGTCAGCGGCGGCGTCGTTAATCTCACGCTCGCCGCCCGCAGCGGTGCCGTGCTCTTCGACGCTTCGTCGTCGCCCGTTGACACGACCACCCCCGTCGCCTCCGTCTCCGTCAACCCGCAGGCCAGTGCTAACGGCTGGCACAACTCGGCGCCCGTGACGGTCAACCTCTCGGCCGCCGACGGCGGCAGCGGCGTCAAGGAGCTGCGCTACTGGGTTAACGACGGGGGCGTCACGGTGGTCGAAGGCGACGCGGCCAGCATCCAGGTCGGCGGCGAAGGCGTCACGACCGTCAGCGTGCGCGCCGTGGACAACGCCGGAAACGTCAGCGGCGTCGCGACCCGGGTGATAAAGCTCGACCTGACGCCCCCGGCAGTCGGCGGCGTGACGGCGGACCCCTCGGTCCTCTCCTCGCCCAATCACAAGATGCGAGACGTGACCGTCGGCTATAACGCGTCCGACAACTTCGGCCCCGCCACCTGCACGCTCGGCGTCGCCAGCAGCGAGCCGGTCAACGGCGCGGGCGACGGCGACACCGCGCCCGACTGGGAAGTGATCGGCCCGCACCGCTTGAGGCTCAGGGCCGAGCGGTCCGGCGGCGGCGCGGGCCGCGTCTACACCGTCACCGTCACCTGCGCCGACGCCGCGGGCAACACGTCGAGCCGCGCCGTCACGGTCACAGTCCCGCGATGACCCGTGCGGCCTTCAAGGCACATCACGGGTAAGCGCGGGCGGAAAGAGGGAGGGCTCTGACTCGTCTTGAGTCAGAGCCCTCCCTTATCGTTTTTCGGCGGCCGCCTAGCGCACGCGGCTCTTCTTACGCTTGAGGAAGTCGATGAGGACGAACTGGGTGAGGTTGCCGGGCGTGGCGAAGTATGCCTTGCCGTTCGTCATCGCCGACATCTGCTTGACGAACTCGACGAGGTAGTAGTCGGTGGCGAGCATGAAGGTGTTGACCTGAATGCCGGCCTTGCGGCACGCCTGCACCTCGCGGAAGGTCGCCTCCATGACGACGGGGTCGCCGCCCATCGAGTTCTTGTAGAGCCTGCGCCCGCCGCTTATCTCGCCGAACGGCCTTCGGCCGCCCGCCCGCGCGGAGGACGCGTCGAGGAAGCAGGCGGTCGGCTTGCCGTCCGTCACCATCACGATCTGCTTCATCTCCTTGCGCTGCGCCTGGAGGAGCCGGCGCGCGAGCTTCAACCCCTCGGCCGTGTTCGTGTGGTAGGGGCCGACCTGCGTCGTCGCGAGCCGGGCGAGGGGCAGCTCTTCGGCGTCGTCGTGGAAGAGGACGACCTTCAGCGAGTCGCCCGCGTACTGCGTGCGGATGAGGTGCGCGAGCGCGAGCGCGACCTTCTTGGCGGGCGTGAAGCGGTCCTCGCCGTAGAGGATCATCGAGTGCGAGCAGTCGAGCATGACGACCGTCGCGCACGAAGACTGGTAGTCCTGCTGGTGGACGTAGAGGTCGCGGTATTCGAGGTTCAAGGGCACCTGGAGCCCCTCGCGCTTGATGGCCGAGAGCAGCGTCGTGTTCACGTCGAGGTTGATGGTGTCGCCGAACTCGTAAGGCTTGCTCGCCTGCGCCGCCTCGACGCCCGTCGAGAGGTGCGGCGTGTCGTGGCGGCCGATGGAAGACTTGCCCATGCTCCCCAGCAGGTTCCTCAAGGTCTTGTAGCCGAGGAAGTCCAGGCCCTTCTCCGTGACCTCGAACTTCACGTTGCGCGGCGGCGGCTCGCCCTCCTCGCCGCGCCCCCGCCCGCGCCCGCGCCGCCGCTGCTCGGCCGTCGCCGGCTCCTCGCTCAGCTTTAAATAACCCTCCTCGACCATCCGCTCGATGAGCTTGTTCAGAAGCTCCTCCAGCTGCGAGCCTTTGAACTGCCCGCCGTTCTCCGCCAGCATCTCCTCCACGTCCCGGCCGGAGAGTTCGCCCATCTCCAACAGGGCTTGCAGGAGCGCCTGCCTGAGCGCGTCGAGAGACTGGTCCTGCTCCCGCCGCTGCCGCGTCCAGTAATAATCGTCGTCGAACCCCGACGACAGCAGCGAGTCCTGCAACATCCCCATCAGGTCGCCCAACGAGACGCCCGACACGTCGAAGCCCTTGAACCTTGAGTAGCGAATGAACTTCATTTACTTCTTCCCCGCCGGCTCTTGAACTTGCAGGTCGCGGCAGATTTTCCGCGCCAGAAAATCATTTATCTCGCGGTGGCGCGGCACCGTCGAAGACCTCTGCGCCGCACGGTTCACGTAAACCGAATGCTTACCGCCCTCACGCAAAAGCTCGCAGCCTTGTTCTTCCAAGTGGCGAAGTAAATCTTTCCGCTTCATGCTGCAAGTGTGACATGCGCGAGGAATCTCTTGTAGTTGAGAATTCTACGTGAAATTCATCTACAATTTTTCGCAGAACTATGCTATGCGGAGCCTCTCCCGAATAACATCTTTCTCCTTAACAGATTCTTCGACAAGCTCACGGTTAGCCTCGATTACTAACTCGACGGCTTCTCTCAAGTTCTCACGAGCCTCTTCCAGCGTCTCGCCTTGGGTGTTGGCGCCGGGCAACTCTTCGACGAAGGCGACGTAGCCTTCGGGCACTCTGAGGTAGACGGCGTTCAGCGTTAAGTCCATCGGCTTCCTCCTAACTGAATCTGCCGGACTCGGTCAGGTCGTCGTAGATCATGCCGCGGCGGTCCTTGCGGGCCTTGGTGGCGGCGGTGTAGCCGCCCTCTTCGTTGCGGCTGATCTTGTTCTGGGCGTAGAGCCCTTCGAGGACGAACTCGCAGGCCGAGACGAGCTGGGCCTCGTCGTCGCGCGCGAAGTCGAAGGGGATGAGGGCGTTGTCTATCAGGTCCGGGACGGCTTCGAGGAGGCGGACGCACTCGTCGGCGGCGGCGTTGTCGGAGAGCTTGAGGTTGTTGCCGGTGTCGAACCAGCGGACGGCCGGGGAGAAGTCGAAGCCGACGAAGTAGCCCTCGAAGACTTCGCCCGCGGCGCGCTTGATGAGGTCGCGCGCGATCTTGGAGGCGCCGACCTGCTCACCCTCGTATTCGAGCTCCATCTTGCCCGTCATCGAGGGCACGGCCGCGTACACGTCCGAGACGCGCGGCACGACCTCGTCCTCGCCCGTGAGGAGCGCGCGCCGCTCGGCGTTCGAGACGACCGACTCGGTGACGGTGATCGGCATCCGCTGCGAGACGCCGCTGCGCTTGTCTATGCGCTGGTCGTCGCGGGCCTCGAAGGCGATCTGCTCAATCAACTCGCGGACGAAGTCGGGGATGCGGAGGCGCGCGCCGACGCCTTCGCGCTCGGTCCATGCCTCCTGCTTCGTAATCTCGACGCCGAGCTGGATGTCCGAAGGGTAGTGCGTGGAAATCTCCGAGCCGATGCGGTCCTTGAGCGGCGTGATGATCTTGCCGCGGGCGGTGTAGTCTTCGGGGTTGGCGGAGAAGACGAGCATCACGTCGAGCGGGAGGCGGACGGGGTAGCCCTTAATCTGCACGTCGCCCTCCTGCATGATGTTGAAGAGCCCGACCTGGATCTTGCCGGCGAGGTCGGGCAGCTCGTTGATGGCGAAGATGCCGCGGTTGGCGCGCGGCAGAAGGCCGTAGTGAATCGTCAACTCGTCCGAGAGCAGGTGCCCGCCGCGGGCGGCCTTGATGGGGTCCACGTCGCCGATGATGTCGGCGACGGTCACGTCGGGCGTCGCCAGCTTCTCGACGAAGCGCGCGTCGCGCTCGACCCACGCGACCGGCGTCTCGTCGCCCTCGCGCTCGACCGTCTGGCGGCCGTGGGCCGAGATGGGGCGGAGGGGGTCGTCGTTGACCTCGGAGCCGGCGATGACGGGGATGTGCTCGTCTAAGAGGCCGACGAGCTGGCGGATGATGCGGCTCTTGGCCTGGCCGCGCAGGCCGAGCAGGATGAGGTTGTGGCGCGCGAGCACGGCGTTGACGAGCTGCGGGATGACCGTCTCGTCGTAGCCGACGATGCCCGGGAAGATGCGCTCGCCCGCGCGCAGCTTCGAGAGGAGGTTGGCGCGCAGCTCGTCCTTCACGCCCCGCGCGCGGT
>DATHBF010000440.1:0-7878 GCA_035296285.1 Pyrinomonadaceae bacterium | reverse complement strand
TCTCTTCCCAGTGCGTCCCACGGAGCGCCGGGTGGCCGGCGGGGAAGGCGCGCGTCGCGCCCTTGCGGTGCACCCACACGTCGCCGAACTCCGGGTGCCACTCCTTCTGCACGAGGTTGTGGCTGATCTCGTAGACCAGCTCCAGCTCCTCGCCGAAGACCTCGCGGAAGGCTTCCGACACCTGCTCGAAGATGACGAGGCGGTTGAGGATGGCGAAGTTGCCCCCGGCCGCGACGGCGTTCAGGTAGTCGCGGTAGTGTTTCGACTCGGGCGTGAAGTAGCCGAGGTCGATGTCCTTCATCAGCTCCGGGTGCTCCTGGCGCGCCATCTCGAAGTAGTTGGTGGCGAGGCCGTGCCCGAAGCCGCGGCTCCCTGTGTGGACCTGCAGGAAGAGCGTCCCCGTCTGCTCCGAGCGTTGCAGCTCGATGAAGTGATTGCCGCCGCCGAGGCTCCCCATCTGCTCAAGGCCGCGCTCGGGCCGCCCCTTCCCGCCCCACGGTATCTGCCAGCCGTCGTCAACGGGGATGCGGTGCCGCTCGGCGCGACTCCTATCGAACGTCGCCCCGTACTTCTCGACGTAATACTCCGCGCCCCCGCGCACGATGTTCTGGAACTCGGTCCCCGACAGCCGCCCCAGCCTCTTACTCTTGCCCCCGAACCCCATGTCCACCCGCCCCATCACCGCGCGGTTGAACTCCAGACGCTTCTCCGGCGTCGCCCTCCCCGCCTCCACGCCCGACCGCGCCGACATCATCCCGCAGTTGTGCACGAACACCCCGGCGTCGAGCGCGAAGTTCCCATACCCCGGCACCGTCAGGCAGTACACGTCAGCCCTCTCAGCAACCGGCTCGACGGAGACGACCTTACAGTTACCGCTATGAGCAATGTCCCTTAAAACCTCCGAGAAGGAGGACGCCTGTAGGGTCGGCCCTCTTGGTGTCGTAAGAACTCGGGCAGTGACAAGCCCCGCCCCTACAAAATCAGGAGACGCCTTGAACGGCATCAGCGACGTGCCCCGCTGAAGCTCGTGGGCCTGACGGTAGCTGCCATCGCGGAGCATGAACTCGTGGTCGGGCGTGCAGCGTATCTCCTGGGCGTTGTCGAGTGTGACCTTGACGAGCGGGGCGTCGAGTCGCGTCCTCCTGGCTGTCGCCTTCGCCACGACGACCCTTTGCTCCTCGGAGAGAGCGTAGACGAGGATTTCTTCGCCCGACTCGGCCAGCTCGCCCATCGGGTAAGAGTTACCGTCAGCCGTCGGGACGAGCGTGTCGGCGGTGAAGCAGCCGATGTCATAGCCGACTGGGCCCATGGCGACGGCGCCGGTCGAGGCGTCGGTGACGAGGACGCAGCCGACGGGGACGCCGTAGCCGTAGTGGGCGTCGGGCGTGATGACGACCATGCGGACGCCGCGGAAGCGCGTGGCGTTGACGATCTGGCGGTAGAGGATGTCTTCGGTGTCGCTCAACAGTTGCGGCGTGAAGAAGAGGCGCACGCGCACTTGGCCCGTGTCCTCGGTCTGTAGCTCGTAGAAGCCGCGGCCGTCCCAGCGCGCGAGGTGCTTCCAGTTGTGCGCGTTGTGTAGTTTGGAGGCCGGCTTCAGAGCCCTGGCGTCCGTCTGCTCTTCGCTCATGGTCCTAGTCTCACCCCTTGCAGGTTTCGTTGCTCACTTCGTTAGTTTCGCGTAAGCGGGGGCGGATGGCAACGCGCGCTCAGAAGTCCTCGCCGGCCGCGTCCGGCTCGTCCACGCAGCCGAGGTCGTTGTGGAAGAGCGGCTTGAGGAGGAAGTCGTTGAGGAGCAGGAGGGCGAGGCCGGCGAGGAAGCCGCGGGAGGTCAGGACTTGAAGGTTGCGTTCGCTCACGGCCCCCGCTCCTCTCTCAGCCGCGCGGCTAATTCCGCCGCCACCTCGTCCGCGTCTCTCTCCGCCGTCACGCCGACGCGCAAGTCGGCCAGACTGTAAGCAGCACGCCTCTCATCATAAAGCGCGCGGGCGCGTTCGAGGTGGCGCGCGAAGGGGCGGTCCGTGGAGCCGGCCTCTTGAATCCTCTCCCAGCACAGCTTGAAGGGCGCGTCGAGCCACGCCGAGACGAAGCCGCCGGCGCGGACCAGCTCGCGGTTGCGCTCCAAAGTCCACGCGCCGCCGCCGAGCGCGACCACCTTTCTCTCGTCCCCTTCGAGCGCGGCGCGCAGCGCACTCGTCTCCGCCTCGCGGAAGGCGGCCTCGCCCGCGTCGTCTATCAACTGCCGCGGCGTGCGCCCCTCGCGCGCCGCGACGACTTCGTCCAGGTCATGGAACGCGCAGCCGAGCAGCCGCGCCAGCGAGCGCCCGACGGTCGTCTTGCCGGCCGCCATGAAGCCCGTCACGACGACGCCCGGCGCCTTCACCTCTCCGTCACCCGTTCGAGCGCGGGGAAGAACTCGGGGAACGAGACGGGGACGCACTCTTCGGCGCCCTCGATCTCCGTCTCGCCGCGGGCCGCGAGCGCGGCCACGGCGAAGGCCATCGCGATGCGGTGGTCGCCGTAAGCCTTGAGCCGCGCGCCGCGCAGACGCACGGGGCCGGAGACCCGCAGCCCGTCCTCGAACTCCTCGACCTCGGCGCCCATCAGTCGCAGGTTCGAGATGGTCGTCCCGATGCGGTCGGACTCCTTCACGCGCAGCTCGCGCGCGTCCCGAATCTCCAGGCCGCCCTCGACCTGCGTGCCGAGGACGGCCAGCACCGGCAGCTCGTCAATGAGCACGGCGACCTCGGCGCCGCGCAGCACGCGCGCCTCCGGTTCAACCGGCGACAGGCCCCCGGCGCCGCGCACGCGCACGTCGCCGACCGGCTCGTTCGAGACTTCGCGCGCGTCCAGGGCCGAGGCGTCCGCGCCGAGCGCGCGCAGCGTGTCGAGAATCTGCGCGCGCGTCGGGTTCAGGCCGACCGACTCTATCGTCAGCTCGGAGCCGGGCAGCATCGCCGCCGCCGCCGCGAAGAAGGCGGCCGAAGAGATGTCGCCCGGCACCTCAACGTCGCGCGCGCCGAACGAGGCCGCGCCCCCGACGGCGACCGCGTGCCGGCCGTCACCGGCCGTCTCCTCTTCGACCTCGACGCCGAACCAGCGGAGCATCCGCTCCGTGTGGTCCCTCGACGGCGACGGCTCGACCACGCGCGTGCGCCCCCCCGCGCCGAGCCCCGCGAGCAGCACGCAAGACTTCACCTGCGCGCTCGCAACCGGCGTCTCGTACTCGACGGCCTTCAAAGGCGACCGCCCCTCGACCCTCAGCGGCGCGTGGCCTTCGACGGCCGACAGCCGCGCCCCCATCAACCCGAGCGGACCCATGACGCGCCCCATCGGCCGCCGGCTCAAAGACTCGTCGCCGACGAGCGTGGCCGCGAAGGGCTGCGCGGCCAGGACGCCCGCCAGCAGCCGCATCGTCGTCCCCGAGTTGCCGCAGTCGAGCGGCCCCCGCGGCTCGCGCAAATCCCAGAGGCCCGGCCCCCTCCCCGCGCCCTCGATAACCACGTCGGCGCCGTCCCTCCGGACCTCGACGCCCAAGGCCCGGAGGCAGTCGAGCGTGGAGGCGCAGTCGGCGCTCGAAGCGAAGTTGTGCGCGCGCGTGCGCCCCTGGGCCAGGGCGGCGACGATGGCGGCGCGGTGCGAGACGGACTTGTCGCCGGGCACCGTCAGGCGCCCCCTGATTCGCCCGGCCGGCTGGATTCTCATGCGGGCAATGGTAGCATTTCTTGACATGCGCGCGGCGGGCGTGTTACACCGTGCAGGCTTCCGGTAAGCTTTTCAAGTGTTCCGAGCGAGGCGCCGACGCCGGCCCCATCAGAGCCGTCGGCCCCGTCGCCGGCCCCCATTCTTTGAGCCAGTGACCGAAGAGACCGTCGAACTCACTTTGCCGAGCCGGGTCGAGTCGGTGGCCGAGGCCGCCGGGGCGGTCGCCGACGCCGCCCGCCGCCTCGGCTTCGCCGAAGACGCGCTGTTCGGCATCGACATGGCGGTGCGCGAGGCCGTCACCAACGCGGTCCTGCACGGCAACGGCGGCGACGAGTCGAAGCCGGTCGAGGTCGGGCTCTCGGGGACGGACTCGGGGCTCGTCGTCACGGTGCGCGACCGCGGCGAAGGCTTCGACCCCGAGTCGGTGGCCGACCCGACCCGCGAGGAGAACATCCTGAAGCCGAGCGGGCGTGGTATCCTCTTCATGCGCACCTTCATGGACGAAGTGAGCTGGGCGAGGCACCCGTCGGGCGGCACGCTGGTGCGGATGACGAAAAGGAAGTAGTCAGACGCCGAGAGACTGAAGCGCGCGACCGAAGGTTTTTCTACTGACTACTGGCAGACTGACTACTGTCTACTTTCCCAAGGAGACTTCCCGCAATGGCTGAACTGAACATCAAAGAGCGTCAGGCCGGGGACGTGACGATCCTCGACATGGACGGCAAGATCACCATCGGCGACGGCAACGTCGCGCTCCGCAGCGCCATCCGCCGCCTCATCGAAGAGGGCAAGAAGAAGATTCTGTTGAACCTCGGCGGCGTCGGCTACGTGGATTCGAGCGGCATCGGCGAGCTGGTCTCCAGCTACACCACCATCCAGCGCGAGGGCGGGCAGCTCAAGCTCCTGAACCTGACGCAGAAGATTCACGACCTGCTCGGCATCACCAAGCTCCTGACCGTCTTCGACTTCTACGACCAGGAGTCCGACGCGCTCAACAGCTTCAAGTAAGCCGCGCTTTAAAGCCGTAAATCGTGAGTCGTGAATCGTGAATAGAAGGAACGCTTCTTCCTATTCACGATTCACGACTCACGATTTATGCTTTCCCGTCCTTCCCCGCCCCCGATTTCAAGCATCAAAAGGCTTATGAGGAAGCAGTTTTTCGCCCTTTGTCTCGCCTCGCTCCTGTGCGCGCAGGCCGTGGCGGCGCAGCAGACGCCGCCCGGCCCCGCGCCCGCCCGGCCGCAGCGCCGCCCCGTCCCGCAGGCCACGCTCGGGCTCTCGGACCTCGGCATCGAGGTCGCGCCGGACCCGCGCCTGTTCGCCGTCATGGCCGCGCTCGACGCCGCCGGCTGGGACCCGACGCCGCAGGGCGAGAAGCCGTCCGTCTTCCGCGAGACGCTGCGGCGCGACCTCGCGGGCCTCGACCCCGCGCTGCGCGAACGCCTGCGCGCCTTCTACCAGCGTTACCTCCTGACGGGCGCGAACGCGGCGGCGGCCGAGCAGGCGGCGCGCTACGTCTCGCTCGCCTACGTGCTCGGGCCGCCGCCCGCCTTCGAGGCCCCTTCGCGCTCCGACGACCTGCCCTCGGGCGTCCTCGACGTGCTCGACTTCGCCCCGCTCCTGCGCGAGTTCTACGGGCAGACGGGCATGGAGGAACGCCTCCCCGGCTACCTCCGCATGCACCGCGCCGCGGGCGACGAGATGCGCGAGAAGGTGCTCGTCATGGCGCGCGACGTGCTCGGCTACCTCAACACGCGGCCCGAGCTCGTCATCTACGAGAAGGTCCGCGCGGACGCGCCCGCCGACAAGAAGAAGAAGGACGAGAAGCGGCCCGCGCAAGCCGTGCGCGAGCGACAGCGCCGCTTCCGCGTCGTGCCCGACCTGCTGGCCGCGCCCGGCGCCATCAACTTCCGCGTCGTCGGCGACGACTACCACGTCATCGTGCCCGCCGGCACGGACCCGCGCTGGTCCGAGGTGCGCCGCGCCTACTTGCAGTTCGTCGTTGACCCGCTCGTCGCCCGCTACGCCTCTGAGGTGGCCGCGCGCCGCGCCGACATCAAGACGCTGCTCGACCGCGAGCGCGAGCGCGGCGGCCGCGACCTCACGCCGGACGTTTTCCTCTCGGTGGCGCGCTCGCTCGTCTCCGCCGCCGCCGCGCGCATGGACGAGATCATCCGCCTGAGAGTCTTGCAGGTCGAGACCTCCGAGCGGATGAGGGCGGCGAAGGACCAGGCGGCGCGCGACCTCGTAGCCAGAGAGTCGAAGGAGCGCGAGCAGCTTTTAAAAGACTCGACCGTGGCGCAGCTCGCCGAAGGGTACGAGCGCGGCGCCGTCCTCGCCTTCTACTTCGCCGAGCAGCTCCGCGGCATCGAGGGCTCGGGCTTCGACGTTTCCAACTTCATCCAGCCGATGATGGCCGACCTGAAGGTGGAGCGCGAGCTGGCGCGGCCCGGCGAGTACGCGCCCGTGGTGGCGCGCGTCGCCGAGGCCCGCAGGCGCGCGGCCGCCGAGTCCGCACGCCAGCCCGCCCCGGGGCCGCGCGACGAGCGGCAGGCCGCGCTCGTCAAGAACCTGGGCGACGTGGAAGACCTGCTGCGCGTGAAGAACTACGAGGAGGCGGAGGCGCGGCTGATGCGTCTGCGCGAGGAGCACCGCGAGGAGCCGCGCGTCTACCTCGCCCTCGGGCGCGCGGCGAGCCTCGCGGCCGAGGGCGAGGTAGACGAGACGCTCCAGGCCGAGCGCCTTAACCGCGCGCTCCAGCACTACCGGCAGGCGCTCCTCTTCTCCTCGCCCGCGACCGACCGCCAGCTCATCGCCCGCGCGCACCTCGCCGCCGGCCGCATCCTCGCCCACCTCGAACGCACGGACGAGGCCGTCAAGGAGTTCGACGCCGTCCTCGCCGCGGTCGGCGAAGGCGACGGACTCCACCAGGAGGCCCGGGCCGAGAAGCGGAAGCTCACCGGCCAGCCGTAAGAGATTAGAGGACAAGAAGCTCTAGCACAGAGAACACAGAGGACACGGAGAAAAGCAGTAAGCCTTTCTCTGTGTCCTCTGTGTTGAAGACCCTGTCCCGCTAATCTCTACAGCACCCGGCTTCCGGGAGCGCGGAAGGCGCGGATGCGCGGATGCGACTGCTGGGGGCGCGGCGCCTGCAACAGGCGCGGCGAGACGCGCGGGGCGTTGATGGCCGCCACGGGCGGGACGACGCGGACGGGGCCGGGGTTGACGAAAAGCCCCCGGGGCATCTGCCGGCGCTCGGGCGTGACGCGCACGGTGCGCGACTTCCTGTCGCGGACCACCGTCAGCGTCACCTCGCCCTCCTCCCTGCGGCCGATGACGCCCGAGAGGTCGCCCGGCTCGTCAATCTTCTCCCCGTCGGCCTCGGTGATGATGTCGCCGGCACGGATGCCGGCCTTCCAGGCGGGGCTGTTCTCCTCGACCGAGCTGACGAGGACGCCGTGCCGGACGCCGAAGTAGTCGGCGAGCTGGCGCCCGAGCGCGTCGGTCGAGACGCCGATGCGGCGGCCCGAAAACATCTGCATGGGGAAGCCGCCCTCCGGCCGCGCGCGGTTCAGCCCTTCGAGTTGGCGGCGCAGGTCTTCACCCTTGCGCTCCCACTCCTGCTTATTCTTTCCGAGCTCCTCGGACCAGCGGCGCATGGCCTCGGCGTCGAAGCCGAACTCGGCGGCCGGCGCCATCGCGAAGCCCTCGCGCTTGCCGAGCGTCGCCGTGAGCTGCTGCTCGGAGCCGCCGCGCAGCACCGTCAAGCGGGCCGCGTGCTCGGGCGCCGACTCCTCTATCAGCCGGTTCAGCTTACGCGTGCTCGTCACCGGCTCGCCGTCGAAGCGCACGATAACGTCGCCCTCGCGCAGGCCGGCGCGCGCGGCCGGGCTGTCCTTGACGACGGCGCGGACGCCGACGCCGCGCGGCTCGCCCGACAACTTGTAGCGGCCCGCGTTCTCGCGCGTCACCTCCTCGACCGAGACGCCGAGGAAGTTGTCGCCGAAGAAGAAGTTGGTCGTAAACGTCATCGGGGCCGGGGGCGCCGGCAGGGCGGGCGGCGAGGGCGGCGTTGTCTGCGCGCTTACCGCGGTCGTCGCGAGGATTACGAAGGCCAGGGAAAGCAGGCGTGTGCGTTTCATCGAAAAAGAGACCTCCGGTTAGATTTTTTCT
>DATHBF010000439.1:0-11207 GCA_035296285.1 Pyrinomonadaceae bacterium | reverse complement strand
GCCGAGCGCGTGCGCGGCGGGCACCTCTGGGTCTACCGGACGGACGTGCGCGACGGGGCGAGTGCCGAGGGCGGCTCGACCGTCGCCGTGCGCGACGAGCGGGGCCGTTACGTGGGCCGCGCCCTTTACTCTTCGCGCTCGGAGATCGCGCTGCGCGTGCTGACGACGCGCGAGGAGGAGGCGGGCCGCGAGTGGTGGCGCGGGCGCCTGCGCGCGGCGGCGGCGCGGAGGGGGGGGCTGGAGCGGGAGGCCGACGCCTTCCGGCTCGTCTACTCGGAGGGCGACCTGCTGCCGTCGCTCATCGTGGACAGGTACGCGGACGTGCTCGTCGTGCAGACGCTCTCGCAGGGGACGGAGAGCTTGAAGGGGATGCTGACGGAGCTGCTCGTCGAGGAGTTCGCGCCGCGCTCGATTGTCGAAAGGAACGACGTGAGGGTGCGCGCGCTCGAAGGCTTGCCGTCGCAGGCGGGCGTGCTTTACGGGGAAGAGCCGGGCGAGCTGGAGGTGGTGCAGCACGGCGTTCGCCTGCGCGTCGCGCCGCTCGGCGGGCAGAAGACGGGCGCCTTCCTCGACCAGCGCGAGAACCACGCGGCGGCGCGCGCTTACGCCAAGGGGCGCGCGCTCGACTGCTTCACCTTCCAGGGCGGCTTCGCGCTCTCGATGGCGAAGTCGTGCGAGAGCGTGCTCGGGCTCGACGTGTCGGGCGACGCGGTCGAGGCCGCGCGCCGGAACGCGGGGTTGAACGGCGCGGGCAACGTCGAGTTCCGCGAGGCCAACGTCTTCGACGCGCTGCGCGGGCTTGAGGAGGCGGGCGAGCACTTCGACACCGTCGTGCTCGACCCGCCGGCCTTCGCCAAGAACCGCGCGAGCGTGCCGGCGGCGGCGCGCGGCTACAAGGAGATCAACCTCCGAGCCCTCCGCCTGCTCCGCCCCGGCGGGACGCTCATCACCTGCACCTGCTCGTACCACATGACCGAGCCGCTCTTCCTCGAAGTCCTCTCGGAAGCGGCCTCCGACACGCGCCGCCGCCTCCAGATAGTCGAGCGCCGCACGCAGTCGCGCGACCACCCCGTCCTCGTCGGCGTCCCCGAAACGCTCTACCTCAAGTGCGTCGTCGCGCGCGTCCTCGAATAATCACCTGTCGCTCAGAAGCGGAAGCCGACGCCCGCGCTGAACTGGAAGTTATGCCGGACCGTAGCGGGGGCCGTGACGATTGGCTGGGAGACGAAGCCGAACGTCTCGCGCTCGCCGTAGCGGATGATGGTGTCTCCGAAGTCGAAGCGGGTGACGATGCGGCGCGAGGGGTAGAGCTCAAGGACGCCGCCGATGTCGGTCGAGAAGTGCGTCTTGCGCGCCAGCGTGAAGCGGGGGACGACGAAGCTCTCGCCCTCGAAGATGATGGTGTCGGTGCCGGCGGAGCGGAGCGCGCCGTCGAAGCTGACGAGGCCGGGCCGCGCCTTGGCGAAGACGCCGAAGCGCTCGAAGCGCTTGCCGGCCTTGACGCCGAACTGGCCCTGGAGCGTGCGCCCGCCGGTCGAGATGCTGGTCGTGCCGCGCGTCGGGAAGAAGTTGCCCTCGGCCTCGACGGCCACGTTGTCGGTCAGGTTGTAGGTGACGCGGGCGCCGAAGCCCGGCTGGTGCTCGGTCTCGTTGAAGAAGTCGGGGCGGCGCACGGAGAGGGTCGAGAACTGCACGCCGACTTCGACCTTCGGCGCGTCGCTCGCCTGCGCGCTCGCGCCGACGCACAGGGCGAGCAGGGCGAAGACGTTGGCGGCGGATAGGTTGAGTGCTTTGCGAATCATGCCTTTTCCTCCTCGTAGATAGAGCACGGCCCCGCGGTCCGCCCGAGGGGCGCCGGCCCGGTAGCTGTTTACGAATGTGGTCGGGTTAGTTAAGAGCCCGGCTGGCGGGCATCACTTTTTGGGGAGCAGCAATTCCATGTTGTCGGCGGCGCCGATGACGACGCGGGTGCGGTTGCGCGGGGCGCGCTTCGGCTGCTCGTCGGGCCTGGCGCCGTAGTCGGCCGAGCCCTTCCTGCGCACGTCGCGGGCCTGGCGGCCGAGGTCGTCGTAGCGCGAGCGCGCGGGCGCGGGCTCCTGCTCGGCGAGTTCGAGGTTATAGTCGGGGTCGTGCATCACCCAGACGTTCCAGTTGCCGCCGAGGCCGACGACGGACTGGCCCGCCACCCACTCGTAGCGGTCGCCGGCCCACTCGAACTTGATGCGGTCGTGCTCTATCTTGCCGACCTTCTCGAAGGGGTAGCCGGGGCGCGGGACGAGCGAGAAGATGAAGCGGCCGCGGCCGGGCGCGGAGAACCAGACGACCGAGCCGGCCACTCCGCCGCCGGGGCTGCGGAAGACGGTCTCGCCGTTGACCTTGAGCTGGTAGTCGAAGACGCTCAGGCGCACGTCTTCGAGCGAGAAGTCGCGCGCGGGCTCTTCGGTCGAGGGCCGCGAGTGGTGGCGCGGGTCGTCGGCCGAGACGGTGACGAGGTCAACTATCTTCTCGCCGGTGCGCGGGTTGTGCAGCACGTCGAGGGCGAAGGTCGCGCCGTCGCCGACCGACTGCGGCTGCGAGGGGAAGGCCGCGGCGTTGTAGCTCGGGTGGAGCTGGCGGCGGGCGAAGGCCGGGCGGGCCTTGAGCGCCTGGATGTACTCGGCGCTCAAGGGGCGGACCGAGACGCGGAAGAGGCGCGAGCCTGAGACGGGCTCGACCAGCAGCTCGTAGCCGAAGAACAGCTCGTTCTTCTTATCGACGAAGACGCGGTGGACGAGGTTGGGCTTGTCCTCGGCCTCGACGAAGCTGACGCCGAACGCCTCGGCCGCGCCCGCGGGCGTCGAAGTCTCGGTGGCGATGATGACGTAGGCGCCGCTCGACATCGGGACGATGGCCTGCGACTTCGAGTCCTGCGCGTCGGGCGCGTACGCGTCGGAGGCGAGGGCGCCGAGGGGCAGCAGGCAGCAGAGCGCGAGCGCGAGAAGCGGCTTACTCATCGTCGGTCTTTCCTCTCTTGACGATCCTGAAATTCATCTCGCCGGCCGGCTCGAAGACGGCCATGTCAACCGGCGTCACGTAGCTGGCGTCCGAAGCGGGCCGCGCCGCCGAAGGGTTGCGGCCGGCGGAGGCGAGCTGCCGATTCGCGGGCCGCGCCGCCGTGCGCCCCTTCTTCTCGACGTAGACGATGCGCTCGACGACGCGCTCCTCGACGACGGGCACCTCGACGACTTTGACGACGGCGGCCGGCGTGTTCGTCGTCACGGCATCATCTGTCCGAGCGGTGCGTGAGACGAGCGCGTAGGCCGAGAGGGCGAAGGCCAGCGCGGCGCAGGCGGCGACGGGCAGCGGCACGCGCACGCTCGAAGTCAGAAGCCTCCTCCACAGCGGGGGGCGCGCGGCGCGCTCGCGGAAGGCGGCGAGGAGCCTCGCGCGTGCGGCGGCCGACTCGTCCGGCGCCTCCCAGGCGAGGAGCAGTTGGCGCAGCTCGGCGTCCTCGTCGAAGCCTTCGGGGCCGGCGTCCGCGGCACGGCCCTCGTCAGGCGTGCGGCGGCGGAACGGCAGCAGGCGCGGCTGTCTTCTCTCTTCGCTCATCTCAGGTAGACCTTCTCCGCGGGGGCTACTCCGCCGCCGCTTTTAAAGTAGGGCGCGAGCGCGCGCCGGAGCCCCTGCCGCGCGCGGTGCAGCCGCGACTTGACCGTGCCCGTGTCGGCGCCGACGACGGCCGCGACCTCCGCCAGCGACAACTCTTCGTACTCGAACAGCACGACGACCTCGCGCTGGAGCGGCGGCAGCGCGGCCACGGCCCTGCGGACCTCTTCGGACAGCTCGGCCGCCAGCACCTGCCTCAAGGGCTCGTCGCGCTCGGGCGCCACGAGGTCGCCTTCCACGTCTTCGACGGGCACGTCGCCCGCGTGGCGCCGGAAGTGTTTGGCCGAGAGGTTGCGGGCGGCGGCGTAAAGATAGGTTCGGAGGGCGGCGCCGCGCGACGGGTCGAAGCGGGCGGGGCGGCTGACGAGCGAGAGGAAGCAGTCGTGCGCGACCTCCTCGGCGAGCGCGGCCGAGCCGAGCATCCGGTAGGCGAACCGGAAGACCGACGCGCGGTGGCACTCGTAGAGGGCGAGGAAGGCCGCCTCGTCGCCGCGACACGCTTTTTCCAGAAGAATCTCGTCCGTCATCCGTCGCCGGGCCTTACAACGCCGCCCGGCCTCCTCAGTGGGGCTCGACTTACTCAAATGATGATTACCGCGCCGAGGGGAAAAGATACGGGGAGAAATTCAGTAGACGGTAGACAGCAGTCAGTAGGCGCTCCCGCGTTCCCGGCGCCGACGCTGACACAAAAGGTTTTTCTACTGGCTACTGAGTACTCTCGGTGCTTCCGTGAGCGGGTGGGCCTGTTCGTAGGCGTGGGCGAGGCGGAAGAGGGTGGCCTCGCCCCAGTGGGGGCCCATGAGCTGGAGGCCGACGGGGAGGCCCGAGGAGGTCAGGCCGCAGGGGACGCTGATGCCGGGGACGCCCGCGAGATTGGCCGTGCAGGTGTAGATGTCGCTGAGGTACATGGCGAGCGGGTCGTCGGTCTTCTCGCCGAGGCGGAAGGCGGGCGTCGGGGTGGTCGGCGTGAGCACCGCGTCGCAACGCCCGAAGGCGTCGAGGAGGTCCTGGCGGAGGAGCGTGCGGACCTGTTGGGCCTTGAGGTAGTAGGCGTCGTAGTAGCCGGAGGAGAGGACGTAGGTGCCGAGCATGATGCGGCGCTTGACCTCCGCGCCGAAGCCCTCCTCGCGCGTGCGGCGGTACATCGTCTTCAGGTCCTCGGGGTCTTCCGTGCGGAAGCCGTAGCGGACGCCGTCGTAGCGCGCGAGGTTCGACGAAGCCTCGGCCGTGGCGATGATGTAGTAGACGGCGATGCTGTACTTCGAGTGCGGCAGCTCCACGTCAACGATCTCGGCGCCGAGTTCGCGGTAGGCTTCTATCCCGGCCTCGACGCGGGCGCGCACCTCGGGGTCGAGGCCCTCGCCGAAGAGAGCGCGGGGGACGCCGATGCGCGCGCCCTTGAGGTCGGTCGAAAGCTCGGAGGGATAGTCGGGGACGGGCACGTCGGCCGTCGTCGAGTCGCGCTCGTCGCGGCCGGCGATGGCTTGAAGCACGAGCGCGGCGTCGCGGACCGTGAGGCCGAAGACGCTGACCTGGTCGAGCGAGGAGCCGAAGGCCACGAGGCCGTAGCGCGAGACGCGCCCGTAGGTCGGCTTCACGCCGACGATGCCGCACAGCGCCGCCGGCTGGCGCACCGAGCCGCCCGTCTCGGAGCCGAGCGCCACGGGCACGATGCGCGCCGCGACGGCCGCCGCCGAGCCGCCCGAAGAACCGCCCGTCACGCGCTCCGTGTCCCAGGGGTTGCGGACGGGGCCGTAGGCCGAGTTCTCGTTCGACGACCCCATGGCGAACTCGTCGCAGTTGGTCTTGCCTACGGCGACGGCGCCGGCCGCGTTCAGGCGCTCGACGACGGCCGCGTCGTAGGGCGGGTGGTAGCCGGCGAGGATGCGCGAGCCGCAGGTCGCCTGGAGGCCGCGGACGCAGATGTTGTCCTTGATGGCGACGGGCACGCCACGCAAGGGCTGTGTGGCGTCCGGCCCGGCCTCGTCCAGCTGGGCGGCGCGGCTGAGGGCGCCTTCGCGGTCAATCTGGAGGAAGGCGTTCAGGCCGGGGTTCAGCCTCTCGGCGGCGTCGAGCGCGCGGGTCGTGACGGCGCGCACGTCCGCCGCGCCGCTTGAGAGTTCCGACGCGATGAGTTCGATGGTCTTTCCGGGGACGGTCATAAATTGAGTAAGTAAGAATCAGGGCGCGGCCGGAGCGGGAAGAAGGTCTAGAAGTTCTCTTTCTCTTCCGAGCTGGCGATGACCTTCGGGACGCGGAAGTGGCCGTGCGAGGGGTCGGGCGCCTGTTCGAGCGCGAGCGGTTGGCCGAGCGAGGGGCGCGCCCGGTCCTCGCGCGCGGCGTCGGTCCGCTCGCCCTCGGGCGTGAGGCCGCCGATGGCCGGCTCCACCCGGCTCGTGTCCAGCTCGTTCAACTGCTCGACGTAAGTGACGATGGAGGCGATCTGCGGCGCGAGCGTCCGCAACTCCTCCGGAGAGATTTCGAGGTGGGCCAGCGCGGCTATCTTCTCGATGTCGGATTCGCTGATGGGCATGATTCGGGTCGCTTACTGTTTGCTCCTGTTCAGACAACTTCCGGCGGCCAAGAGGAAGCGGCGGCGCAAGTCCTCGTCGTGAATTTTTTGGGCCGCGTCGTCAAGCTCGCGGGCGCGGCGCATGGCGTTCTCCTCGCGCCCGAGCCGGTCGTGCTCGGCGTTGCGCAGCCGGCCGCGCTCTTCGGAGACGGTGCGCGGGTCGATGCGGAACTCGATGTAGGTGACGAGCGCCTGGCCGAGCAGCGAGTTGATGCGGAAGATGTACTGCCCCGAGACGCCTTCGAGCTGGCGGCGCCACGTCTGGTCCTGAACGGCGACGACGAGCGTCTTCTGGTAGAGGCGGAACGGGACGGCCGAGCCGCGCAAACCCTCGCCCGCCACGCGGCGCCACGCGGCGAAGGCCGCGGCCTCCGCGACCTCCTCGCTGTCGCCGGCCGCGCGCAGGAGCTTCGGCAGCGCACGGAACAGATCGTCCATATAAAGAGTTGTCAGTTGTCAGTTATCGGTTGTCGGTTTAAGCTCTCAGTCCTCAATCGATAACTTGCGTGGGGGAGTGTAATGGAAAAGGAGTTGGCGCCACAAGCGGGGCCGCCGGGGATGGAGCCTTTGGTGCTGGCCTCGGGCAGCCCGCGACGGTCGGAGATTCTGCGGGCCGTGGGCTGGCCCTTCGAGGCGTGCCCGGCCGACGTGGACGAGTCGCTGCTCGAAGGCGAGTCGCCCGAGGACTACGTCGTCCGGCTCGCGCGGGCGAAGGCCGAGGCCGTCGCCGGCAGCCGCCTGTTCGGGCTCGTGCTCGGCGCCGACACGACCGTCGTCATAGACGGGCGGATAACGGGGAAGCCCGCGGACGAGGAGGACGCGCGGCGGATGCTGCGCGCGCTCGGCGAGCGGTGGCACGAGGTCTTGACCGGGGTGGCGCTGGTGAGGGCCGAGTCGGGGCGGGTCGTGACGGCCTACGAGCGGACGCGCGTGCGCTTCGCGCCCACGTCCGACGAGGAGATCGAGTGGCACGTCCGCACCGGCGACGTGCTCGACAAGGCCGGCGCCTACGCCGTGCAGGGCCGCGCCGCGCTCTTCATACAGGGCATCGAGGGCGACTACTGGAACGTCGTCGGCCTGCCCGTCCGCCTCGTCTACGAACTGGCGCGGCAGTTTCAGGACGAGAAAGCGCCGAACGGCAGATAATCCCCTGAGAGGATACGGACAATAGCCGGGGGTAAGCGAACGCAGTGAGCGCCACCCCGGGAAAGCATCGCAACACGAATCCGACCCTGAAAGGGTCGCACCCGCTTCAAGGTGCGACCCCTTCAGGGTCGGATTGTTCTTTACGTTGTTACCGGGGGCGACGCTACGGCTTCGCCTCCGCTAGCCCCCGGCTATTGTCTGCGACCCCTGCGGGGTCAACTGCGCCGCTTACTGGCCGCCGAGCAACTTGTTGAGGCGCGGCGAGAGCGTGTCGGTGAGCTTGCGCTTGTTGTCGGGGTCGAGGCCGCCGACGACGGGGATTGAGACTTCGCCGGAGCGGTCAATGATGACGACGGAGGGGAGTTGGTCGGCGCCCGTCCGCTTGAAGACCGCGCCGTCGGGGTCGCGCAGGACCGCGACCTTGAGGCCGTTCTTGCGGGCGAACTCGCGGAGCTGGTCGTCCGAGGCGTAGTTCTTCGACTTGGGCGAGGTCGAGTCGGTGCTCACCCAGTAGACGCGCACGTTGCGCTCGGCGAACTGGTCGGCGAGCTCCTGCACGCCCTGCACCTGCGCCTTCGACAGCGGCAGCCACGAGGCGCCGAAGGCGAGCACGACCACGTCGCCCTTCAACATCTCGGAGGAAATCTCGCCGCCGTCGGTCGTCTTCAGGCGGAAGTCGAGCGGCGGGGCGTAAGCGACCGAGGACGCGGCGAGCGCCATGGCGAGCGCCAAAATGGCCGTGCCTCTTTTGAGGGTTAACATTTTCATCTCCTTGGGGGCGAGCCGCGCCGGCTCCGCGCAAACTTTTGCCGAACTCTAACACCGGCGGGCCTTCTTGCCCACGCCACCTTTGATGTGCGGTCAAATAGATTAGTTGGACGGATACCCTACAAACGGAAGGGGGGCGGTGGCCGGATTCCTGGCCGCCGCCCCCCGTCTTTCGCCCGCCTTTCGAGTCTCCTCTCGGGGCGGGGCTGATGGTTACGGCAGGGTCTCGAAGACGACGTAAAACTTCAGGTAGCCGCCCTGGTGGACGTTGAACTTGAAGTTGACGTTGACGGAGGAGCCGCCGGGCAGCCCCGGCGACAGCGTGATGGTGTCGGCCGAGAGCGTGCTGTTGTAGGCCCCGCCGAGGGGCTGGTTGGGCGGCTCCTCAAGCCTCAAGCCCTCGATGGTGATGTTGCCGCCGCCGCAGGGGGTCGGCTCCGTCGTCGTCGACGAGCTGGTCGCGCGGATGTCGGCGGTGCCCGGCGCCGTCGGCCCGGCCGTGATGTCGACGATGCGGAACCGCAGCCGCGTGACGGTCGTGGCCGTGGTGTTCGTGATGGTCTTCCTGAACTCGATGGTGTTCTGGGTGCCGTTGTTGATGCGCACGCGGTTGGGCGCGGTGTTGGGGTTGGAGCAGGGCGCGACGTTCGCCCACTGAATCCCCGCGTTGGGGATGGGCGAGTTGCGGTTCTCCGGCCCCGGCGCGCCGAGCTTGGGCGGCCGCGAGCCGTAGGTCCCCAGATCGGTCGAGACGAAGTCGAAGTCGTTCTGGTTGTTGTTCGTGTCCTGCGGGTAGAACGAGAGCAACTTGCGGTAGAAGGTGTACTGGCCGTTGTTGGTGCCGGCGGGCGTCATGCCCCCGCCCTCGCGGTAGGTGTCGGCGAATCCCGGCGGGGCGGTGTTGAAGCCGGCCGCGTCGAAGACCACGCCCGAGGTGGTGCCGGTGCTGAAGAGGGCGAGGCCGGTGTTGTCGGGGATGTCCGGCGTGAAGTAGGCGTCGGCCACGGCGTAGCCGTCGAGCGAGTAGCCGCGGGCGTTCGCCATCAGGTAGTGGCCGCGCGCCGGGATGACCGTCCCGTTCGGGATGGTGTAGATGGGCGTGGCCGAGGTGCCGCTTGAGTCGAGCGCCGCCAGCAGCCAGCCGGCCGACGAGCCGTCGCCGCTGCCGACGGTGATGGGCGAGTTCGTGTTGTTGTAAATCTCGACGAACTCGTCGAACGCGCCGGCCAGGCCCCGCGCGCGGAACTCTGTGATAAGCACCTGCCCGCTCACGGCTGACGACGGCGTGATGGAGTTGGTGCCGGTGAAGTCGGCGCCCGTGATGGCGCTGCCGGCGTTGACGTAGGTGCGGTTCGGCGGGCTGAAGGTGTAGCCGGACTTCGTGGGCGTGACGGTGTAAGTCAGGCCGCAGGTCGCCAGGTTGAACGAGTAGTCGCCGTTGGAGTTCGTCGTGGTGGTCTGCGACTCGTCGCCGGTCAGCGTGACGGTGACGGCGTCGATGCCGTTGCCGCCGCCGTCGGTGACGCGGCCCGAGATGGTCGAGGTCGGGCTGGCCGGGCAGGTGTAGCCCGCGATGTCGAGCGAGAAGGCCGTGACGTTGCCGATGTCTGTGGCGCCCACGTCCGAGGCGTTCAGAATCCAGGTGCCGTTCGGGTCGTCGCCGTCGAAGGCCGAGAGCGGGTTGGCCGGCTTGAAAGTTCCCGTGTAGGGATTCTGTGCCGCCGTGACCGACTGGATCGAGCCGTTAGCCGTGTCGTCATCGAGCACGGTGTTGCAGAAATTGTTGCCGCTGTTGGAGGCGCCGCCGGCCTGACTGATGATGATGACGGTCTTGCCGGAGGGCGAGGTGAGCTTGAAGATAACGTCGCCGACGAAGGGGTGGTTGACGCCGTTGGTCGTCGAGCCCTCGGTGGCGTTGCAGGAGGTGCCGCCGAACCTGAAGTTAAGGTCGCTGATGGCGCCCGTAAACCCGCTCACGGTGACGGGGATGTTGACGCCTGTGGCGTTGTTGTCGGGGATGGTGACGGGCGAGCCCGAGTAGGAGTAGGTGCTCGGCGTCGCGCTGGGCGTGCCGGCGACCTGGGCGGTGATGGGGAGGCTGATGGGGCTGGCCTGCCCGCCCGAGAAGGTGATGCGGAGCGAGAAGCGGATGATCTGCCCGCAGGCGATGTCGTTCGACAACTGGAAGGTGAACGGCTGCGACTGCGTGGCCGAGCCGCCGCCGGGGATGTTCGGGTAGTCCGCGCTGTTATTCGTGACGGTGACGCCGGGCGTCGAAGAGGTCAGCGTGGCTTTGACGTTCGTGGCGGGGCCGCCGCCGAGGTTGTTGAGCGGCACCGTTATCGAGCCGGTCTCGCCGGGGTTCAGGGCCGTGTCGCAGCCGCTCGTCGCCGTTATCGTCGGCGTGCCGGCTTCGACCGTGGCGCCGGCCGGGGTCGAGAGCGACTGGAGCGCCTGGTAGGCCATGACGATGCCGACGCCGGAGTCGCGGTCAATGCCGGGCGCCTCGATGTCAATGGCGGTATTTTTCATCGCGTCGAGAATCTGCGTCGGGGTCAGGGACGCGTTCGACGACTTGATGAGCGCCGAGATGGCGGCGGCGGTCGGCGCGGCGGCCGAGGTGCCGAAGAAGGGCTGGAAGCCGGGGACGGTCGTCGAGACGCCGTCGGCGGCCGTGATCTGCGGCTTCTGGAGCACGGTGCCGCCGGTCGCCAGCAGGTCGGCCGGCGTGTAGGGCGTGTTGTCGTACTTGTAGAAGACGCGGCGCGGGCCGTCGGAGCTGAAGGTCTCGACCTGGTTGGCCGAGCTGTGCGTGCCGGGGAAGGGGCCGGGGTTCTGGGCCGGCGTGGCCGCCGTCGCGTAGCCGTCGCTGGTGCCGTCGTGGCCGTTGGACTGCCCGGCCGTCTCCCAGGCCGGGATGTTGGCGCCGTTGACGGGGTCGAAGCGACTGCGGTTAAGGTTGACGTGGATAAAGCGGACGGCGGCGGCAGTCTTCTTGAAGACGGCGATCCTGCGCCCGCTGGGCGCGCCGTTGGCCGAGCCGGCGACGTTGAGCGCTTCGACCGGGTCCTGCGTG
>DATHBF010000438.1:0-5068 GCA_035296285.1 Pyrinomonadaceae bacterium | reverse complement strand
CACGCTGCCGGCGGCCGTTGACGGCGAGCCGCTGGCGGGCCGCGTCAGGCTCACGGTCGTCAAGGACGGCGCGGGCGGCGAGATTAAACTGGTCGTCCCGAAGGCGAGGTAGCGATGCGGACGGAGTTCGCGGAGGTCGGGCGCGTTCCCGTCACGGCGGGGCGCGCGGTCGCGGGGGCGGTCGCGTGGCCGTTCGCGCTCGCGGCCCTGTCGCTGATGTGCGCGTCGGCGCTGCTCGTCGGGTGGATGCCTTTGCAGCTCTCGGTCTTGACCGTCTTCCTCTTCGCGGGGCCGCACAACTGGGTCGAGTTCCGCTACTTCGTCTCGCGGATGCCCGTGCGCTGGGGCCGCTCGCGTAGCTTCTTTCGCGTCGGGATTGGCGGCGCGCTGCTGCTGACGATTCTCTACGCGGCGTGGCCGCAGGCAGCGCGCGCGGGCGCGTGGGGCGAGTCGGGTTGGGTGGCGGCGGGGGCTTTGTGGAACACGCTCTTCGTCGGGTGGGTGGTGGCGCTCGTGCTGCTGCGCGCGAGGGAGAAGCGGGGGCGCGACTGGTCCTGGGCGCTGCCTTTGGGATGCGGGCTCGCGGCGCTGGCCTGGCTCTACCCGCTCGGGTGGAGCCTCGCGCTCGTCTACCTGCACCCGCTGCTCGCGCTCTGGTTCCTCGACCGGCAACTGCGCAAGAGCCGCCCGCGTTGGTTGCGGACTTACCGCGCCTGCCTCTGTCTGCTCCCGCCGCTCGTCGCCGCGATGTGGTGGCTGACGGCGGGCGGGCCTTCGATCGCGGGTGAGGGCGCGCTGGCCGCGCGGGTCGCGCAGCACGCGGGCGCGGAGATACTTCCGTCGGTGCCCGAGCGCCTGCTCGTCTCGACGCACGTCTACCTTGAGACGATTCATTACGGCGTGTGGCTGCTGGCGATTCCGCTCGCCGGCCTGGGGGCGGCGCCCTGGCGTCTGGAAAGGATTCCCCTCGTCAGCCACCCGCGGGGTTGGCCGCGCGCGACCGCGCTCGTGCTCGCGTGCGGGGCGCTGCTGGTGCTCGCGCTGTGGGCCTGCTTCTCGGCCGACTACCTGACGACGCGCGACGTTTACTTCACGGCCGCGATGCTGCACGTCCTGGCCGAAGTGCCCTTCCTGCTGCGCCTGCTCTGACGAGTGGATGGACACCGCGCGCCTCTGGCACTTCCTCCCGCTCGGCTACCTCCTGACGGTCGCGATAGAGACGCCCGTGCTCCTCGTCGGGCTCGCGCCGCGCCACCCCGCGCGGCGACGCCTCCTCGCCGGCCTCTGGCTGACGGCCTGCACCTACCCCGTCGTCGTCCTCGTCCTCCCCGTCATCTTCGACGGCGCCTCACGCGCCGCATACATCCTGACGGCCGAGGTCTTCGCGCCCGCCGCCGAGTGCGCACTATTCCTGACAGCCTTCCCTTCAAGAAAGGACGACGCGCGGCCCTCCCGTCTGAGAGACTGCGCCGCCATCACGGCCGCCAACCTCGCCTCCTTCGCGGCCGGCGAGCTTCTGGCCGCGCGCGGCTGGCTCACCTGAACCAGTCGCGCGTTGCAAAGTCAGCGCGCGCTAACCATAATCGCCCCACACGCTCTCCCCCGAGTTTGTATCAATCAAGGAGAAGGGAAATGAGGAGAGTCCTGTCCGCTTTAATCGTCCTGGCGCTGCTGACCATCGTCCTGCCGCTGTCCGCGCAGGCCCAATGCGGCAGCTACCGCCACCGCCACGGCAACCGCACGCACACGCACCGCAGCTGCGTCGGCGACGGCCACAAGCACGGCCGCTCGTTCTGGCAGAAGCACCGTGACAAGCTGACGACGGCCGGCGGAGCCGGTGCCGGCGCCATCATCGGCGGCATCGCCGGCGGCAAGAAGGGAGCCGCCATCGGCGCCCTCGCCGGCGGCGGCGGCGCTGCCGTCTACACCTACGGCATCCGCAAACGCCGCCGCCCCGCACGCCGCTACTAACACCACCACACGCCAACCCCGTCCCCAAAAACGAAGAAGAGCCGCACCGCTGCGGCTCTTCTTTCATTGGAGTCTTTGGATGGAGCACGCCCTACGATATGGCGCCTCTTAAAATTCTTCTCATCGTGGCTTGGGCGCGTCTGTGGTAACGCTGGCTGCGCCCCTTGTGTAGGTTGCCATAGTTCGGGGTGAGGGAGTGGCAATTCGGGCACAGCAGGCGGAGGTTTGCTTCGGCGTTATTCAGGCAGTCTCCGTCGATGTGATCTATGGTCAGCGGCACTTTCCCTGTCAACGGGTGGCGCTCCCGCCAGCCGCATAGCTGGCAACACTCGCCGTGCTGTTCAGTCAGGTAGCGGCGGATGTGGCGCGAGATTCCTGCCGCCCCGGCAACACCGGACTCGCCGCCGGCCTTCCAGCGCGCGATGTATGCTTCGTATTGAGCTTGAAGCTGACAGGCGTTGCCGCAGTAGACGGCGCTGTAGTTGTTGACGGGACGCGGGCAGTTACGGCAGGTTCGCGGATTCTTCGGCCTCGACATGAGAAGGAGTATACCGCCTGCCGCTTCTACCAAAAATAAAGACAGCCGCCCGAAAGCGGCTGTCTTTTTTATGGAGCAGAGGGGGATCGAACCCCTGACCTCGGCATTGCGAACGCCGCGCTCTCCCAGCTGAGCTACTGCCCCACGCGGAAGTGAGATGTTAGGGAGTCGGGCCGGGTTGTGTCAAGCGACGGGCGCTTCATGGAGGGAGGCTGCGGGCGGCGGCGGCGAGGGCTTCGTGGAGTCGGTCGGCGCGGGGGCCGCCGCCTTGGGCGAGGTCGGGGCGGCCGCCGCCGCGGCCTTCGAGGGCGAGGCAGGCTTCGCGCATGAGGGCGTTCATGTCGCCGGGCGCGTCCGCGGAGCGGGCGAAGACGAGGCGGGCGGCTCGCCCTCGACGACGTGCAGCACGCCGCCCGCGCCCTCGTCAACGCACTCGACGACGCGAGCCGGGCCGAGCGCGCCCGTGTCCGTGGGCTGGCCGCCGCCCGCCGGGTAGAAGGCCGTGCGGTCGAGCGCGACGGCCCCGCGCCCGTCCGCCGTCCGCGTCACGGCGACGACGCGCGCGTCGAACTCGGTCAGGTGCGAGTCGTTGTAATAGAGCCTTTCGGTCATGTGGCGAATGATGGGTCCGCCGTAATTCGTCGTCAAGGGGTGCTTTTGACAGGCGGCGCGCGGTGTGCGGATAATCGCGCACCTTTGAACAGGCCGGAGTCATAACGATGAGTGTTCTCGCCGCATCGGCGCGCGTGTGCGTGCTCGCCCTTCTGGTACTTCTCACGGCTCAGTCAGCCGCCGCGCAAGGAGGCGGGGCGAATGCCTACCGCATCGACTATGTGATCTCGATGCCGCGGCCGGAGTCGCACCTGTTCCGGGTGGGCATTCACGTGGAGGGCCTGAAGGGCGCCGCGCACGTCGACTTCCAGATGCCGCGCTGGTCGCCGGGCCGCTACGCCGTCTACGACTTCGCGAAGAACGTGCAGGAGGCGGAGGCGCTGAGCTATTGCCCCCGGCCCGCAAACTGCTCCGAGCGCAGCTCACTGCCCGTGACCAGGCTCGACACGCAGACGTGGCGCGTCTCGACGCGAGGCCAGGCCGGCTTGACCTTCTCCTACAAGGTCTACGCCGACGACCTCTCGGGCACCTTCTCGCAGCTCGACGCGCGCCACGCCAACTTCAACGGCGGCTCCGTCTTCGCCTACGTCGCCGGGCACAAGCAGGACCCCGTCTCTTTGAAGGTCGAGGCGCCGCCGGGCTGGAAGGTCTTCAACGGCTACACGACGCGCGAGGGGCAGACGGAGTTCGCCTTCCCGAACTACGACGTGATGATTGACGCGCCGACCGAGGTCGCGCCCTCGTTCACGGTCGAGACGTTCGAGGTCGGCGGCAAGCAGCACCGCGTCCTCGTCCACTCGTTCGGGGGCGAGGGCGGGCGCAGGCCCGAGCTGGTCCGGCAGGTCGAGAAGGTGATGCGTGCCGAGATCGCCATGATGGGCGAGCCGGAGTACGGGCAGTACACCTTCCTCTTCCACTTCGACCCTTCGGCGCGGCGCGGCGACGGCATGGAGCACCTGAACTCGACGCAGATCGTCGAGACGGGCTCGCTCTCAAGCGGCGACGTGTTCGAGGCCGCCGTCTCAACCGCCGCCCACGAGTTCTTCCACGTCTGGAACGTCAAGCGGCTGCGGCCCGCGGGGCTCGGCCCCTGGGACTTCACGCGTCCCGTCGAGACCCGCGGCCTCTGGATCGCCGAGGGCTTCACCAACTACTACGGCAAGCTCGCGCAGCGGCGGGCCGGCGTCTGGGACGACGCGCAACTCTTCAGGAGCTACGCGAACGCCATCTCGGGAATCGAGAACGCGCCGGGAAGCCGCCTGATGAGCGCCGTCGAGGCTTCGCTCCTCGCGCCCTTCATAGACCGCGCGAGCCACGACCAGCGCACCAACTTCCCGCAAGTCTCCGTCAGCTACTACCCGAAGGGCGAGACGCTCGGGCTCGCGCTCGACCTCCTCATCCGCGGGCGCACGAAGGGGCGCGCCTCGCTCGACGACGTGATGCGCCGCGCCTACGAAGAGTTCTACGTGAAGAGCCCGAACGACTCTTACTACCTGAAGGGCCGCGCCTACACGGTCGAGGAGTTCATGGGGCTGGCCTCCGAGGTGGCGGGCTTCGACCTGTCGGACTTCTACGCGCGCCACGTCGAGGGCGTCGAGCCCCCGCCCTACGACGAGGCGCTGGCGGCCGTCGGCCTCCGCCTCGCGCGCGCGCCCGGCGGCGGCTCGCAGCCCACCGCCTTCCGCATCGAGGTTGACGAACGCGCCGCGCCCGAAGCCCGCGCCATCCGCGAAGCGTGGCTGACGGGGAAGAGGTAGACGGTAGCGCCCGCGGAACCTTCACCCGGATTCGGAGTCTAAGCTGGCACGGCTGGCACCGGAGAGGGAAGGGGAAGTGATGCGCGGAACTATCAAGAGGCTCTTAGGGGTCTGCTGTGTGCTGGTCCTGCTTTCGCTCGCCAGTTGGTATGCCGCCTCGCGGCAGGCCGGGGCGGCGACTCCCATAAAC
>DATHBF010000437.1:0-3749 GCA_035296285.1 Pyrinomonadaceae bacterium | reverse complement strand
ATGGAGACTTTTAAAAATTCCGTCGCGTGCTTGCCGCCGATGCCCCGGACGCGGACGCGGTCGCGGCCCGCGTCTTCGAGCCGGATGGTCGTGAAGTCGGCGACGCAGTCGGGCGTGATGTACTCGTGCGGGTCGCCCATCTCGTAGAGGAGCTGTTCCTTGACGGTCTGCACGGAGACGCGCCCGCCGGTGCCTTCGTGCTTGGTGACGAAGAAGGAGCCGTCCGGCGAAGCCTCGACGATGGGGAAGCCGACGCGCGCGAGGTCGGGTATGGACTGCCACTCGTACTGGCAGTTGCCGCCCGACACCTGCGCGCCGCACTCGATGATGTGGCCGGCGACGGTGCCGGCGGAAAGCACGTCCCAGTCCTCGCGGCCCCAGCCGAACTCGTGAATGAGCGGCGCGAGCGTGAGGCCCGTGTCGGTGGCGCGGCCGGTGATGACGACGTGCGCGCCGCCTTCGAGGGCTTCGACGATGGGCCAGGCGCCGAGGTAGGCGTTCGCGCTCTGGATTTTGTCCCGCACGGTCGAGAGGGGCTCGCCCGTGTCCATGTTGCGCAGCTCGACGCCGCGCGCGATGAGGTCGTCGAGGCGGTCCATGATGTCGTCGCCGGTGACGGTGCCGAGGCGCAGACGGCCGGCGAGGCCCAATTCGCGCGCGACGGCGCGGACGGCCTCGGCGCAGCCCAGCGGGTTCACGCCGCCCGCGTTGGCGGTCACGCGGATGCGGCGCTCGACGCAGGCCGGGAGGATTTCTCGCATCAGCGGCACGAAGTCGCGCGCGTAGCCGGCCGAGGGGTCGCGGGCGCGCTGCTTCTGCATGATGGACATCGTGACCTCGGCCAGGTAGTCGAGCATCAGGTAGTCAATCGGCCCCTCGTTGACCTGACGCACGGGGGCGTCGAGCATGTCGCCCCAGAAGCCCTGCCCGCAGGCGATGCGAATCGTCTCTCTTCTCCGGCTCATATGATTGACGGAAGTTTAATTCATCAGGCGAGTTTGGGCGAGCGCCCGGGAGGCTTTAACGCAGAAGGCACGGATGGCTGGCGGGCCTCCGTGCCTTCTGCGTTAGAACCCCTCGTCTCCGTTATTAGCCGACGCCTTCAGCGGCCGCGCCTGCGACGCCCGCCCCCGCCGCCTCCGCTGGCGAAGGTGAGCCTGTTCCGCGTCCCGGGCACGGGCGAGAGCGTCAGGCGGTCGCCCGACTTGCGCGCGCGCACGTCGGCGGCGAGCGGCGTGTTGGACGCCGGGTCCGTGATATCCGTGAACCAGAGCGTCGCGCCCGTGTAGCCGCGCGTGGTGACGGCGCGGATGCGGCCGTTGTGGGTCATGTCCCCGGCTTGGAGCGTGAAGGTGTTGCCGGTGATGGTCAACGTCCCCGGCCCGTTCATCTCGTGGCCGCCGGACATGGTGACTTGGCCGGTGTAGGTGCCCGAGAGGTCTTCGTCGGAGCCGCCGCCGAAATTCGTGTTCGTGTCGGCGGACGTGTCGGTCGTGGCGCCCGGGTCCGGCGAGACGTTGGCGTCGGGCGAGACGTTCGCGTCGGTCGCGGCGGCCGGGGCGCGGCGGCGACCGCGGCGGCGACGACCTCCGGTCGTCGAGCGGTTGGCGTCCTGCTCGGCCCCCTGCATGGCGGAGGCGTTGGCGTCGGTCGTGACGTTGGCGTCCATCGGCGCCGCGGTCGCGTCGGCGTCGGCGCTCACGTTGGCGTCCGCGTTGACGTTTGCGGCCCTCGCGCGGCGGCGGTTGCGCCTCCTGTTGCGGCGGCCCTCGCGGCGGGTCATGTTGCCGTTGGTGTTGCTCTGCATGGACTCTTCGGGCGTGCTGCTGTTGGCGTTCTGGGCGAGCACGGCGAAGTCTTCGACGACGATGGCCGTCGCCACTAAGGCCACGAAGAGAAGGACGGCCGACAGTCTAACGCTGCTCTTGTTACTCACGGATGTTTCTCCTCCTGTCCGAATCGGGAATTATTGTTAACCTGCCGGTCTTCGGCCGCGCGGGTGCGGGGTCTTTTACGACCCGCGGGACGAAAGGGGGACATCACGAGAAAGCTTGGCGAATTGCTTACAGTCTCGCACAAGAGCGGCCCCGGTGCACGAAAAATTTTCCGCGCCGGCCGGGGCGCAGAGGCCGCTCAGGCGAGCGTCGGGGGAAGGATGAACTGGCCGAGGTGCGGCCCCGCGTAGTTGAGGCTGACGCGCAGCGCCAGCTCCAGCGCGTCTCGCGTCTCCTCGGGGGCGACGACGGCGTCCACGTGGCCGCGCGCGGCGGCGTACTTGGCGTCGAGCTGCTGCTCGTAGTCGGCGCGCACGCGCTCCATCTCGCCGCGCAGGCGCTCGTCCGGCTCGCGCCCCTCGCGCTTCAGCTTGTCGAGCTGCGTGCCGTAAATCGCCTGCACGGCCGAGTCGCCCTCCATGACGCCCATGCGCCCGGTCGGCCAACTGAAGATGAAGTCGGGGTCGAAGCCCTGGCCGGCCATCGCGTAGTAACCGGCGCCTGAGGCGTGGTTGACCGTGAGCACTATCTTGGGGACGGCGGCCGTCGCCATCGCCTCGACGAAGCGCGCGCCGGCGCGGATGATGCCGGAGTGTTCGGCCTCGGAGCCCACCATGAAGCCGGAAACGTCCTGCACGAAGAGGAGCGGCGTGCGGTGGCGGTTGCAGGTCTCGATGAAGTAGGCGACCTTCTCGGCCGACTCGGTGTAGACGATGCCGCCGAACTTCGGGGGCTTGCCCTTCTCGCGGAAGAGGCCGCGGCTGTTGGCGATGACGCCGACCTGAATCCCTCGCACGCGCGCGTGGCCCGTGACCATCTCGCGCGCGTAGTCGGCCTGGAACTCGTCGAGGCGGCCGCCGTCGAGCAGGCAGTTCAGCACCTCGCGCGCGTCGTAAGGGTGGCGGTGGTCTTCGGGGATGATGCCGTAAAGGTCTTCGAGCGGGCGGGCGCCCTCGGCGGCTTCAGTTATCGAGGCCGGGAGTCGTTCGGCCGGCGGAAGCTCCGAGACGACCTCGCGTATCTTCGCGATGCAAGCCTCGTCGTTCGGCACGCGGTAGTGTGCGACGCCGGAAATCTCCGTGTGCGTGCGCGCGCCGCCCAGGGTCTCGTTGTCAATCGTCTGACCCGTCGCGCCTTTGACGAGGTTCGCCCCGCCGAGGCCCATGAAGGAGGTGCCCTCGACCATGATGATGATGTCTGAGAGCGCCGGCAGGTAGGCCCCGCCCGCGACGCACGGCCCCATCACGGCCGACACCTGCGGGACGCGCAGGTAGCGGCGCATGATCGAGTTGTAATAGAAGATGCGCGCCGCGCCGTACTGCCCGGGGAAGACGCCGCCCTGATAAGGCAGGTTCACGCCGGCCGAGTCCACGAGGTAAACGATGGGCACGCGCGAGCGCATGGCCACTTCCTGCGCGCGGAGGATTTTCTTGATCGTCTCGGGCCACCAGGAGCCGGCCTTGACGGTGGCGTCGTTGGCGACGACGACCGCCTCGCGCCCCGCGACGCGGCCGACGACGGTGACGACGCCCGCGGCCGGGGCGGCGCCCTCGTACCGGTCGTGGGCGATGAGGAGGCCGATCTCCTGCGCGTACTGTCCGGGGTCGAGGAGGAGTTGGACGCGCTCGCGGGCGGTGAGCTTGCCCTGCTGGTGCTGCTTCTCGACACGCTCGGGGCCGCCGCCGGCCCGGAGCCTTGCCTCCAATTCCCGCAACTCGGCGGTGAGCGCGCGCAGGCGCGAGCCCTTCTCGGCGG
>DATHBF010000436.1:0-27657 GCA_035296285.1 Pyrinomonadaceae bacterium | reverse complement strand
GACGCTGCTCGTGCTGCTCAGCGCCGTCTACTTCAAGGGCGTCTGGAAGACGCGCTTTGACGAAGCGAGGACCATGGCGGGCGAGTTCTCCGCGCGGGGCGGGCGAAAGTCTTTGCCGATGATGTCGCAGTCGGGGACGTTCAAATACTCCGAGGACGCGCGGCTGCGCGCCGTCAAACTGCCTTACGGCGGCGACCGCCGGAGCATGTTGATCTTCCTCCCCACGGACGACGCGGCGTTCCTGGAGTTCCTGAGCGGTCTGAGCCCGCGCGGCTGGCAACAGCGTCTCGCCGCCCTGCGTGAGACGGCCGGCGAGGTCGTCCTGCCCCGCTTCGAACTCTGCTACGAGACTCCGCTAGAAGAGACGCTCGGCGACCTGGGTGCGGCGCTTGCCCTCCGCCCCGGCGCCGACTTCAGCGCGCTCTGCGACGCGCCCGCCTTTGTCACCGAGGTCAGGCACAAGGCGACGGTCGCGGTGACGGAGGAGGGCACTGTCGCCGCTGCCGTCACCTCCGCCGTCGTCGGCCGCTCGCTGTCACGCGGGTTCCGTCTCGTCGTGGATCGACCCTTCTTCTGTGTCATCAAAGACAACGCGACGGACTTGATCCTGTTCGCGGGCGCGGTCACGAGCCCCTGAGCTTCGCTCGGATCAATTTTCCGAACGGGACACCCGCTTAGGAAGGAGCGGCGAGATGTCAGCAGTCTTCTTTACCGACGGTGTGATTGCTAATTCGGTCTCCTCCGCGGACGGCACCTTGCTGGAGTATCACGTCCGGCCCGAGTCGCGCACGGTGTTGGAGCGTTTGCGCGAGCGCGGCACCCAGATGGGGCTCATCCTCCGCCTGAACGGGCAGCCGCAGGAGTTCGTAGGCCGGGCGCTGGATAAGAGCGGCCTCCTCAGTCTATTCGATCCGGAACTCGTCATCCACAGTGACGGCTTCACGGACTCGGCCTTAACCGAGGCGGCGGAGAGAGTGGGGCCGCCCGCTGGCCGCTCTCTCCTCGTCAGCGAAGATTGCGGAGAACGGGTGCGCGCCTTGGGGGCGGGTTTCGGCGAGGCCGTCCCACACCCGTCGCTGGTCCCGGAGGTCACGGACGGGGGCACGCTGGCCTACGTTCGCGTGTCGCAACTCGGCGGCGCTGGCCAGGACGGGCGGCTGAGTCGCCTCCTCGACATGCCGCTCGCCCCGCTGTACTTCATGCATGAAAGAGGCGGCACGGCTTACGCCGTTACCAGCACCAGGGTCGCGGAGGAGCTCAGCCGCGCGGGGTTCGACGTGACGGTCTTCGGCGGCGAGCATGACCCGCAGTTGACGGATTTATACCTCGCTCACGACGACCGCGAGACCCCGGTAGGCCGCGACCCGGCGGAGTATGCGACCGACTTCCTTGCGCGAGAGGGCAAGGCGCGTTTCATCCTCGATCACGCGGGCGGCGTACTCGTGCTCGCCCTCCCGCCGGAGACTCCCATCGAGGAGATCCACTTCCCGGGGGCCAGGCACGGGCACAACAGGAGACTCTTAGCCGACAGGTTGCTACTGACCCCGCTGCTCAGGCTTGATCCGGCTCAATCATCCCGGTCGCCGCTGAAGGCAGTCGCGGACTTTGCCCTGAGGGACGACGAAGCCGCGGTGCTCAAAAATGAGATCAGGGGCGGCGTGCTAAAGAAACTCCACGCCCCGTACGTCGGCGACGAGCCGCTGGACGAATCAGGTCACAAGATCACGACCCGTCACTTCGCGTCGGAGGACAACAAGCTCGTCACCAGGGCACTGGCCAAACACCTTGAGAGAATAGGCGGCGAGCTGCTGACGGTAGAGCTTCACGACTGCACCCTCAAGGGCGTCCCGTTAAATAACGTCGTGGCTGAGCTTCCCGGCAGCGTGCCGGGGGAGATCGTCATCGTAAGCGCCCACCTGGACTCGACCGCGGCCCTCGACCTCATGTTCGACCCGGCGCCTGGCGCGGACGACGACGCGAGCGGAGTGGCCGCCGTGCTGGCCGCGGCGACGGCGGCCGTCAAACTCCGCGCCGCCGGCCAGTTCAGGCGCACGCTGCGCTTCGTCCTGTTCAACGCCGAGGAAGAATACATCCACGGCAGCCAGGTTTACGCCGCGCTGCAAAAGAGGAAGAACGCGGACATCGTCGCCGTCTTCCAAATGGACATGATCGGCCACACCGGCGGGACTTTACAGAAAGAGTTTGAGGTTCACGTCGGGTGCTTGAACAATCCGCAGGCCGAAGAGGGTTCGCTGGCCCTCGCGGTGAGGATTGAAAGCGTCGTGACGCAGGTCTCGCAGGTGCTGGCAACCCCACAAATCTATCCGGGGACCGGCGGCTACGACCCCCTCGATAACAAAAGCGATCACACCTCGTTCCAGTCGCTGGGTTACAGGGCGTGTGTGGTGACGGAAGACGGGCACGAAGGGCCGCTGCTGACTTCCCCGCCGCCCCGCCCAAACCACAACTACCACAAGCAGTCAGACAAGGAGATAGACTACGACTACGCCGCTGAGATCGCGCGTGTCGTCGCGGCCGCCGCCATCCTAACGGCCAAAGGCTGACCCGAGAAGCCGCCGGTCGGCGCGCGGCGGCGCGAGCCGCTACGGGATAGTGTTGCTTTCGCCGAGGAAGGTCACGTTACAGACCTGCGGCGGGCCGTTCGAGCGGAATCTTTCAAACTCCTCCGGCAGTTCCATCTCGCGTCCGGTCTCTTCCCGGATAAATTCCTTGATGGATTTATCGGCCCCCGGCGTACCCTTTAATTGCAGCCAACGCACGTCGAACTCAATCTCGTCCTCGTCGTCGGCGACTCTGTAGTAGTGCTTGAAGTCGCTGCGCGCCGCGCAGTCGGGGGCGCACAGGTTGGTGATGTCTATCCAGTACCTGGTTTTCAGCCCGTCCGCGCTCAGGGTTATGGGTTCCATGTCCTTAATCTGTACCGTGACCTTACCGAGCACCGGGTCGGTGACGATGTCGGCCCCGACTCTGTCGGCTATTTTGCCGATGTTCAGCGGTCTCGTGTTTCCCTTGCTCGGGTACCGCATGTATTGATGCGGCGTCTTGCTGTAGGTGTAGAAGGTGCCGTGGGGGATGAAGATTCTCGGCCGGCACCGCTCACTCTCGTCGCCTCGCTTCAGTTTTAATGCCCTGCCGTGGAACTTCTCTCCCTGAAGGTCAATGATCCACCGGTAGTCTTCGGGGTCACCCGCGTCGTCGGCAGCGTTAAACGCGTCGGCGGGCGTGGTCTGGAACAATCGTGCGCCGGGCTCCTCGGGCCTGATGGCCTCGATGATGACCTCGTTATTCGCGTTCAGTTCGAAAGGCCCGTGAGACACCTCTTCAGTGCCGTTCGGATTGATACGCGTAATGACGAGCAGTCGTCTGTGGTCTTCCACGCGCACCATGCCCATCTCGCAGCTATGCGGCTCCACCCGTCTGTTGAGACAAAAGGTGATGAGACCGTCGAACCTCAGCCTCACGAACGCTTTGGAGTGGTCGAGACCCATTGCCGTTTTCTCCTTCCTAGAGTTGAAGTCTTCTTGTTTAACGCCGGCGTGAGTTCCGTTACAAACGAAACCCGAGTGCCCCGGGCAGCACAGGCTGGAGGGCGGCGTCGTGGATTCAGAAGGGGGCGTGTCCGCCGGCGACGAAGAAGGGGGCCCAGTAGTAAGGGTGGCGGTAGCGTCCCGAGAGGTCGTTGATGCTCTCTATCTGCGCGGCCCTGAGCGCTTCGACGGTCGGGGTGCCGCCGCCGCGCCGCCGGTGGTCGTGGAAACTGACCATCAGCCCGCCGGTCGAGACGGTCGCCACCGGCCACTGGCTGGCGACGACGAGCGGCACGCCGGCCGCCAGAAACGTCCGCGCCATGCCGATCATGCCCTCCCCGTTGTAATACCGCTCAGCCCCGGTCTGGCACGCCGAGAGCACGACCAGCCGCGGCCTCTGAAGCTTGATGTTGAGGATGTCCTGCGCGCGGAGCGAGCCGTCGGAAGGCGTCGGAGAAGCGCCTCCCGCGGCCGGCTGGGCCAGCAGGAGTTGGGAGCGCGCGGGTGACCGCTCGTCTACGACGTAGTGCGAGGCGAGGTGGATCACGTCGGCGTCTTTCATCGCGTTGACGACGACTTCCTTCGTCGCATCGTCATTCTTCAGCACCCGCGGCCGGGGCGTTTGGTAACGGCGGGCGACCTCCGCGGCCTCGACCTCGGCTGAGGGCAGATAGTCGAGGCTAAAGGCCCGCCGGTCGAAGCTTGGGTTGCCCACGCTCAGCAGCTTCTCGCCCCCGGGCGCGTGCAGCGAGCGCGCGGCGTCGGATTTGATGATGAAGACGCTGGCGCTGGGTGAGAAGAGAAGCGGGTAGTCCTGAATCAGGTAACGCCCCGTGGTCGGCGAGACGAGGGCCGTCAGCGGCAGGTGATGAAGAATCTTATCGGGGACGATGCAAAGCGTCTCGCCTGCCTCCAGATGGCCCTCGACCGGGGCTATGAGAATGTCATACAGCGCTGCCGAGGCGCGGCGCACATCTTCCAAGTCTGATGTGGGGCGGGTGACGAGGCCCAGGAAGTCGCGCGCCCGGCCGTTGAGCTCGTCGCGCGCTATCCTCTTTTCCGTGACGGAGAATTGCGACCTGGAGATCACCCAGATGAGCAGCTTGTCGGCGAGGACGGAGTACTGAACGAGCTTCGTCCGCTCGGGCATCCGCTCCTGTATCTCCCGGCGGCCATGCGGACTCACGTCGAGGTTCTGCTGCGCGTCGGCGCGCAGCAGTAGGAGTAATGACCTGGCGCGAGAGTTCTCGGCGTACCGGAAGGCCGCTCCGTCGTCCCTGACTCTTGAGTGCGCGAAGTCTATGGCCGCGTCGTAGGTCTCCTGCGCGACATCGAAAAAGTAGGTGCGGTTGTCCTCCTCCTTAACCTTCTTCCTGTACTCCTCGAAAAGGTCTAACACGACCCGCAGCTCGCGATGGGCGGCCGCGTCGTCACCCTGCGCAAGGTACGTCAGGAAGCGGCCCCTGTGCGCGACGACGCTGAAGTTCTGGAACGCCAACTGGTCGTAAAGACCGACGGCCTGTTCGTAGCTGCGCGAAGCCTCTCCGTAGTCGCCGCTCCGCCTGTGCAGTTCGCCGAGTTGGAGCGCCGAGTAGGCCATCATCGTTCGCCCTACCACCTCGTCCTGAAGTGATTGCCCGATGGCGTAACCCGTCTGCGCCAGCCTGACGGCTTCCCCGTGGTTCCTGAGGTGGCTGTAGGAGGTCCCCAGGCGCACATGGGACAGATAAATCAAAGAAGGGTCCTGGGAGCCTTCCTGGACTAGCCGCAACGCCTCTTCGCCATAAGCGGCCGAGGCGTGATGGAGGCCCAGCGAGTCGAAGATTTGTGCCGCCGTGTCGTAGTTGCGCCACGCCTGTCTAGTCCCGGGCCAGAAATCCTCGGCCAGCCGCAGGCAGCGGGCCATGTGATTCAACGCCTCGCCGAAGTTGTACAGGTTGGAGTACTTGCCGGCGAGCGAGGCCAGATGCTTCTGTGTCCCGTAGGCGTCGTCCACCTGCTCGGAGAGTGACAGGGCTTCTCCGGTCAGGGCGAGCACCGCCGAGTGCTCGTGGGAGCCCGACTGAATGTTTGACAGCAGGTTCAGGGCCTGAGCGAGCAGCCACTTGTAGCGCTGTTCCTTGCAGTGACGAATCAACGCCTCGACCGTCGAACGGCTCTCGTCCGTCCGGCGGGAGTGGAGATAGCTGTAGGCCAGCCAGTAGTTGGCTAGCGCCGACTCGGTGTCGTCGCCGGCTGCGGCGAAGGCCCTGCGCGCCTCGTCGAAGGCGGTGGACGCCTCGGTGTAGCCGGAGTTCCGACAGTGCTCGTAACCCTTACTGACGAGCACGTGCGCGCCGGCCAGCGTGGCGCGGCGGTTCGGCGGCAAAGACCTGTAAAAACGTGCGACCGCCGCCGTGTACATATCGCCCGCCTCGCGCGCCTCCAACTCACCCGCGTAGTCGAGCGCGTCCAGCAGCGCCGCCGCTTCCCGCTCGCGCCCGGCGGTGGCCGATTCGAGGTAGGCATTCGCCAGCCGCTCGGGAATAAACTTCCCGACGATTACTTCCCGGTTGCGGCCGAGAATCTGCCACGCGGCCTCGTCGTCTCTGTCCCGGTGGGCGATTAAGAAATCACGCAACGCCTGCGCGCCGCTCACTGCGCCGGTCTTCTGCCGCTGCTCCTCAAGCGCGCGCAAGTAAGCCCGCGCCTCTTGGGCCCAGTCGGAACTTTGATCCCTTTTGAGGTACTCACGCCACGCCTCCTCGGCCTTGTGCGGCGTCCCCATGCACTGAAGCGCCAGAGGCAGGTTGAAGCGCGCCTCAAGGAGCGACGCGTCAAGTTCGATGGCCTTCTTCAAGTGCTCAAGGCTCTGGCCGCAGTATTGCAAACCCGTGCCGGAGTCGGCGCTCGCCTGGGCCTCCTTGCCCCGTTCGAGCAGGGCGACCCCCAGGTCACTGTGGGCTCCCGCGTTCCGCGGGTCGAGAGCCAGCGAATCCTGGAGTTGTTTGATGGCGTCATCGAACTGGCGGGCGGTGATGTAGTATTGGCCGAGCGCTTGGTGCGAGCGGGCGTCAGGACGTTGCGTGACGGCGACGGTCAGCAGGCTGGCGGCGAGGTCTCGTTGCAGTGTGTCAACCTGCGGCGTCCCCCGCAGCGTCGGCGCGTATTGGAAGTCTGTGATGCGGGCCTCGACGGGCCTCCGTTCGCCGTAAGCCGTGTGGAGGGCTGCCAACCCTTTGTCCACCTCCGAGTCGCGACGCGTCCCCTTCCATGCTGCGAGGCCGAGACCAATCACGAGCAGCACCGAGGCGGCGATCGGCAGGTAAAACCTGAAAAGCCGGCGCCTTCGGTTTCGCCGCTCCCGGTATTCCTTCTCGGCCAGCGCGACCTTGAGCATATCTCGCCTCGGTCGCGCCTTGAAGAAGTGCCGCTCCATGCGTTCAACGTTTTCGGCCGGGAGCTTCTTGTACACGTACTCCTCGACTAACTCGCTCTCGATGAGGTCGAACCCCTCGGCGTAGGCGTTGTCGGTCAGCAGACGCATCTCGACCTGCTCCTCGGACTCTCCACTGAGTTGGCCGAGAAGGTACTGCCGCAACTGGTTTTGCTCTGTCCCGGTTATGGCTAACGCTCCCGAGTTGGTCCGTGTATGCCTTTCTCGCTCTCAACTAATGCCAGACGCGACGTGTTTCGTTTCACCCGAAGCGCCTCCATGCGCCGCAGCGCACACTCGCGCAGCCGCGCCCTGATACGGTTGGCCTTGACCCGCATTGAACTTCCTTCTAAATCCAGTTCCTCCTTCATCGACTCGTGATTCTCAATCTTCAGGCGCCCCTCGCCGTCGTAAACGTGGTAATCGTGGAGAAACGCAATCTCCCCCGGCGTCAGCTCCTTAAGGCAATGGCAGAGGCATTCGTACTCTTCGCTGGTGACGGTTATGTGCGCGGGGGAGGGGAGCACATCCTCCGCCAGGGGAACTTCGTGTTGATCGTCTTCCTCAAGCATGATGTAGCGGGCCACGCTATAGAATAATCTCGCCTTCTCGCCTACGAAATTCTCTCTCCTCTGCGGCAGTATTTTGATGACCCTATCTATGGTCAGGTCCGCCAAGTGTTCAGGATTGGAGAAGCCCCTCGAAACGAAAATTCTGACCAGACTTGTGTGAATAGTCTTGTACTTCTGCGCCGCTATTGCCGGCTGTGGGTCTAGCCAGGAAAGGAGGTCGTTAAATTGGTCTTCCGTGAAGTCCAACTTCTATCCCCGTGTGGACACGTCTCACAGAAATAATGTAGTAAGTGACCGGGCGGCTTTTGCAGCGTGTTCGGGGAGAAGATAATTCAACAGACTCCTCCACCGCAAACTCCAGGCATCAACGGTGCGGCTGTGCGGCGTGCTCCCGTTCCACAAGCTATACCAGTATATACGAGGGTCGTTGGCCTAATCAGTTGGTTGGTGGCGTTGCATCTATGAAGCAGACGGTGCGCGTGGGGTGAATTCCGATTGCACCTCTCTCCCGCAGCCGCCAGCCGCTAATCAGAACATCCGTCTTGAGGCTTGCTGCGCGCTCCCCGGGAAGGGGAGGCCAGTCACCCAAAAAAATAAACTGGAATCAAGTAATGGTCGAAATTTTGATCATGCAGTGGTCAGGGCTTGGGCGTAAGTTATTGATTCTAGACAGTGGTTAGAGTCACTTTATGGTGGAGCCGACAGGGGCCGCTTGCGCTTGAGGGGAGATTAGTCTAGTATTCATGGCAACCGGGCATTTGGTGAAACCTTATGCCCACCGGTTGCTGGGGTGAGGACAGTGACCGAACCAGAGCAGGCATGCCGCCCCCAAGGCTGGCATGCCTGCTCGCTTTTTGCGGCTACCCTTTGCCGTTGCCGCGCACGGAGCGACACTTCGCGGAGCCGCAGCGGCAGACGCCGGCAGCCGGGTGGTAAGGGTCGCGGTAATCCATCGTAATCTCCTCGCCGGCTTCGATGTCGCGCAGGGCGAAGAAGAGAATCTTGTCGCCGGGGGCGGAGCGCATGAAGGAGTTCGGCTCGCAGGAGTGGTTGATGTAGGCGGTCGCGTCGCCGCCGTTCATCCCGTCAATCGCCACGTCGTCGCCGATGCGAATGACCTTGATGTCGCCGGCCTCTTCCTGTTCGCGGACGCGCCTGTCAATCTTCCTCCTGCCGCGGATTAACTCTCCGGCGTAGACGGCGAACTTCTTACGCTTCTTCAGCGGCTCCGTCGTGAAGCAGCCCTTCCCGTACACGTTACTCTTCCTGACTTCGAGCAAAGCCAACTTGGTTCACCTCCCGCGGTGTTCATAAATGTCGTAGCGATAACTGGTAGGGCGAGTATAGCTCAGGCGCCCCATGTCGTGGTGCGTTCGGCGGAGGCAAGAATATAAATGAAGGCGGGCCGCTTTGGAGGAGCGGTAGCGTACGAAACATTTCGCCCCTAAACGCCTTTACGCCTTCGCGTGAGAGAAGTTCACGCGAAGGCGCAAAGGCGTTTAGGAAGAGAGATTGACAGGCGGCCTTTAGTGGCTGGCGAGCCAGTTGTAAATGGGAGTCCAGACCAGTTCCCTGGCGTTGTCGGCGAGGTAGATGTCCGCGTGCCCGAACTCGACGGGGCGGGCTTCGGGTCCGTGGAGCCTGACGACGAGCGAGGTCTTGTCGGCGCTGCCGAGGCGGCTGAGCGTGTCCGTGCCGAAGTCGCCGAAGCCGCCGCCGGCCCCGACGTAGAGGACGGGGACGTTGATTTGGGCCAGGTGGTCGTCGTACGGCAAATCGTCTTCGCCGCAGATGAGGCCGTCCGTCTCGACCTGCTCGGTCGAGCTCTGGAAGGGCGCAGCCGTCTGGTAGAAGTCGAAGAGGTACGGCTCCTTCGTGAACTGTAGGCCGCTCGGGAGACCGTTCTGGTCGAAGGCGCCGGCGTTCAGGTGGTAGAAGGGGACGGGCGGGTAGGGCGCGAAGAGCAGGTGCGTGGCCGAGCCGACCATCAGCGCCACCTGCCTGTTGTTAAGCCCGGTGAAGCCGGGGACGGGCGAGGGGTCGTTCGGGCTCGTGGCGGCGAGCAGGCCGAAGTTGCGCACGCCCGCGCCGAGCGGCGAGACATACTGGCCGGCATTCAACTGTTGCTTGCCGCCGGCATAGCGCACGCAGGCGCCCGCGCGCTGCTCCTCGTGCTCGGGGTCGAGCTTGAAGGCGATGTCAACGGGGATGAGCGCGTCCACCTGACGCTGCTCGGCGGGGAGCGTCGTCTCGTAGTCGGCGTAGGCGTAGGCGATGGCGGCGCCGCGGCTCCAGCCCATCAGGGCGAGTTTGTCGGCGCCGCTGACGGCGCGCGCGACGCCCAGGGCGGCGGCGATGTCGCCGACGTGCGTGCCGATGTTCCAGTCCTTCATGAAGGCGAAGTCGGTCGTGTCGGCCGGCACTTGACGCCAGCGCAGGTCGATGCCCCAGACATCCACGCCCTTGCGGGCGAGGAAGACGCCGACCGAGTGGTCGCGCGCGACGGCGCCCGAGAGCGTGCTGCTCATGAACGCTTCGTCGAAGCCCCAGAGGTCGCCGTGGACCATGAAGACGGCGCGCTCGGCGGCGTGCGGGACGCCGTTCGCCCTCTCGCGCGTGACGCGGTGGACGCCTATCACGTCGTGCTCGCCGTCGCCGACCTGAAGCTGGAAGGAGTATTCAAAAACGTCTGCCACGATGTGGCGGCGCTCGGCCGCTTTGAGCTTGCAAGGCGAGCCCGCGCGCCCGTACGTCTGCGCGGCCGCGGAACAGGCCCCGGCCACGGAGGCGCGTAGGGCGGCCGGCGCGTTCTGCTGCGCGCGGGCGCAGACGAAGGACGCGAACACGATGAATGAAAGCAGTGTGAGTCTGAAAGGAAGTCGCATGGGTCTCCTCGGGTGTCTGTCGTATGAGATGAGGACTTATAAGAGCTGCGGGCGCGGTCGAAGACAATCACGCCCGACGAGTAACGCGGAGAATTTTGCGGAAGGGGATCAGGCGGGGGAGCGGAGGGAGACGGAACTTCGGGTTTGAAATTTCAAACCTTTCCTACCCGAGCATGGCTTTTAAGAGTCGCGCGGTCGCCTCCACGTCGCGCGCGGCGCGGTGGCAGCCGCCCTCGACGCCGTAGAGCGCGCAGGCGTCTTCGAGCGTCAGGGACTTCTTCGCCCCGCACTTCTGCTTGACGAGCTGCATGGCGCAGCGCCAGCCACGCTCGCCCGAGCTCAGGCGGTAGCGCGAGCAGGTCGCGGCCAGCGCCCGGCGGTCGAAGGCGGCGTTGTAGGCGACGAGCAGCTTGCCGTTAATCAATTCCGAGAGGCGCGGCCAGATGTCGGCCCAGCCGAGCGCGGCGGGGAAGTCCGCATCGCTGAAGCGTTGGTGGCGCGAGGGCTGCGGCAGGCTGTTGAAGACAGGCCGCACGAGGCTGTCGAAGACGATGCGGCCGGAGATGTCGCCCAACGCGATCTCGATGATCTCGACGGAGGGGCCGGCGCCGACCGTCTCGGTGTCTACGAGCAGCGCGCGCTCGTTCAACTCGTAGGGTTCGAGGGCGGGCGTGTACAGAAGCTTGCTGTTAAAAAGCATCGGCCGTCTGAAGCGTCGAAGCGTAGTGGGTGGACTCACGCGCCGGGCCGCTAAACGAAGACGGCCCGGCCGCCGGCGGTCGTGGTGACGGCCCAATCCTAACACCTGCGGCGCGCGGGCGGTTAACCGGGCGGCGGAATGTAACGGCATCACAACGCGCTTGAATGGTCTCGGGGCGTGAGTTCGTTTATCATGGGACCACGCTCGTCCATAACAAACGCGAAAGGAGCGCCGATGCCTTTCGTCATCTTCGTCGCCCCCTGGTTTTCCGAGAACGCGACGCGCTTCATCGCCGCCATCCAGAGCGTGCGCGACGTGCGCCTCGCCGTCATCAGCCAGGAGGCACAGGAACGCCTCGCGCCTCCCTTGCGCGAACGCCTCGCCGCGCACTGGCGCGTGGACGACGTTTTCGACCCCGGCCAGCTCGTCCGCGCCGCCGAAACCCTCTCGCACCACATGGGGCCGATTCATAGGATGTTCGCCGCCTACGAGCAGCTCCAGGTGCCTGTGGCCGAGGCGCGCGAACGGCTCGGCGTCGAAGGGATGGGCGCCGAGGCGGCGCGCAACTTCCGCGACAAGTCGCGCATGAAGACGCTGCTGCGCGAGGCCGGAGTGCCTTGCGCGCGCCACGCCCTCGTCGAAGACGAGCGGAAGCTCTGGGCCTTCGCCGAGCAGGTCGGCTACCCGCTCGTCGTCAAGCCGCCGGCCGGCGCGGGCGCGCAGGCGACCTTCCGCGTTGACGGCCCCGACCAACTGCGCGAGGCGCTTTCGTTCTCGCGCCCGCGCGAAGGCGAGCCCCTGCTCGTCGAAGAGTTCATCACGGGCGACGAGCAGTCCTTCGACACCATCTCCGTCGCGGGCCGCCCCGTCTGGCACTCGCTGACGCACTACTACCCGACGCCGCTCGAAGTGCTCCGCAACGACTGGATTCAGTGGTGCGTCGTGCTCCCGCGCGAGATTGACGACCCGCACTACGACAACATCCGCGCCGCCGCCTACCGCGCCCTCGAAGTCCTCGGCATGGACACCGGCCTCTCGCACATGGAGTGGTTCAGGCGGCGCGACGGCAGCGTCGCCATCTCGGAGGTCGGCGCGAGGCCCCCCGGCGCGCAGATAACGACGCTCATCTCGCGCGCCAACGACGTAGACTTCCTCGGCACATGGGCGCGCGTCATGGTCCACGGCGAGTTCGACCCGCCGCGCAGGCTCTACGCCGCGGGCGCGGCCTTCCTCCGCGGACAGGGGAGCGGGCAGGTGCGCGCCGTCCACGGGCTCGAACAGGCGGAGAGGGAACTGGGCCGCCTCGTCGTTGACGTGAGGCTGCCCGAAGTCGGGCAGACGCCGACGGGCAGCTACGAGGGCGAGGGCTGGGTCATCGTGCGCCACCCGGAGACGAAGGTCGTCGAGGAGGCGCTCCTGCGGCTCATCTCGATTGTCCGCGTGGAACTCGGCTGAGCGGCCGCAGAGACTCGGAGGCGAATGGCATGAACGTGGTGATGATTTCGCCGGGCTACCCGACGGAGATGCCCTACTTCACGCGCGGGCTGGCGAGGGTCGGCGCGAAGGTGCTCGGCGTGGGCGACCAGCCCGAGTCGTCCCTCCCGCCCGAGACGCGCGAGAGCCTGACCGCCTACCTGCGCGTCCCGTCGCTGGTGGACGAGCAGGCCGCGATAGAGGCCGTCGAGCGATGGACTTCGCCGATAAAAGTTGACCGCGTCGAATGCCTCTGGGAGCCGGGCGTGCTGCTCGCCGCGCGTCTGCGCGAGCGGCTGGGCGTGGCCGGCATGACCGAGCAGGAGGTGATGCCATTCAGGAACAAGGACTTGATGAAGCAGGTCCTCTCCGACGCGGGCATCCGCACGCCGCGCCACGCGCTGGCGACGAGTGCGGAAGAATGCCGCGACGCCGCGAGTCGGATAGGCTACCCTCTCATCCTCAAGCCCATCGACGGCGCCGGCTCGACCGACACGCACCGCGTCAACGACTCCCGACAGCTCGAAGAGGTGATTTCAAAGCTCGGCCACCTCTCGCAGGTCAACGTCGAGGAGTTCATCGAGGGCGAAGAGTTCACCTTCGACACCGTCTGCGTCGAGGGCGAGATAGCCTACTACAGCATCTCCTGGTACCGGCCCCGCCCGCTCATCGCCCGCACCGTCCAGTGGATAAGTCCGCAGATCATCATGCTCCGCGACGTGGAGGCCGAAGAGTTGAGCGGCGGCCGCGAGATGGGCCGCGCCGTGCTGCGCGCTTTGAACTTCCGCACCGGCTTCACGCACATGGAGTGGTACAAGAAGGCCGACGGCGAGCTTGTCTTCGGCGAGATCGCGGCCCGCCCGCCCGGCGCGCGCTCGGTTGACGTGATGAACTACGCCTCCGACGTAGACCTCTTCACCGGCTGGGCCGAATCGGTCGTCCACGGCCGCTTCACGCAACCCGTCGAGCGCCGCTACAACGCCGCCATCATCTTCAAGCGCGCGCAGGGCGAGGGCCACATCCGACACGTCGAGGGCCTTGAGCGCATCCTCACGCACTTCGGCGAGCACGTCGCCGCCGTTGACCTGCTCGGCATCGGCCAGCACCGCCGCAACTGGCTCCAAACGCTCCTCTCCGACGGCCACGTCATCGTCCGCCACCCGGACCTGCGGCGCCTTCTGGAACTGGCCGACGCCGTCGGCACGGACCTGCGACTGTACGCCGCCTGAGCGTCGGGGCACACCCGTTGCCTCGCTTCATGGGAAGTGTCTGTTTGAGTACAGAAAACATACGAAGGCGGAAGGAGCACTTGAAATGGACTGGATGGGACAACTGGGCGGGCTTCTACAACAGTACGGCGGCGCAAACCCGAATGAGGCGCCGCCGAACGTCCACGACGACTTCGACCAGGTCGCGCAGGCGGCGCCGCGCGACGCCATCTCGGACGCCCTCTCCACGGCCTTCCGCTCCGACCAGACGCCGCCTTTCGGCGACATGCTCGGCCAACTCTTCCAACAGTCGGGCGGGCAGCAGAAGGCGAGCATCCTGAACACGCTGATTCGCACGCTCGGACCCGCCCTCGTCTCTCAGATACTGGCGCGCAGGGGCGCTGGGGGACTGGCCGGCATGCTCGGCGGCGGTCAGACCGAGGTGACGCCCGAGCTGGCCGAACAGATACCGGCCGAGGCGGTGCAGGACATCGCCGCGCAGGCCGAGCAGAAGGACCCTTCAATCATTGACCAGTTGAGCGACATCTACGCCCGACAACCCACGCTCATCAAGGCGCTCGGCGGCGCCGCGCTCACCATCGCCCTCGCCAAGATCGCCCAGAGGCAGTACGGCCGCTGAAGGCGGGCGCGAAGGCCGAGAAGGCGAGCACCGCGGCCGTTAAGAGCGAGACGGCGAGGCCGACGAGCGCGGAGGCGGGCCGGTAGACGAACTCGACTGTGTGCTCGCCGGCCGGCACGACGACTCCGCGCAGGCCGTAGTTGACGCGCAGCACTTCGGCGGGTCGGCCGTCCACGTATGCGTGCCAGCCGGGGTAGTGATTCTCCGAAAGCACGAGCACCGAAGGCGCCTCAGCGGCGCAATGTACTTCGACGCGGTTCGGCTCGTACAGCGTGACCTCCGCGCTCCCGCCGCCTGAGATAGGCAGAAGGGTGGGCGCGCCCATCTCGATGAGGGCCGTGCGCAACGGCTCCCAAAGAGAGCCGTCCGGTAAGCGACCCGTGCGTATCGCCGCGAGCGTTTCTTCTTCTTCGAGCGCGAGCCCCTCGCCCGCGAGCCACGCACGCGGCAGGGCGCGCGTGTTCTCGTGGATGTCAACGTAGCCCGTCCGCGTGGCGAGCCGCCAGCGCCCCCCGGCCGGCTCGACACCTCCCGCCGCCCCCGCTTCGTTCTCCTTCTTCCTTATCGAAAGCAGGTAGCGCACGTTGAGGATGTCCACCTCGCGCCCCTCGCCGCGCAGCGTCCGGTCCGGGTCCGTCAGCTCGCCCCACACCTTCATCTCTCCCGCGAGGCGACTGTAGCGCGCGAGGCCGAAGCCGTCGTAGCCGGCCGCGTTGTGTATGCCGTATAGCATGTAGATGTCCGGCAGCGTCCACGGGACCCAGTCCTGCGAGCGCGAGACGGAGGGCGGCACGGGCGCGACCGAAGGGTCGAACCAGTGAGGCGCCGTGAGGATTCTGTAAGAGGCGGGGTTGCCCGGCGCGAGTTCGCGCAGGGCGTTGATCGTCTCGGGCTCGGTCCAGAGCGGGTGGTCTGTGCCGGGGCTCGACGTGCGCCAGCCGCTCGCCTGTCCCCACACAAGAAGGTCAACTGCCAGCACGCAGACGAGCACGAACGCCCCGCCCCGCCCCGCCCGCGCGAAGTGCCAGAGCGCCAACGCGCTCGCGCCCGCGACGAGCAAGGGCACGAACCTCTCCGGCGTCTTGAGCAAGCTCGACCCCGCAGGCCCGAACGCCATCACGACGAGGCAGGTGAGCGCGAAGACTGGCCCCGCGGCGACGATGGTCAGGCGAAAGACCGGCCGGCCTCCTCGCATCTCCGCGAGCGCGGTCACGCCGCGCCCGGCGAGGACCGCCAGCGCGAACTCGACTTCCATGAGGTGGCGCGCGGGGACGCGGAAGAGGTTGATGACGGGGACGTGTGCGACGAGTTTGGACAGGCCGAGCGGCGCGTTGCCGCCGAGCGCGAGCACGAAGCAGACTGCGGCCGCCGCCGCCCAGAAGATCGTCCGCGCGTCGCGCCGGAGAAGGAGTGCCGCCGCCGCCAGCATCAGGGCGAGCAGCCCCGCGTAGGCGATGAACTCGACGTAGAAGGGCGGCCCCGTGTAGGGCTCGCTGAAGAAGAGCGTGCCGTCGCCGCCGCCGAGCACGTAAGGCGCGAAGAAGGTCAGGGCGAAGCGGCGCGGCAACGAGAACGAAGTGAAGAACTCGTAAGTGACTTCGGAGCGCAGGCTGCGTCGAAGCAGCTCGTAGGTCGGAATCAGTTGCACGGCGGCCAGCGGCAGCCCGGCCGCGACGTAGGCGAGCGAGCGCAGGTAACGCGGGCGCGCCTCCCTCTGCGCCAGCGCGGAGACGAGGGCGTAAGCCGCGACGAGCAGGAGCGAGTAGGCGAGCGTCTGCTGGTGGCCCGCGAAGGCTTGCAGCGCGACGAAAAGGGAGACGAGTGCGCCCCGGCCCTGTGCTGACGCGTAACCGTCGAGCGCCCAGAGGACCCACGGAAGCATCGCCGCCGTCTGCACGACGTTGACGTGCGCGAGCTGCGCGACGAGGAAGCCGCCCCACTGCCACACGAGCGCCGTCACCAGAGAGCCCGCTGGCGAAGAGCCCGCGCGCCGCGCGTAGAGGAACGCGCCCACGCCCGCCAGCGCGTACGAAGAGAAGACCGTCAGGTTCGTCGCGGCCGGCGCGTCGAAAAGTAGGTAGGTCCAGTTGAGCGGGAAGAGCAGGCCGCCCTGCGCGGACGCGAGCAGCGGCATGCCGCTAAAGATGTATGGGTTCCAGAGCGGGAGGCTCCCGTCGAGCACGGCGCGGGCGGCGGCGACGCGCAACGGCACGTTGAAAAACATCCCGTCCTCGGGACAGAGGACGGTCAGGCCGCGCGTCGCCGGCAGGAAGTAAAGGAGGGGCGCGAGCGCGACGGCGAGCGCGGCCGGACGGTCAGAATTTAACCACACACTCGGCTTGAAGCTTGCCATGATGCCGAACCGCCGTCTCGCGCCGCCTTTAAAACTCCTAACGCCCGGCCGGACCTCCCCCGGCCTTCGCCCGGGCGGCGCTCGTGTCTTCGCCGACGAAGGGGTCGCGCGAGAGTGGCGGCGGCGCCTTCAACTCTTCGGGACCGAGGACGGTGCGCAGGCGCCCGTCGAGCAGGTAGAGACGCTGCATCTCCGCGAGCGTGAAGGGGCGCGAGCCGCGGCGGCCGAAGACGGCGAGCTGGTTGCCGGTCTCGTCCACGGCGCGGTCGCGGTCGAGCCCTTTGGAGACGGCGAGCGCCGGGCCGCTCGTGCGGAAGGTCGAGATAAGGCGCGGCTCGGGCGCGGGGCTGAAGCCGCCGTAGGTCGCCATCGTCTCGGGCGAGGTCAACTGCAAAATGCGGAGGCCGTTCTTGCCGTCGGCGACGTAGGCGAAGAGGCTCGCGTTCGTCATGGCTATCTTGACCTGGCGCGTGTCGTTCAACTCGCCGTCGGCGCTAAAGTTCATGTAAAGCTTCGGCGCCTCGGGCCGCGTCACGTCAACGATTGCCACGCCCTCGGGGCCGTTGGCGACGTAGGCGTAGGTGCGCGCCACGTACACGTCCGCCGCGTGCTTGAGCGGCACCTCGGCGCCTTTGACGACTTCGCCTTTGGGCACGGACCTGCACTGTCCTGTGTTCGTGTCGCAGGGCGCGGGAGGCTGAAGCGTCAGGTCTATGACCTTCAACCCCTCCTCGTCCACGACGAAGCCGTAGCGGAACTGGACGGCGACGGCGCGGGGGTGCTTCAGCTCAGGCTCGCCTATCTTTCGCACGACGCGCGGGCGGAGCGGGTCGTCAATGTCAACGATGACGAGGCCCTTCTCGGTCGTGACGTAGGCGAAGGTGCCGGCGATGGTGATGTTGTTGGCATGGTCGAGGACGCCGCCGGGGTTGAAGTGGTCAACCTCTTTGCCGTCAACGTCGAGCGTGGCGCGCTTCAAATAGTTGTTGAGGGGGTCGCCGTCGAGGAGCGTCGCCGCGTTGACGAGGATGAGCCCCTCTTCGTGGTCTGCGACGTAGAGGTAGGCGTACATCGGGTGGATGGGCTGCTCCTCGTTGACGAGCGGGGCGGGCCTCTTCTCGCGCTCGCTCTGCGGCAACTTCTGCCACTCGTCGTGGAGCCGCTTCGCCTCGACCGGGTCAACCATCCGGCCATCGTGCGTCACGCGCCAGCGCGCGGGGTCAACGCCGAGGGTGGTGGGCGAGGCGACGGCCGCGGCGTGCTTCGTCTTCACCCAGAACTTCTGGCCGAAGCGCGAGACGGGCGCCGTCATGATGCGTTCGGAGAAGCCCTTGTGGTCGATCTGCGCCACGTCGTAGACGCGCAGGCCGCCGCTGCCCGCCGCGACGTAGGCGTACTCGCCGCGCAGTTGGACGGAGAGCACTTCGGGGTTGCCCTTGTGCTCGTAGTAGGTCTTGAGCTTCCGGCCGCCGGTGACGAACTTCTTGAAGTCGTCGGGGTAGGCGACCTCGTGGAGCGTGCTGCCGTAGACGGCCTGCGGCTCGTCGCGCTCGGTGACGGGGACGACTTCGAGCGAGTGCTCGGCGGCGACGTAGGCGTAGCGGCCCATGAAGTTGACGAAGTTCGTCCCCTGCATGAGGAGCTGCGCCATCCAGGCGTTGTTGTCGCCCTGTTTGGAGACGTGGCAGTCGGCGCAGGTCTTCGTCTCGACGGTGCGGACGGTGTGCGGGACGTGGGTGGCGAAGGACTGGCCGGAGAAGCCTTCGGCCGAGACGGTCTGCTGCTGCGAGTAAATCCACTCGCGGTTCTGGTTCTGCGAGCTGACGAGGACGGCCGAGCGCGAGGCCGCGGGCGTGATGCGGCGCCCCGTGACGGTGCCGTCGCGGGCCAGCATGAACACGTCGTCGCGCAACACCTGGAAGTTGTAGGTCGTGAAGTTGCGCGAGTCGCCGCCCTCGAAGTGGCGGTTGGGCATCTTGGCGTTGGCACGCATGGAGAGGTGGCAGCCGAAGCAGCTCGTCATCCAGGAAGAGTGGCAGGAGTAACAACTCATCTTTGAATCGGGATGGGCGAGCTTCTCTTCGTCGGCGGGCACTTCGCCCCAGACCTCCTGCTGCCTGTCGTCGATGCGGACGGTCTTGGCGTAGGCCGAGCGCCAGTTGTAGTCGTCCTCGTGGCCCTTCGTTTTGGAAGCCGTGTAGGCGGTCTGCTTGATGCGCCACCAGCGGCCGGGCTCGACGAGAGAGTTCTGGACGATGTCGCCGGCCTTAAGTTGAACCGGCTTGCCGTCGGAGTCCGGCCGCGTGCGGTCGGTGGCGATGCGCTCGAAGACGGGGATGTTGACCTCGCGCCCGCCCTGCCGTCGCGTGAAAGGCGTCTTCAAGTCTCGAAGGAAGTTGCGGCCCTGCCCCCGCACGTAGAGGCCGTCTTTGACGCTCTGGCCTTCGGCGGGCTCGACGAGGTTGAGGCCGGCGGCGAAGCCCGAGGCCGTGAGCCTGGCGGGCTCTTTGACGGTGCCGTGGCAGTCAACGCAGCCGATCTCGATGGCGGCGCGGGGCTCGTTGTAGAGGATGCCGTTGCCGTGCGCGTCCTGCCGGAAGTGGCAGTCAACGCAGTGCATCCCTTTTTCGAGGTGGATGTCTTTGAGGTGGACGGGCGCACCGGGGGGCGGGCCGGTCTTGTCGTCGTTGTCGGCGTCGCGGTACTCGACGGCCTGCTTGAGTTTGGGGGCCGACGTGTCCGAGACGAGCTCTCCGTTGATGTCTAAGAGGTGGCCTTTGCGGTCGCGCTTGAAGACGGCGCGGAAGAGCCAGCCGTGGCCGTGGAAGTCGGCGAACTGCGTGCGCTCCATCTTCGAGTTGACTTCGTCGGTGCCGGTCTTGGCTAAGAACTCGGGGTCGGACCAGTTGCCGCGGACGCTCGCGCCTTCGGGGTTGCGGTCGAGCTTTCGATACTCCTCTTCGGCGGAGATGTCGCGCTGCTTGGTCGGATACATGCCGGCGGCGCGGGCGTCCGTCTCGTTGTCCCACCAGAGGAGGCCGAGGTAGGTGGCGACCATGTTGTTGCCGGGGTGCATGTGGCAGGTCATGCACTGGCTGGTCGGAATCTGGCGCGTGAACTGGTGGCGGATGGGGTGGCCGGGTTCGTTCTTCTTGTCCTTGTACTGCTCGTCGGCGGTGTCGGTCGTGCCGCGGTTGCCGTACTTGGCCCAGACGGGGCTGGAGTTGACCGGGCTTCGGTCGTTGGCGTAGACGACGTGGCAGGCGGTGCAGCCGGAGGAGCGGTAGTCGCCGGGGTGGTCGTTGGTGCCGAGGAAGTTGAGGGTCGGGTCGAGCAGTCTAGTTTTTTGAAGGCCGAGGTAGACGGGGTCGGTGCGGTTGAGCGTGCCGAGGCCGCGGGGGCTGAGACCCTTGTCGGGCTTGCCGGGCTCGGCCTCTCGCTCGGGGAGGCCGACTTCGGAGCGGCCGCGGCCGCCGCGCTCGAAGACGCGGAGGATGTTGCCGGGCTGGGAGACTTCCCAGCGCGGGAGCGGGTCGAGGTATTGAAGCGCGCCGAGCCACGTCCGCGTGACGGGCGAGGGCGGCGGCAGTTGGAGCATCCTTTCGGGCGCGCCCCTCTCTTCGCTGTAGCTCTCGCCGAAGTGGGTGTCTTTGAGGGGGTAGCCGCCGTTGTTGTAGAGCGCGGCGCCCCAGAGCATGCCGCCGTGGCGCATCATGCTGTTGCGTGCGGCGGCGACTTCGGCGGTGTGGCAGCCGGTGGAGGAGCATGTGAGCGGGGCGACGCGGAAGTCGCCGGGGTTGACGAAGCGGACGAACTCGCGGCTCTCGGCGGCGAGCAGGACGTTGGTGCGTTCGGGGTTGGCGCTCGTGTAGCGGCCCTGTTTGTCGCGCCAGCGTTCGGGGAAGCGCGGGGCGACGTGGGCGGCGTCCATGACCTTGTCAAAGGCGGCGTTGCCGCGGCCGAGTTTGGCCGTCGAGTCGTCGGCGCGTGCGAAGGGGTTGCCGCCGTGGCAGGAGGTGCAGGTGAGGTCCATGCGGTCGCGGCCGTCGGGCTTGAGCTTGCCGTCGCGCGTGTTGTGCATCGGCTCTGTCATGCCGTGGCAACTGATGCAGCCTTCGACCTGCGGCGCGGGCGTCTCGGCGGGCGCGGGCGTGGCGGCAGGCTGTGGCTGCTGCTGCGGCGCGGGCGTCCGCCTCCCTTCACGCGCGGCGGAGCCGGCGCCGCCCGCGGCCGTGAAGCCGACGGCGCAAAGGGTCGCCATGATGATAACCAGCTTGAACCTCTCAGCAGAACTTAGCCGGCGCATGTGCTCTCCGTTGTCCTCGTTGACGTTTTAGAAGCTGAACCTGACCGAGCCGAAGAGGGCGTAGAGCGGCTTGCTCGGGTTGATGACGACCCCGTCGGGCGTGCAGTAGCTTGAGACGTTGGGGGGGCAGTTACGCGATTGGTCGGTGAAGATGTCGCGGAAGCCGCGGCCCGGCTTGAGCATCGAGGCGCCGAAGTTCAAGGTGATGTTGTTGATGAGCCGCGGGCGGTAGGCGAAGCCGACGCTCAAGTCCTGCCCGATGTCGTGCCGGATGCGGGGCTGGAAGAGGAGATACTCCAGCGGCTCGGTCCGGTGGAAGCGCAGGTGGTTGAAGTTGAAGATGGCCTTGATGCGCTGCGTCAGCTCGATGTCGTAGCCGAGGTTGGCGATAAGGATGCCGGGGTTGACGTGGTTGGCCTGACCCTGCGTCTTGCTGCTGCGCAAGCTGGGCAGGAGGCTCAAGGGCTGTGTGAGCCCGACGCCCGTGCCGAGCAGTGGGATGCCGACGCGGTTCCAGAAGGAGAACTGGCCGCCGACGAAGTTGGGGTCATCAAGAATCGCGTCGAAGCCTTTGGCGCGGTCGTCCGTCGGGTCGTCGTCGCCGGAGGCGAAGAAGAAGGAGGCGCGGAAACGCTGGTAGTCGTAATCAATCGAAGCTTCGGCCGCGCCCATGTGCGCGCGCACGCGCGTCTTGCGGCCGGCGATGGGGTTGTGCGAATCGGTGCCGAGCGCGAAGTAGTATTGGTTTGAAAGGTTGATGCGGCCGAGGTGCCCGTCGCCGGAAAGACCTAAGTAGCCGACCTTCACGGAATGTGGCCGCGCGTCGCCGACGACGGCCGGGCGGACCTGGAAGCCGTTGCGGTCGTACTCGATGCCGCGGCGGTCGTCGTTGAAGTGGAAGCTGAGTTGCGCGGTGTAGCCCTTGGCGAAGGTGTCCTGTCGGAAGAGGTTGGCGACGTAGACGTTCTGCGGGCGGCGGTCTAAGCGGTTGAGGCCGCTGTTGGTGTCCTTCTCAAGCTGCGCGAAGTAGGCGAGGTTGAATTGATAGCGGTTGTTCCTGAAGCCGCCGAAGACGCGCGCGCCGAGGTTGTTGTCCGTGTAGAGGAAGCCGCGGAAGTCGGAGACGAAGGGCTGGATGCCGGCGCGAATGGAGACGGCGTCGAAGTTGGCGTTCACGTCTTCGAGCTTGACCTCGGCGAACGCCTCTTCCAGAGAGAAGTGCCAGTCGGTGCGCGTGGTGCCGCGGCGCGGGTCGATGTTGAGCACGCCCTGCTCGCGGGCGCGGACGTAGTTGGGGACGCTGAAGGTCGGCGAAATCTTGAAGGCCCAGCGGCGCGGCTGGAAGGTGGTCTGGCCGCCGAACATCTCGAAGGAGAACTGAAAGACCTGATTGACGGCGAGCACCTCGGGCTTGCCGAAGAACTCGGCGCTGCCGGGCCGTGCGCTCGAAGGGTTCGACGGAATCGGCGTCCGCTGCTGCTGGACGGCCGTGAAGCTCGTCCCCGAAAGGACGATGAAGACTTCCTGGCCGAAGATGGGATAGTCGCCCTTGAGGATGCTCTGGTCGTAGGGGTTGAAACGGCTGCCGCGGCGGAAGGTGATGTCGCGTCCGCCCGCGACGCTGCCGTAGCGTCCGTACTCGGGAAAGCCTATGCGCCAGCGGTCGCGGACCGGCACGCGGTCGGGCCGCGTCGGCTCTTCCGTCTCGATGCCGGAGCGGCCGGCGTTCCCCGTGGGCTCGTTCTCGTCGCCCCGCGAGGCGGGCGGCGCTGAGTCGGCTGGCGCACCTTCCGGCTTCGCCAAAGGGATGTCGAGCGCGGTGTCGCGTCCCGGTCGAACGTCAATGTTCTCGACCGACGCGCCGCGCGGGATGGCGAAGGGGCCGTACTTGCCGTCGCGCTCGAAGCCGGCGCGGGCCGGTGCTTCGAGGCTGACGCGGTAGGCGCCCGCGGGAAGTTGTAGTGAGTAGGTGCCGTCGTTGCGCGCGCGCGTGCGGTAAGTTCTGGTCGTGACTTGATTGACCGCGACGATGGCGGCGCCCGCGGGGACGGTCGAGCCGGCCGGGGCGACGAGGCGGCCCGTCAGGCGCCCGCGCTCCTGCGCTGAGACGGCGGGCGCGGCGGAGAACAGGAGGAGTGCGGCGAGGGCCGTCCGTAGTAAAGGAGATTCGGAGGGGAACATTGTAGAGCTTTGCCTTGCGCGCCCGCGGGCCGATTCTTCAATCTTAAGAACAAGACGGATGGAGAAGTGTTTTAGCACGACAGCGCGAGCGGCGACAATTTTTTTCTCCTCCTAAAGTATCTTGACTCGGGGGCGAGTGGTGATAAATTGTCCCGGTCGGCAGATCGCTTAGCCGCGCCGCCATGCCCATCACTGAAAAGGCTTCGATTGCTCATTCGCGTATGAAGAGAACTGCTCCGGCTTCGCGCACGCGGCGGAGGCTCCTGCTCGCGGCCGTCATGGTCGCGGCCGTCGGGCTGCTCTGCCAGGAGGCTTCGCGCCCCGCGGCGCAGTCCTTAAAGCCCGTGCTCGTCAGCGAGGCCGGCTCGACGCGCGCCATCGCGCTCGACTCCGTCACGCGCCTGCGCGAGCCGTTCGACCTCGTCGCGCCCGTCGCGTTCGGCCCCGACGCGCGCACGCGTGTGATGCTGTTTGCCATGAACCTGCACCTGGCGGAAGGCGAGGACGCCTCTGCGGTGACGGCCGACGCGGAGGACGGCGGGCGGCGCGTTCATAAGCTGGCGGTCGAGTTCGTCGGCCCCGTGCCCGGGCAGGTGTGGATGAAGTCCGTCGTGGTCCGACTCCCCGACGGGCTCGCGGACGCGGGCGACGTGCTCGTGCGAATCACTTACCGCGGCGAGTCGAGCAACCGCGTGCGCGTCGCGCTCGGCCACCTCGGCGGCGGGCCGCCCGACGACGCCGGCTCCATCCCGACGCCCGCGCCCGCGGCGGCCGCGCCGACTCCGAACACGAACCCAGTCACGGCCGGCAACCTTTCGACGACGGAAGTTCAGACCGTCATCGCGCAGGCCGTCTCGGCGGCCGCCGCTTTGAATCGTCAGGTGACGGTCGCGGTCACCGACAGGGAAGGCAACCCGCTCGGCGTCTTCCAGATGACGGGAGCGCCCGCGACGACGCGCATCACGGGGGGCGGTCGCGCCGGCCAGGGGCTCGAACATCTGGACGTGCCCGCGACGCTCGCCGCCATCTCAAAGGCCGGCACGGCCAGCGTCTTCAGCACGCAGGGCAACGCCTTCAACACCCGCACCGCGAGCTTCATCGTGCAGGAGCACTTCCCGCCCGGCACGCAGTTCCAGCCCTCGGGGCCGCTCTTCGGCGTGCAGTTCTCGCAGCTCCCTTGCAGCGACATCAAGCGGCCCGCGCTGCCGCTCGGGCTCTCGGCCGACCCGGGCAGCGTGCCCCTCTACAAGAACGGCGTGTCGGTCGGCGGCGTCGGCATAGAGGGCGACGGGCTCTACACGCTCGATAAAGACCCGACCGATTTCGACAAGCCTCTGGAGGAGCTGGTGGCCGTCGCCGCCGGCCGCGGCTTCGAGCCGCCCGCGCTCATCCGCGGCGACAACATCATCGCTGGCGGCGTCCGCCTCGCCTACCTCAACGTCACGGACGCCGACGCGCCGCGCCCGGCGACGATTCCTTTTGCAAGTTTGCCCGGCTCGGTAAACGCCTCGTTCCCTGTGCGGGCCGCACAGCCTTCGGCCTTCGTGGCGACGACCGTCGGCGGCGTCTCGGGGGCGGCCGACACGCGCTTCTTCCCCTTCGTCGGCAGCGTCTCGCCGTCCGCGAACGCCCTGCGCGCGGCCGACGTGGAACGCATCATCGCGCAGGCCGCGCAGCAGGCCGACATCACGCGCGCCGCCATCCGTCAGCCTTTGGGAAGCCCCGCGCGCGTCACCGTCACCGTCGTTGACGCCGACGGCAACGTGCTCGGCATCTTCCGCACGACGGACGCGCCCGTCTTCGGCTTCGACGTGTCGGCGCAGAAGGCGCGCACGGCCGCCTTCTTCTCGCACCGCAACGCGGGCTCGCTCCTGCGCGGCGCGGGGCAAGGCTCTTACGTTGACCGCGCCGCTTCAGACGGCGTGCGTCTGGACGGGAGCGGCGCCTTCTCTGACCGCGCGGTCGGCTTCCTCTCGCGGCCCTTCTATCCGGACGGGCTCAACCCGAACCCGGCCGGACCCTTCAGCCGCGAAATCTCCGAGTGGAGCGTCTTCAACACGGGCCTTCAGTTAGACCTCATCCGCACCAACCTGCTCGCCGCGCTCGGCGGTGCGGACGTGCGTTGCTCGACGATTCCGAACGTGCCGAACGGCCTTCAAATCTTCCCCGGCAGCATCCCGCTCTACAGGAACGGCGAGCTGGTCGGCGCCATCGGCATTAGCGGCGACGGCGTTGACCAGGACGACCTTATCGCCGCCGCCGGCAGCAACGGCTTCGAGCCGCCCGCCGCCGTCCGCTCGGACCAGCTCATCGTCCGCGGCACGCGGCTCCCCTTCGTCAAGTTCCCGCGCAGCCCGAACCTTTAAAGGCGCGCGAAGGGTTCAGGAAAACTATGGACACGCTCTTTCATCTTGCCTTCCCTGTCCACGACCTCGCGGCCGCCCGAGACTTTTACGGCGGCGTGCTCGGCTGCCCCGAGGGCCGAAGCTCCGACCAGTGGATAGACTTCGACCTCTTCGGCCATCAGCTCGTCGCGCACCTGAAGCCCGGCGGCGCCGGTGTAGTCCACTCCAACCCGGTTGATTCGCACGACGTGCCCGTGCCGCACTTCGGCGTCATCCTGAGCCCCCCGCAGTTCGAGGAGCTTGCGGGGCGCGTGCGGCGTGCCGGCGTCAAATTCATCATCGAGCCCTACGTCCGCTTCCGCGGCGAGCCGGGCGAGCAGCACACCATGTTCTTTCTCGACCCGAGCGGCAACGCCCTTGAGTTCAAGGCGTTCGCCGACAGGGCAAAGGTCTTCGCCAAATGATTACCGTCGCCAACCGCATTTACGTCAGTCGGGAGTACGCCGAAGCCTTCGAGGCGAGGTTCCGCGAGCGGGCCGGCCTCGTGGACAAGATGCCGGGCTTCGTCTCAAACCTCGTGCTGCGGCCCGTCAACGAGGGCGACCCTTACGTCGTCTTCACCACCTGGGAGAGCCGCCAGGACTTCCTCAACTGGGTCCGCTCCGACGAGTTCGTCAAAGGCCACGCCCAGTCGGGGACGCTGCCGCGCGAGGCGTTCACGGGGCCGAACGTGCTTGAGATGCACGAGGTCGTTCAGGACTCGTCCCGCCCGGACCTCAAGCCCGAGCCGCCCGGCGGCCCCTTCAAGATGCATTAAAGGATGACGATGAAACCGAGCCTGACCCTCGCGCTCCTTGCGGCGTCGCTGCTCACGGTCTCCTCAATCGCGCCCCACACGGCCCGCGCGCAAGGCCCACAGCACAAGGTCTCGGAAGAGGCCGCGCGCGGCTTCGGCCTCCTTCAGTCGGGCGACGTTCGGGGCGCCCACGACGCCCTCCGCTCGCACGTCAAGGCGCGGCCCGACGACGCAGACGCGTGGCACTACCTCGGCCTGACGTTGATGAAGGGCGGGGACGCGAAGTCGGCCGCCGCGTCATTCCAGTCCGCCGTCAAGCTGCGCCCCGACTTCGTGGCCGCCCGGACGGGGCTCGCCTACGCGCTGCTCGTCGGCAACAGGTACGACGACGCGAAGCGCGAGGCCGAGCGCGTGCTGGAACTGAACAGGCGCAGTGACGAGGCGCACTACATCGCCGCCGCCGCCGCCCTCAAGCAGGGGGACTACAGCAAGGCTCTCAAAGAGGCCGACGCGGCCCTTGAGATACAGCCCCGCTTCAAGGCCGCCGCCGACGTGAAGCGCGAAGCCCTCTTCGTCGTCTTCGTGAAGGCCACCTTCCCCGAACGCGTCAACGCGCAGGCCAGCAGCAAGGCGTCCGTCATGAACCTCCAGAACATGACCGGCTACTGCTGCATCGACGTTAACGCGCCGAACATACAGGCGGGCAACATGGAACAGTCGAGGCGTTTCGACGAAGCGGCCGATCTGTTCAGGAAGTCGCTGGGCAGGACGCCGGACCTGGCCGGGGCGGGCGAGTGGCAGGCGGACCTTGAGGCGTTGATCTTCTGGCGGGATTACTTCGACCCCTATAAGGGCACGGCCAGGGCCAGGGTCTTGAGCGCGAAGGCGGTCACAACCCCCGCGCAAATCCAGAGCAGGCCGGCCCCCGCCTTCGACCCGGAAGAGGTGAAGCGTTTGGGGCAGGCGGTGGTCGTCTTGAACGCGGTCTTGAGTGAGACGGGCGAGGTCAAGCACGTCATCGTGTCCAGGTCGCTCGGATACGGCTTGACGAAGAGCGCGATGGACGCCGCGCGCAGGCTTCAGTTCGTGCCGGCGCAAAAGGACGGCCGGCCCGTCTCGGTCCTCGCCGTCCTCGAATACGATTACAAGGCGCTGGCCGCGGGCACGAAGTAGCGGGTCGCTAAAGCAGCAGCGTCTCGACGCGGTGCGCGTGGACCATCCCCTCGCAGGGCGAC
>DATHBF010000435.1:0-3366 GCA_035296285.1 Pyrinomonadaceae bacterium | reverse complement strand
GCCGGGCTTGCCCGGCTCGGCGCGGCCGAACCAGGGCAGTTCCCCGCCACTCTCTTTAGCCTGCGGCTCGTCCGAGAACTCCTTGGCGAGATTGGCGAAGTCCTCGCCGCCGCGCGCGCGCTTGAGGATATCCTCGGCCTTGGTGCGCGCCTCCTGCATCTTGGCGTTGATCTCCTGCTCGTTCGGCTCAAGCTTCTTGGCGAGCTGCGCCGAGTAGACGCGGCTCAGGACGAGCGCCTGCTGGAGCTGTATCTGGAGCTGCGTGGCGCGCTCCTTGTCCACGCCCGCGGCGAGGCCCTTCCGGGCGAGCAGTTGGGCGCGGCCCCACTCCTGCCGGAACTCCTGCTTGTCCTGGTCGGTGATGGGCTGCTCGGCAGGGATGAGCCCGGCCTTCTGGAGGTCGGCGAGGTAGCTGTCGGCCTCTTCGGTCTTGCCCTGCTCCTTGAGGAAGGCTTCGATCTCCTCGGGCTTCGGCATCACGTCCTCGGCCTTGGCGCTGGCCTCGCGCTGCTTCTTGACGTACATCTGCGCGATGACGAAGAGGCGGCCGGCTTCGAGCTGGTGCTTGACCTCGGGGCGGTCGGCGATGCCCTCGCGCCGCGCCTCCTCCGCGAGCGCCAGGATTTTCTTCAGCTCCTCGGTCATCTTCTTCCGTTCCTCGGGGCTGTTGGCGAGCTGCATGCGCGCCATCGGCGAGAGGGTCTCGGCGATGACGCCCATGTCCTCGGCCGAGAGGGCCTTCAGGCCGCTCGCCGTCCGCCCCTTGGCGATCCAGAAGATGAGGCCGAGCGAGGCGAGGATGGCGAAGAGCCCGATGACGAGGGCCGGCACCTTGGATTTCTTCCGCTCGGGCGTGCCGGCCACGGTCCGGCCGGCGCCGGTCGTGGCGGCCCCGGCCTCGACCTCGGTCGGGCTCGGGCTCGGGGCGTCAGCCTCGGCCGTGCTTTCGGGCGCCGCCGCGAGCGGCGTCGTCACGGCGCCGGACTCGGGCGCCGCCGTCTCCGCCTCGGTCCCCGGCGTCTCGGCGGCTCGTGTCACCGCCGTGCCGCAGGCGGGGCAGGCGGTGGAGTTTTCGAGTATCTGCGTTCCGCAATTTTCGCAAGTAATCATGTCCTGTCCTCTTAACTTCTTAACTTCAGCCCAGCTTACCCGGCATTTAAACCTCGACTGTGACTGAGATATTCGTGCGCTTGAAAGTGGCGTCTAACCTTTGCGCTTCCGCGCCGGGCCGGGCTTCGCGCCGGGGGCCGGGGTGCGGGCCGGCTTCGTCGGGCCGCCGGCCTTGGGCGTCGGCTTCGTCGTCGCGGCCGCGCCGGTCTGGCTCGGCGCGCTCGCCTTCGCGGCCGCGGCCGCCGCCTCCGGCCCGACGGGGTAGTCCTCGGCCACGCGGATGCGGCGGCGCGCAACGATCTCGTCGAGCGCGCGGTTGCGCTTCTCGTCCTCGACTTCCTGCCTTGCCTTATCGTGCGGCGATATGGGCGTGGAGTCCGGGCTGCGAAGCGCGGCATTATACCTGATGAGGATGTGGCGCGCACGCACCTGCTCGGCCGTGCCGGGGGCGGGCGGGCGCTGCTCCTCCAGCTTGATGACGTGGAGGCCGAACATCGTCTCGACCACGCCGCTCACCTCGCCCGGCTTGAGCGCGAAGGCTGCCTCCTCGAAGAGCTTGACCATCGTGCCGCGCGCGAACCAGCCGAGGTCGCCGCCGCTGCCTTTGCCGCTCGGGTCTTCCGTAAACTGATTCGCCAGAGCCGCGAAGTCCTCGCCCGCCCGCGCGCGCCTGAGAATCCCTTCTATCTTCTCGCGCTCGGCCTTCGGGTCAAGCTCCGGGTGCCCGGCGACGTAGGCGGCGATCTCGCCGTCGGTGGCCTTCACCCGCGCGCCGAGGTCTTTCGTGTAGGCGCCCGCGAGCAGGCGGGCCTGCTGGAGCATGACGAGGAGCTGCGTTTTGCGCTCGCGGTCGAGGCCGGCGGCGACGCCCTTGCGCATGGCGACCATGACGCGGCCGTAGTGCTTCGTCAGCTCCTCGCGCCGCGCGGCCGGGATGTCGGCGCCGCGGCCGGGGCCGTTCTTCCTGTAGTCTTCGAGGAAGGCCGAGAGCTGCGCGGCCGTGGCCGGCTCCTTCAGGAAGGCGTCAATCTCGGCGGGCGGCACGACCTGCTCGGGGGCGCTGGCGCCCGCCCCCTGCTGCCGCTTGAAGTAGGTCTGCGCGATGACGAAGGCGCGCGAGAGGTCGGTCTGTAGTTTCAGGTCGGGGCGCGCGAGGTAGCCGGCGGCCTTCGCCTCCTCGGCGGCGGCTATCATGCGCGTCAGGTCGAGGGCGAAGTCCCTGCGCTCTTCGGCGCTCGACTGGAGCTGCGAGAGCTGCTTCGGCGGGAGGGCGAGCGCGTCAACGAGCAGCGTCATGTCCTGCGCCGTGAGGCTGACGGGCGAGGCGGGACGCGCGGGCGTCGTCGCCGCGGCGCCGGCCGTCGTGCGCGGCGAGGCGGGCCTCCTTTGTGGCCTCTGCCCGGAGGCCGTCAGGTGCGCGGCGAGCAGGGCGAGCGCGGCGAGGAAGACTTTCTGGTGCGACAAAATCTAAGACCTTTCCGTGTGTGATTCTTCGGGGCCGTCGGCGTGCTCGACCAGTTCGAGCAATACGCCGCCCGCCGCAGAAGGGTGGACGAAGGCGACGAGGCAGCCGCCGGCCCCGACGCGCGGCTCCTTGTCGATGAGGCGCGCGCCCTCCGCGCTGAGACGCGCGAGCGCGGCGCGGATGTCGGGGACGCGGACGGCGACGTGGTGGATGCCGGGGCCGCGCTTCTGGATGAAGCGGGCGACGGGCGTGTCGGGGCCGGTCGGCTCCAGAAGCTCGATGCGGGGCTCGCCCGCCGGCAGCATGGCGACGCGCACGCCCTGCTCCTCGACCACCTCTGTGTGCCTGACTTCGAGCCCGAGCGCGTCGCGCCAGAAGCGGAGCGCGTCGTCTATCCGGTCGGTGGCGATTCCGATGTGATCAATCTTCATCAAGGTTTTCAGTCGTCAGTCGTCAGCCGTTGTTCTCGTTCAGAAACTCATCGACGGCGGAGTAGGGGTCGCGGCGCTTGTCGGCGACCTCGGCGGCGAGGGCGTCGAGCCGCGGGGCGGCGTCCCGGGTTTGAAGCGCGCGGGCGAGCAGGCGTTCGCGCAGCAGCTCAAGGATGCGCCAGCGGGCGACGGAGGCGCGGCGCGTGCGCGCGCCCTCGGCGCCTTGGAGGAAGTTGCGGTAGCTCTCGACCGCCGAGGCCAGTTCTTCGAGCCCCTTGTTCTCGGTGGCGACGGTCTTGACGATGGGCGGCGACCACATGTCGGGCCTGTGCGCGAGCGAGAGCAGGGCTTCTAATTCCT